>NZ_CP108568.1:3667083-3979166 GCF_036010485.1 Streptomyces sp. NBC_01198
CTTCCGCCTTCTGCCCGACGACCTGCCCCGCGTTCCCATGCCGCGAGGAGCTACTTCATCGTGCGACCGCCCTGATCGCGTCGGCGATCTCGGGCACCAGCTTCTCGTAGGCCTCGCGCGTCAGATGGATGCCATCGTCGTCGTACGCCGCCAGCGCGAGTGGTCCGGTTATCGCCCCGACATCCAGTGCGATGCCGCCGGACGCCTTGACCAACTCGGCCAGAATCCGACCGAAGCCCCGGATCCGGGGGTTGACCTCGTCGGCTGTGTAGGGGGCGAAAGCGCGCAGCAGGTCACGCGGTAGAAGGGCGATCCACCGTCCTCCGCCTTCCATTTCCCGGGACAGGTTCTCGCGGAAGGCTGCCGGGGAACTGCCGAAGGGCGGGTGGCTGTCGCTGCTTCCGATCGACACCACGACCGCCTCGTAGTCCCGCACTGTCCGGTCGCCGATCTGCTGGCGAAGGGATCCGGACCATGCGCCTCCTGCGGCGCGGCACTCGACGTCGGCGCCGAACGCTTGCGGCACCAGGTCGGGGAGTTCGTCGTACAGGCGAGCGAGGTTGCTGTCGCCTACAAGAAGGACCGTCATTTGTACATCCTCGGGCCGGTCGGTCTCACTGGACGACTGCAGCTTGCCCGTCATACATGACGGCTTCCGTCATGTTTCCTGGGATTCTTGATCCCGTGACTTCGGATCGTTTCTTCGCACTGCTGCTGGCGCTGCAGACTCGGGAGCCCGTGACGACCGCCGATCTGGCGGCGCACGTCGGTGTGTCGGTCCGTACCGTCCTGCGCGACCTGCGGTGGCTGCAAGAAGCGGGCTTCCCGCTGCTGATCCGACGAGGCCGTTGGGGCGGGGTGACCCTTCTCTCCGGTGGGTTGCTCGACACGTCACGGCTCACCCCCGGCGAGCGGGACCATCTCGCGCTCTACGGCCTCGACGACATGCAGCGCGAGCAACTGGGAGCCGCGGCCGACACCCAGCGCGCGCACGAGAAGATGCGATCGGCCCTGCGCCTGTCGAACACCGATGTGCTGCCGTTGAGCGCGGTCGTGACCACCGACAACAGACCGTGGTTCTCCGGAGACATCGAAGGACTGCCTCCGGCAGCGCTGGTGGGTGACCTGCGGCGAGGTGTGCGGCTGCGTATCCGCTACCGCCGATCCGAGGACGTCGAGGCCACCTGGCGGGTCGTAGACCCGTACGGGCTGCTGGCCAAAGCCGGGAGGTGGTATCTCGTGGCGGACTCCGCGGGCCGTCCCCTGCTTCACGCGCTGGAACGGATCGTCGACTGGGAGCCGGTTCGGGCAGCTCGTCGAATGCGTCCGAACGTGACCCTGGAAAGCGTCGCAAGCGAACTGACGGCGCACTGGGACAACGCGGAAGCCTTCCGGATCCACGCCGAAATCGACTCGGACCAACTCAGTCGAGCGAGGCGCATCCTCGGCCGCCGCTTGACCGTTCGGGACACCGCGGGAACGCAACGAGTACGCATCACGGTCACCGCTCGGGACGTGGAGGACGTTCGCCTGCTCCTGCAGTTCGGCAACAGCGTCACCGTCACCGGCCCCGCAAAAGCCCGCGAGCGCATCCGAGACATCGCTGCACAGATCCTTCAGAGGTACTCCTAGCCCGAGGCAGTCCCCGCCCAAGGGAATTCCGCTTTCGCGGGGCCCGCGTGCGTTCTTCGTTCTCCCTGCGAAATCCGCGGACAGGCCGACACTCCCGGCCATACGATCTGATCTTCACCATTCACAGAAGGATCCCATGACTCGCATAAACGCACAGCGCGTCTCCTTGCCACGCCTCGTCAGCACCGTCTCCGCGCTGTGTGTCGCGGCCACGGGCTTCGCTCTGGGAGCGGGCACGGGAGTGGCGAACGCTGCAGCCACCGAGCGTTTGCAGGTGTCGGCCGGCTTCGATCGCACCGTGCCCGTGCGCGACACCGGAAACGGGGCGGACTACCGCCCGCTCAGCGTGCAGTTCTTCGACGTCACGGGCAACACGCTGCGCGGCGTGAAGGTGTCCGTCGACGGCTCCGGGCTGCACGGCTTCGCGGAGCTCGACCTGCCGACCGGCTGTGCGTACACCTCCGCCGATCACCTGCACGAGTCCTGCGCCCTGGGCGATGTCCGTGGGGGGTCGGGCCGGTTGGCGGTCGGGGTACGTGCCCTGACCGCGGCAAGGGCCGGGCAGACCGGCAGTGTCGCCTTCAAGGTGACGGCGGCCAACGGCACGGACGCGAGTGCGCAGAGCGTCGGGGTGACGGTCGGGGACGGCCCCGACCTGGTCGTCAACGACCTCGGCAGCTCCTTCAAGGTCACGCCCGGCGGCACCGCCGCGCTGCCGCTCCGCTTCGCCAACGCGGGCAGCCGCGACGGCAAGGGCATCGTGGTCTTCGTCCACGACCAGTTCGGCAACGCGGAGGTGCCGGGCAACTACAGCAACTGCCTGTACGAGCATTCCGGCAACGGTCAGCGCGGCGCGTACTGCACCTTCCCCGACGCGGACATCGAGCCCGGCCAGCAGCTCCAGCTGTCCGACCCCTTCACGATATCGACCCCCGCCGGGGCGCACAGCGACGAGATCCAGTACGGCGCCGGACTCACCGGCGACGACTGGGTCGGCAGTCCGGAGGGCACTGCCGGGACCGGCGGCGAACTCAGGCTGGTGCCGGTCCCGGCCGCGAACTCCAAGAAGATGTACGACCCGTCCATCGACATCGACACCCAGAACAACCTCTACTACACGCAGCTCGACACCGGCACGGTCACCGACGTCGCGGGCGTCGACCGCAGCCTCGACGCGGTCATCGGCCGGCCGAGCGCGATCACCTTCGAAGCCCGCAACTCCGGGACCACCACCATCAGCGGGTACAGCGAGAACGTCGGCGGCAGTGTCGGCGCCTACCTGGAGTTCCCGTCGTCGGTACAGGTCAAGGACGTACCGAAGGACTGCCGCACGGCGTTGGGCAGTCCCGAGGAGCTGTCGGCCTACCCGCAGGGGAAGAAGCCGGTCCTGTACTACTGCGTGCGCACCGTCACCCTCGAACCCGGGCAGACGACCGGCTTCACCTTCCAGATCGTTCCGCTGACGGCGGAGTCCGGACAGTACGCCGGGATGTATGTGTTCGCGTCGGAGGACCAGACGGCCGACCAGCGGAACAACTCCGCGCACGTGGCGATCGACGCGACGACCGCCGCGGCCTCGCCCACGCCTACGGCCACGGCCACCGCCAACACGCCGTCCGGAGACGGCGACCAGGGCGGTGAGCTCGCGGCCACCGGCTCCGGCGCCGCCACCCTGTGGACGGCAGTCGGCGGCTGCGTCGTGCTCGCTGCCGGTGCCGCGGCCCTGATCGGCACACGCCGGCGCTCCTCGGCCCGCCGGGGCTGAGTCACCGCACGACGGGCCCGGCGGACCACCGCCGGGCCCGTCACTGCGCTCGCGTCAGGCGGAAAGGGGGGACGGGGAGTCCAGCTCGGCCGCGCGTTCCCGCAGGTCGCCCAGAGCCGCTGCGGCGTGGAGTGGGAACCGTTCGTCGTGGCTGGACTCGATCCAGCGCTCGACGGCGATTGAAAACGCGAGCATCGCCACCTGCGCGCCCAGTCGCGCGGTGAGCTCGTCTGCGCCGCGTTCGCGCAGGGCGGTGCTGATCGACGGGCCCCTACTTCAGCTGAGCCCCCAGGACGGCAGGTGAGGCAGCCACCCGACCGTATGACTGCGACGCCGACCTTGGAGGACGACTTCCTGGGTGTGCGGGTCCATCACCCGGCAGGCGGGAATGAGAGGAACACCGGCTTTGCGGGCCGCCGGACACCCGCAGTTCTGACCGCCAACCGACGGGCGTACACGCGCACCGTCCCACCGGGGGAGATGACGTCGCATGGCCCGATCGATGGACCCGGCAGTTTCCACAGCGCCTTCCGCCCCGCCCCGACTTCCGTTATTCCTGGTCAAGACGCTGATCAGCGCCGTGGTCGGGGCCGCGACGTATCTGGTCGCCGACATCACCAGCCAGCCCGAGGTCTGGCGGCTGACCGCATCGATCGTCCTCGGCAGCGCGGCACTGGTCGTTCAGTACGTGATCGGCTTCGAGAGGCGGCTCGGCTCGTTCGAGGAGACGCTCGCGTCGCGCGACTCCGAGATGAAAGACCTGGTTGCCGACAGCTTCGCCCGCATGAGCGAGGCCACCGGGCTTTTCGGACCGGCCGACCGCTCGGCACTGCCGCCCGACGGGGTGACCCGGCTGGTCCGCAGCGCCGCCCTCGCCGGGTCGAGCGCTCCGGCGATCACGCAGGCCTTCGTGCGCGAGGAGATCCAGCGGCTCACCGGCCTCATGGAGAACCTCAATCAGAAGCTCGTCGACTACGAAGGGGAGGACCACGACTGGATCGTCACCCTCACCGGCTGTGCCGCCACGACCATCGAGGCCACCAGCACCTCGGTCGACAGCGACTTCTGGCCCAGCGAGCTCGGGCAGCGGTACCTGCGGGCACAGCGCGACGCGATCGAGATGCGGCACGTGCGAATCCGGCGGCTCTTCATCATCGAAAGGCCCGAGGACGACAGTCCAGAGCTGGGCCGGCTCTGCGACGACCAGCAGAGCCTCGGCATTGAAGTGCGGGTGCTGGCGCTGTCCGAACTGCCGCCCGTCGCCCGCATGGACGAGACCAACGACTTCATCGTCTTCGACGAGTCGCTCTCCTACGAGATCTCCTCCGACCTGCGCGGAGTCAACATGAAGACGATGATGGATCTACGCGCCGACCGGGTGGCCAAGCGGGTGCAGCGATTCAGGACACTCTGGGAGGCCGGACAATAGCCTCCGCTCCAGGGGAACGTATGCCCGAGGGGGACGGGCCGGTGGCCGTCCCCCTCCCGGCGGGCTCATCCCCACAGGTCGCGCAGGTAGCGCAGTTGCTCGCCGCGCTGTTCCGTGCCGCCCCCCTCGTGCTGGTTGAACGGCCACACCCGGATCTCCTTCGGTCCGGGCCAGGCGTGGTAGGCGGCGAAGACGGTGGAGGGCGGGCAGACCGGGTCGCGCAGGGCCACCGAGTACAGCGCCGGGACGGAGCCGTACGACGCGAGGTTCAGGCCGTCGAAGTAGGACAGGGTGGCGAACACCTCGTCCACGTCGTGCCGTCGGGTGGACAGGTAGCGGACGAGTTCGCGGTACGGCTCGGAGTCGGTGATGTCGACGGCCCGGCGGACGTGGGTCAGGAACGGCACGTCGATCAGGGCCGCGGCCGGGGTCGGGCCGGGCAGGTGGGCGTGGAGGGCCGCCGCCGCCTGCGCGATGGCGCCGCCCTGGCTGCCGCCGGCCACCGCGATGCGGGCCGGATCGACGCCGGGCGCCGCCGCGGCGGCGTGCAGGGCGCGCACCGCGTCGGTGAAGACCCGCCGGTGGTAGTAGCGCTCGGGGTCGTGGATGCCGGCGGTGACGAACCCGGGAACCTGCGGCCCCGACCCGCCGTGCGGGTCGGGGGTGACGCCGGGCATACCGCCCGTGCCGCTGACCCCGCGGGTGTCCATCACCAGCACCGCGAAGCCGGCCGCCGGCCACACCGTGTGGTCGTGCGGATAGCCGCGCCCGCTGCCGTAGCCGAGGTACTGCACGACGCACGGCACCGGTTCCCGCCGCCATCCGCGTCCTGCCCGGTCCGCGGTACGAGCAGCCAGCCGGCGATCGGTTCACCGCCCCAGCCGGCGAAGCGCACGTCGTAGGCATGGACGTTGGGCAGGGCCGTGTCGTACGGGGTGAAGCGGGCGGCCAGCGGGAAGGCGGCGGCCTCGGCCAGCGTGCGGCGCCAGAACTCCTCGAAGTCCGGCGGGATTTCGGGCTTGACCCGGTAGTCAAGCAGCTCGTCGGGGGTGAGGTCGAAGAGTGCCACGGTGGTGGGCGTCCTTTCGGGAGGTCACGCAGGGGGGTACGCGGGAGGGGTACGCGGGGGTGCGTCGGACCGGCGCCGCGCCACGGCCGGGCGGTCCGGGAACTCAGTGGCCCGCGCGGCTCAGGGCGGCGGCGGTCCTTGCATCGGTACGAGGTCCTGCTCGCCGTCGGGCCAGGTCACCGTGACCGCGTCCCCGCCGCCGCCGGCGCGCGTCACCGTGAGCCGTACCGCGGCCGCGCCCTCGGCGGCCTTGCCGAGCACGACGGCGACCGCGTGGATCTCGCCCGCCGCCACCGGTGCGACGGTCCGCACCCACGGGCTCGCGGACCGGCGCCCGAACGGATTGGCCTCCCGCAGGCGGCTGACGCCGGTCTCGAAGCGGCCGGCCGGCGCGCGTCCGCCCAGCAGGACCACCGCGCTCACCATCTCCTCCGCCGTCTCGACCGCGGCCCGGGTCGGCGCCGACCCGGGCCACCAGGCCGTCCTGCCAGCCGCCGCCAGCGCCGCCCCTGCGATGCGCAGCCGCCAGGGACCCGGATGCGGGGCCTCGCCGTCCGGCAGCCCGCAGGCCTCGGCGCCCAGCAGGCCCTCGGGACTGCTCGCCCGGGGCAGCGGGACGGGGTCGACCCGGACGATCCGCACCTCGACGGCCCCCCGCAGCACCGACCCGGTGGTCAGGACCGGGCCGAGCCGGGTCCGGGGCGGGCCGCCGTGCACGGCTGGTTCGAGCGGCCAGTGGGCGCGGTGCCGGGAGACCGCGACCCGGCCGCCGATGAACAGCCGCTCGTTGGGGCGTCGTACGGATGCCCGGCCGTCGGGGGTCAGCAGGGCCACGTGGGAGTCCAGCGGGGCGGCGCCGTCGGGCGCGCCGTGATCGGGAGCGGCGACGGTGCCGTAGCGGTCGTAGCAGGGTTCGTCGAGGGCGGCCCGCCCGGGGCGGGCGTGGTCGCCGCCGTGGTTGACCACCCGGACCACGCCGTCGGCCACGGTGCCCGACACCAGCCAGCCAGGCACCGCCAACGTCCTCTGCACGTCCGCGCGTTCGACGGCGAGGGGCTGCTCCGGCTCGGTCCACACGGGGTGGCCGGGGGGCAGCAGCAGCCCCGCGAAGCCCTTGCTCGCCCAGTACGGGGAGCCGGTGCCCGAGTACGTCTGGCGGATCGCGGGGAAGGACCGGTGCCAGCCGAGCGACAGCAGTCCCCGGTCGTCCACCGCGCCGGCCCGGACGAAGTGCCGCAGCACCCCGCTGCCCAGCCGCCGGGTCAGCCCCGGCGCCGGCGGGGTGGCGTCGAAGAGCGCGCCGGTCCAGAAGGGCGCGAGCATCGCGAACCGGTAGGTGAGCGAGCGGCCGTGGAAGAGCGGGGCGCCGTCCGCGCCCACCAGGTGCTGGGCGTCGGACAGGTAGCGGGCCAGCCGGGCCGCGTAGCGGTCCCGCAGCCCCGGCTCCGTGTCGGGGCCGGAGATCAGGCAGTACCAGAGCGGGTAGAAGAGCAGCGCCCAGCCGTTGTAGTAGTCGAAGTCGCGCAGGCCGCCGCCGAATTCACCGTCGGCGTACCAGCCGTCGCCGGCGTACCAGGACTCGGTGAGTTCGAGGTTGCGGTCCAGGTCGGCGCGGCTCCAGGGGCCGCCGACCGAGCGGAGGAAGGCCTCGGTGATGTTCTGGAACCAGATCCAGTTGTTGCGCGGGGTGCCGGCGCCGATCATGCCGGCCATCCACGCCACGGTCCTGGCCCGCACGGCGTCGTCCAGCCGGTCCCAGATCAGCGGCCGGGTCAGGTGCAGGGCGAGCGCGATCGAGGCGCACTCCACCTTGGCCTGGCCTTTTTCCCGCAGGGTGGGCCAGCGGTCGGCGGCGGCCGGGTCCGTACCGTGCGCGATCCCGCGCGCGTACCAGTCGGCGAGTTCGGCGCGCCGGGACGGCCCGGCCGGATCACCTGGACCGTCCTGGGGCGGGCCGGCGGCGCCGAGGCGGAAGGCTGCCGGCAGGAAGCTGCGGGCGAAGCCTTCGAGGCCGTCGCTCCACCGGCCCGAGTCGCTGGTGTGCTCGCCGGGCGGAAAGGAGCCGGTCGGCCACCGCTTCCCAGTGGCTGCGGGTCCAGCCCGTGTAGGGCGAGAGTCCGTGGTCGGGGGCGGGCAGTCGCACGGCCTTCTCCTTTCCGGGGACAGCAGGGGACAGGGGTCCGGGCCACGGGTACGGGTCGGGTGTTCGAGGGGCCCGCCGGGACGGTCAGGCCGTGGTCACGGACAGGTCGCCGAAGGTCGCCCCGGTGCCGGAGTAGGCGCCGGAGTAGATGCCGAGGCCGACCTGGAGGTCGTTGCCCATGGCCGCGGTGGCGGTCCCCATCGAGGTCCAGCCGGAGCCGGTGTTGTAGGTGGCGGTGAAGGTCGAACCGGACTTGACGAGCTTGAGCTGCACCGGCAGCGTGATCACCGGTTTGGCGGTGGTCAGGTAGCCGGTGACCGGCAGCGTGGAGTCGTTGCGGTAGACCAGTCGCAGGCCGCCGTCCTGCGAGCGGAAGCCGACCTCCTTGGCGTTCTCCGCGCTGCCGTCCCTGAACATCAGGCCGACACCGCTGGGCGGCAGGGACTGGGCGGTGATGGTGACCGTCGCGGTGACGTCGCTGCTGCCCGCCACCTCGGTGTGCAGGAAGGTGCCGCTGTCGGTGCTGCTCCAGATGTTGTAACCGGTGGTGGCGATGCTGCCCGCGCCGGTCGCGGGGTCGACGGTGGCGAAGCCGTTGGCGGCGCCGCCGTCCATGTCGCTGCCGAGGTGGGTGACGCTGTATCCGGCCGGCAGTCGCACGGTGGCCGGGGGGACCGTGACCGTGTACTGGCCGGTGGCCATCTGCCCCTGGTAGACGGCCTGGACGGTGACGACGGTGACCCCGGGCGCCAGGGCGTGCACGGTGCCGTCCGGGTCGACGGAGGCCACCGACGGGTCGGCGACGGTGTAGGTGGCGTCGCTGGCGGCGACGTCGACGGTGGCGCCGTCACTCATGGTGGCGTCGAGAGGTACGGGCGTCGTGGTGCCCAGCGGCACGGTGTAGCTGCGGGTGCCCATGGTGTGCTGGCCGAAGGACCCGGCGCGCACCAGGAGCCGGTGGTCCGTCGCCCGGCCGGCGCGGGAGCGGTACGCGGGCTGCAACGGCTCGCGCTGCAGTTCGACATCCTGCCGCCGGACGCCGCCCTGGACGGCTACCGTGCCGTCGTGGTCCCGGAGACCACCCGGATCACCGCCGGCCTCGCGGCCCGGCTGGGCGACTTCACCGCCGCCGGCGGGGCCCTGCTGGTCAGCGGTGACGCGGCGCTCGGCGAGGACGGCTCCCCCGTGCTGCCGGCCCTCGGCCTGGCGGGCGCCGGTGCCCCGCTGGACCACGCCTTCCTGCGCCGGGCCGGCGACGCGGCGGCGTTCGCCGAGGTGATGTACGAGCCGAGCCTCCCGCTGGTGCCCGCGCCCGGGGCGGAGACGCTGTACGACCTGGTGGCGGGGTACTTCCCGCGGACCTGGGACCGTTTCAGCGGCCACGACTGCACCCCGGTCGGCACCGCGGGGCCGGCCGGTGCCGCGGTGGTCGTCCACGGCGTGACCGCCACCACGGGCGCCCCCCTCTTCACCGCGATCGGCCGGCACGCAGCCGAGGCGCACCACCGGCTGCTGGCGGAGGTCTTCGCCCGCATCCTGCCCGAGCGGGAGGTCCGGGCGCAGGGCCCGGCCCATCTGGAGGCGGTGGTCGTCGACACGCCGGAGTCCCGGGTGGTCCACCTGCTGACCCCCTCGCCCTCCCGGCAGGGCGAGGGGGTCAGCCCGATCACCTCAAGGACCGAGGGCATCGACCTGGTCAACGACCCCTTCCCGCTGGTCGGCGTCCCGCTGCGGATACGCTTCCCCGCACCGCCCGCCGCGGTCGCCCTCCAGCCGCACGGCACGGAGCTCCCGTTCACCTACCGCGACGGCCAGGTACACCTCACGGTGGACCTGGCCGAAGGCCACGGCATGGTCGTCCTGCGCGAGGAGGTCGCCCCCGCGCTCCGGTAGCAACCGGCGGTCTCAGGTGTTCCGCAGGTAGTCGACGGCCGCGAGGTCGTCGTCCGCGTGGCCGGCGGCGGCGGTGGTGCGGAGGCGGTCGCGGACGGTGCGCAGCAGGGGGCTGGGAGGCGCGGCCGCCGAGGCCAGGTCGAGGTCCTTGAGGGCGAGCTGCACGGCGAAGCCGGGGGCGTAGGCGGCGTCGTCCATGGCGCCGACCTTCTGCACCTCGTACGGCATCGCGAGCGGGCCCGCCTCCAGCACCCGGACGAAGGTCGCGTGGTCGACGCCGAGCGCGTCGCACAGCGCGAGGACGTCGCTCATCGCGACCGTCGAGGCGGCCATCCAGGCGTTGACGGCGAGCTTGACGGCGCTGCCTTCCACCCCCGTCCCCAGATGCAGCACCGACGAGCCGAGCGCGTCGAGCACGGGACGCGCCCGGGTCAGGACGTCCGCCCGGCCGGCGACCAGCCAGACGAGCTTGCCCTGCCGGGCGGGGGCGGTGCTGCCGGACACCGGTGCGTCGAGGTAGGCGGCCCCGTGGTCGCGGGCCAGCCCGGCGAGGGCGGCGGCGCTCTGCGGGCCCACCGTGCTGGCCTGCACCCAGACGGCGCCCTCGGCCAGCCGGGGGAGGGCCTCCGCCATGACCGCGGACACCGCCTCGCCGTCCCGCAGCACGGTGATGACGGCGGACGCGCCGGCGACCGCGTCGGCCAGGGCTGCCACGGCCGTCACCCCGGCGGCGTGCTCCGCGGCGGCGCGGGCCTTGTCCGGCGTGCGGTTCCACAGCCGCACCTCGTGCCCGGTCCCGCCGAGCCGCGTCGCCATCGCGGCGCCGAGCGCGCCCGCGCCGAGCACGGCGACGGTGGTGGTCTCCGACATGGCAGGGCTCCCTTGGCTCGCGCGTCCGTCCCTCCCCCGGACCAGTGTCCGGGAGGCGGCCGCGTTCTTCCTGGCGAAGGGCGTGCGGACGGGCGGATCGGCGCACGCGAAAGCCCGGCCTCGCGCGCCCGGCCGCCGTGGGTACGTCGGCCGGGTGCGCGGGACCGGGCTGCTGCCGGCGCGCGGGCGGGCGCGGCGGCGGGGTGGCGCGGCTGGGTCAGTCCTCGGCGGGACCGTCCGCCGGTCCGTCGCCGTCGGCCTCGCTGTCCGCGTCCTTGGCCAGGCCCAGGGTCTCCACGACCCACTTGTCGAACTCGATGGACGCGCGCACCCAGCTCACCGTGCTGGACACGAAGTGCTCCAGGCCGACGCCGAGGCCGATCAGCAGCTGCGCCTCGCCGATCAGCCGGACGCTGCCGTCGTCGTGCGTGTGAGTGTACATCTTCGGCCACAGAGTGCGACGGTTCCAGTCGTCGATGACCTCGTGCAGCTGCGGCTTGTCGTCGACCGAATACGGACGGTCGTAGAAGGTCCTGACGGCGAAGACCTGCTGGTCCCCCTCGCCCCGGAACATGAAGTAGGTGCGGAAGTCCTCCCACGGCGCGGCGAGGTCACCCTCCTCGTCGACGAGGTACTTCAGCTCCATCTGGTCAAGCAGCTGCTTGACCAGGTCCTGGTCCGGAATGACCACACTGCCGTTGGATCCGGTCGGGTCGGGGTCCGGCTGGCCCCCGAAACTGGGAATCGAGGACGGGTCGATGCTCACCGTGAAGTCCCTTCGTGACGTCTCCCTGCCATCCTCTCTCATCCTCCCCCGCTCGTCACAACCCCGGGCGGCACGCATCGCGCGTACCGCCCGGGGCTGACGTCATTTGCTCAGGTCGGGACCGGTGGCGGCGCCCACGATCAGGCCGTCGGCCGCGCGGTCCACCCGTACCGTCTGCCCGTCGGCGACCTCGCCGGACAGCAGGGCGCGGGCCAGCGGATCGCCGATGGCGGTCTGCACCAGGCGGCGCAGCGGGCGGGCGCCGTAGGCGGGGTCGTTGCCCTCGTCGGCCAGCCAGTCCAGGGCCCCGTCGGTGATGTCCAGGGTGAGCCTGCGGTCCCGCAGCCGGGCCGCGAGCCGGTCGGTCTGCAGCCGGGCGATCAGGCGCAGCTCGTCCTTGGACAGCGCGGAGAAGACCACGATGTCGTCCAGCCGGTTGAGGAACTCCGGCTTGAAGGACGACCGGACCGTGCTCAGCACGTGCTCGCGCTTCTGCTCGTCGCTCAGCGCCGGGTCGACCAGATACTGGCTGCCCAGATTCGAGGTCAGGATGAGGATGGCGTTGCGGAAGTCGACCGTGCGGCCCTGGCCGTCGGTGAGCCGCCCGTCGTCCAGCACCTGCAGCAGCACGTCGAAGACCTCGGGGTGCGCCTTCTCGACCTCGTCGAGCAGGATCACGCTGTACGGGCGCCGCCGCACCGCCTCGGTGAGCTGGCCGCCCTCCTCGTACCCCACGTAGCCGGGGGGCGCGCCGACCAGCCGGGCGACCGAGTGCTTCTCGCCGTACTCGCTCATGTCGATGCGGACCATGGCCCGCTCGTCGTCGAAGAGGAAGTCCGCCAGCGCCTTGGCCAGCTCGGTCTTGCCGACACCGGTCGGGCCGAGGAAGAGGAAGGAGCCGGTCGGGCGGTCCGGGTCGGCGATGCCGGAGCGGGAGCGGCGTACGGCGTCGGAGACCGCGCGGACCGCCTCGGTCTGCCCGATGAGCCGGCGGCCCAGCTCCTCCTCCATCCGCAGCAGCTTCTGCGTCTCGCCTTCGAGCAGCCGGCCGGCCGGGATGCCGGTCCAGGCGGCGACCACGTCGGCGATGTCGTCCGGGCCGACCTCCTCCTTGACCATGTTCGTCGAGGGACCCTGGGCGGCGGCCTCCTGCTCCTCGCGGGTGGCCTCCTCCAGCTCGGCCTCCAGCTTGGGCTGCTCGGCGTAGAGCAGTTTGGAGGCGGTCTCGAAGTCGCCGTCGCGCTGGGCGCGCTCGATACGGGTGCCGATGTCGTCCAGCCGCTCCTTGAGCTCGCCGACCCGGTTGAGGCCCTGCTTCTCCTTCTCCCAGCGGGCGGTCAGGCCGCGCAGCTCCTCCTCGCGGTCGGCGAGGTCCCTGCGCAGCTTGTCGAGGCGCTGCACGGAGGCGGGGTCGGTCTCGTTCTTGAGCGCCATCTCCTCCATGCGCAGCCGGTCGACCGCACGCTGCAGCTCGTCGATCTCGACCGGCGAGGAGTCGATCTCCATCCGCAGCCGGGAGGCCGACTCGTCGACCAGGTCGATGGCCTTGTCGGGCAGGAAGCGCGAGGTGATGTAGCGGTCGGACAGCGTCGCGGCGGCCACCAGTGCGGAGTCGGCGATCTGGACCTTGTGATGCGCCTCGTAGCGGCCCTTGAGGCCGCGCAGGATCGCCACGGTGTCCTCGACGGTCGGCTCGGCGACCAGCACCTGCTGGAAGCGCCGCTCCAGCGCCGGGTCCTTCTCGATCCGCTCGCGGTACTCGTCCAGCGTGGTCGCTCCGACCATCCGCAGCTCGCCGCGGGCGAGCATCGGCTTGAGCATGTTGCCGGCGTCCATGGCCGAGTCGCCACCGGCGCCCGTGCCGACGACGGTGTGCAGCTCGTCGATGAAGGTGATGACGCGGCCGTCGCTGTCCTTGATCTCGGCGAGCACCGCCTTGAGCCGCTCCTCGAACTCGCCGCGGTATTTCGCGCCGGCGACCATGGCGCCGAGGTCGAGCGAGACCAGCCGCTTGTTGCGCAGCGACTCGGGCACGTCGCCCTTGACGATGCGCTGGGCCAGGCCCTCGACCACCGCGGTCTTGCCGACGCCGGGCTCGCCGATGAGCACCGGGTTGTTCTTGGTGCGGCGGGAGAGCACCTGGACGACCCGGCGGATCTCCTGGTCGCGGCCGATCACCGGGTCGAGCCGGCCCTCGCGGGCGGCGGCGGTGAAGTCGGTGCCGTACTTCTCCAGCGCCTTGTACGTCCCCTCGGGATCCTGGCTGGTCACGCGCTGCCCCCCACGGGCGGTCTCGAAGGCGGTCAGCAGCTGCTTGCCGCCGGCCCCCTGACGGGTGAGCAGGTCGCCGGCCTGGCCGCCCTTGACGGCGATCCCGATCAGCAGGTGCTCGGTGGAAAGGTACGCGTCCCCGAGCTCCTTGGCCCGCTCCGCGGCGTCCGCGATCACCGCGAGCAGGTCGCGGTTGGCCTGCGGCGGTGCCACCGTCGAGCCCTGCACCTTGGGCAGCGCGGCCACCAGCCGCCCGGCCTCGGCCGTGAGTTCGGCCGGGTCGGCGCCGACCGCGCCGAGCAGGTCGAGCACGTTCTCGTTGTCCGCGCCGCTGAGCAGTGCGAGCAGCAGGTGCGCGGGCGTCAGGTCGGGGTTGCCCTCGGAGACCGCGCGCGTGTTGGCGGCGTTGAGCGCTTCCCGGCTCTTGTTGGTCAGCTCGGCGTCCACGGGGCCTGATCCTCCTCAAGGTGCTGTGTTCCGTCCATTGTGCTGGCCGTACCGGACGTTGCGCAGCACATTGCATGACTTGTTGCGTAAAGGAACATGAACGATGTTGAGTCTACTCCGCTCAACTTCGTTCCGACAGTGCGACACGGGTCGTCACCCGCACGGGGTGCGGGGGCCGTTGGGCGGTGCCGCCGGGGCTAACGTCGGGACATGGCACGACGTGACCCCCGCGCCCCCGAGGCCGGCTACCTCGACTTCTGGCGCGAATACCATCTGTGCACCCTGACCACGCCGCGCCCCGACGGTTCGCCGCACGTCGTACCGGTGGGCGTCACGTACGACCCGGAGGGCGGGCTCGCGCGGGTGATCACCAACACCGCGAGCGCCAAGGCCGCGCACGTACGGGCGGCGGGGCCGGGCGGCGCGCGGGTCGCGGTCTGCCAGGTCGAACGCGGCCGCTGGGCCACGCTCGAAGGCCTGGCCACCGTCTCGGAGGACCCGGGGCGCGTCGCCGACGCCGTCGCCCGTTACGCAGACCGCTACGGGCGCACCCCGGCGCCCAACCCGCAGCGGGTGGTGATCGAGATCGCCCTGACCCGGGCCATGGGCAACGCCTGACGCGGCCGGCGCGCCGGGCGCGCCCGGCTGTACCCGTACAGCCGGGCGCGCCCGGCTGTACGGGTCCGGGCGCGGCCCGCCGCCCGGAGGGGCGGGCCGCGCCCGGTCAGGCCTTGGGCCTGGTCAGGCCTTGGACCCGGTCAGGCCCTGGACCCGGTCAGGCCTTGGGCCGCCAGACCACCAGCGCGCTGGTGTGCTGCACGTCCTGATACGGCACCAGGTCGCGGCGGTAGGAGGCGTGCACCGCCGCCTCCCGCTGCTGGATGACGGCGGCCGCGCCCTCGACCGCCGCGCTGAGCTCGGCCACCCTCGCCTGGAGCGCGGCGACCTGGTTCTCCAGCTCGATGATCCGCTTGATGCCGGCCAGGTTGATGCCGTCGTCCTGGGAGAGCCGCTGCACCTCGCGCAGCTGCTCGATGTCGCGGGCCGAATAGCGGCGGCCCCGCCCGGCCGTGCGGTCGGGCGAGACCAGGCCCAGGCGGTCGTACTGCCGCAGGGTCTGCGGGTGCAGGCCCGACAGCTCGGCGGCCACCGAGATGACGTAGACCGGTGACTCCTCGGTCAGCTGGTACGGGTTGCGGCCGCGCGGGCCACCGGGGCCGCGCGGCCCCGGCCCGGGCGTCATACCGTCCATCCGGCCGTCGATGCTCATCCGTTCACGCTCCCTTTGCCGCCTTGAACAGCTCGGCCCGCGGGTCGGCGTCCCCGACCGCCTCCCTGTAGGCCTCCAGCGCGTCCAGCGCCTTGCCCTCGGTCTTCTCCGGCACCGCCACCTCGACGGTGACGAGCAGGTCGCCGCGCGAACCGTCCTTGCGCACCGCGCCCTTGCCACGGGCCCGCAACGTACGCCCGTTCGGGGTGCCGGGCGGGAGTTTGAGGGTGACCGGGGGGCCGCCCAGTGTCGGCACCTTGACCTCGCCGCCCAGCGCCGCCTCCACGAAGCTGACCGGCACGGTCACCGTGAGGTTGGCATCCTTGCGGCCGAAGACCGGGTGCCGCCCGACGTGCACGACCACGTACAGGTCGCCCGCGGGACCGCCGCGCTCGCCCGGGGCGCCCTTGGCGCGCAGCCTGATCCGCTGCCCGTCGGTGACCCCGGCGGGGATGCGGACCTGCATGGTGCGCGAGCTCTTCGCCCGCCCGCTGCCGTGGCAGACCTCGCAGGGCGTCTCCGCGATCAGGCCGCGGCCCTTGCAGTCCACGCACGGGTCGGTGAGCGAGAAGCCGCCACCGCCGCCGCGCGAGACCTGCCCGGTGCCGACACAGGTCGGGCACACCCGCGGGGTGCCGTTCTTGTCGCCGGTGCCTGAGCACGCCTTGCAGGGCGCCTGCGAGGACATCCGCAGCGGGACGGTGGCCCCGTCCACGGCCTCGGTGAAGCTCAGCGTGACCTCGGACTCGATGTCCTGGCCGCGCCTGGGCTGCACCCGGGTGCCGCCGCCGCGGTTGAACAGCCCGCCGAAGACGTCGCCCAGACCGCCGCCGAAGCCGCCGCCCTGGCCGCCGGTGGCGGTGCCGCCGCCGGGGCCGCCCTGGCCGCCGCCGAAGAGGTCGCCCAGGTCGAAGTTGAAGCCGCCGGTGCCGCCCGCGCCCGGACCCGGGCGGAAACCGCCGTTGCCGAACAGCGCGCGGCCCTCGTCGTACTCCTTGCGCCGCTTGACGTCGGAGAGCACGTCATTGGCCTCGGAGATCTCCTTGAAACGCTCCTCGGCCTTGGCGTCGCCCTTGTTGGCATCCGGGTGGAATTCCCGGGCGAGCTTCCGATACGCCTTCTTGATCTCGGCGTCGGTGGCGTCCTTGGGGACGCCGAGGACCTTGTACAGGTCCTTTTCCAGCAGGTCCCTACTGATGCTCATCCTCGGCGTCCCTCCTTTCCCCCACGTGTCCTCCGTCAGCCCTGGTCCGGGCCACCGGTCTCCTCGTCGTCCGGCGCGTCCACTGCCACGTCCTGATCCTCCGCCGCCTCGTCGCCCTTGCCGGCGCCCGGCTGCGGCTCCGCGACCGCGACCCTGGCGGGCCGCAGATTGCGCTCACCCAGGCGGTACCCGGGCTGAAGGATCTGCACGCATGTGGTCTGCGTGACATCCGGCGAATAACTGTGCATCAGGGCCTCGTGCACCAGCGGGTCGAAGGCCTCGCCCTCCTTGCCGAACTGCTGCAGCCCCAGCTTCGCCGCGACCGTCTCCAGCGACTCGGCGACCGACTTGAAGCCGCCGACCAGCTCGCCGTGCTCGCGCGCCCGGCCGATGTCGTCGAGCACCGGGAGCAGTTCGGTGAGCAGGTTGGCGACCGCGATCTCCTTGACGGCGGTCCGGTCCCGCTCCACCCGTCGGCGGTAGTTCTGATACTCGGCCTGCAGCCGCTGGAGGTCCGCGGTGCGCTCGTTGAGCGCGGTACGCACCTGGTCCAGCTGGGCCCGCAGGGCCGTCAGCTCCTTGGCGTCCCCACCGCCCGCCCCCGGGGCCGCCTCGTCGGCTGCCCCGGCGTCCTTGGCGGCGTCCGGCTGCTTGTCGCTGGGCTCGGAAGGGACGTCGGGCTCCGGCTCGAAGCCCTTCGGCTCCTCCGTCACGCGGCACCATCCCTCTTGTTGGCGTTCTCGTCGTCGACGATCTCGGCGTCCACCACGTCGTCGTCAGCCGGACCCGCCTGGTCGGCACCGGGCTCGCCCGGGCCCGCCTGGGCGCCGGCGGCACCGTCGGGCTGCGCGTTGGCGTACAGCGCCTGGCCGAGCTTCTGGCTGGTGGCCGCGACCTTCTCGGTGGCCTCGCGGATCGCGGCGGTGTTCTCACCGTCGGTGGACTCGTTCTTGAGCTTCTCCTTGAGGTCCGCGATGGCGGCCTCGACCTCGGACTTCACGTCCTCGGGGAGCTTGTCCTTGTTGTCCGCGATGAACTTCTCGGTCTGGTAGGCCAGCTGCTCGCCCTGGTTGCGGGTCTCGGCGGCCTCGCGGCGCTTGTGGTCCTCGTCCGCGTACTGCTCGGCCTCCTGGCGCATCCGGTCGACCTCGTCCTTGGGCAGCGAGGAGCCGCCGGTGACGGTCATCCGCTGCTCCTTGCCGGTGCCGAGGTCCTTCGCGCCGACGTGCATGATGCCGTTCGCGTCGATGTCGAAGGTGACCTCGATCTGCGGCATCCCGCGCGGGGCCGGCGGCAGACCGGTCAGCTCGAACATCCCGAGCTTCTTGTTGTACGCGGCGATCTCGCGCTCGCCCTGGTAGACCTGGATCTGCACCGACGGCTGGTTGTCCTCCGCGGTGGTGAAGATCTCCGAGCGCTTGGTCGGGATGGTCGTGTTGCGCTCGATCAGCTTGGTCATGATGCCGCCCTTGGTCTCGATACCGAGGGACAGCGGGGTGACGTCGAGCAGCAGGACGTCCTTGACCTCGCCCTTGAGCACACCGGCCTGCAGGGACGCGCCGATGGCGACGACCTCGTCGGGGTTGACGCCCTTGTTGGCGTCCTTGCCGCCGGTCAGCTCGCGCACCAGCTCGGCCACGGCCGGCATACGGGTGGAGCCGCCGACCAGCACCACGTGGTCGATCTCGGACAGCTGGATGCCGGCGTCCTTGATGACGTTGTGGAACGGGGTCTTGCAGCGCTCCAGCAGGTCGCTGGTCAGCTGCTGGAACTGCGCCCGGGTGAGCTTCTCGTCCAGGTGCAGCGGGCCCTCGGCGGACGCGGTGATGTACGGCAGGTTGATCGAGGTCTCGGTGGACGAGGACAGCTCGATCTTGGCCTTCTCCGCCGCCTCACGCAGGCGCTGGAGGGCCATCTTGTCGCGGCCGAGGTCCACGCCGTGGCCGGACTGGAACTGCTTGACCAGGTAGTCCACCACGCGCTGGTCCCAGTCGTCACCACCGAGGTGGTTGTCGCCGTTGGTGGCCTTGACCTCGACCACGCCGTCGCCGATCTCCAGCAGCGACACGTCGAAGGTGCCGCCGCCGAGGTCGAAGACCAGGATCGTCTGGTCGTCCTTGTCCAGGCCGTACGCCAGCGCCGCCGCGGTCGGCTCGTTCACGATCCGCAGCACGTTCAGACCGGCGATCTCGCCGGCCTCCTTGGTCGCCTGGCGCTCGGAGTCGTTGAAGTACGCGGGGACGGTGATCACCGCGTCGGTGACCTTCTCGCCCAGGTACGACTCCGCGTCCCGCTTGAGCTTCTGCAGGATGAAGGCGCTCATCTGCTGCGGGTTGAAGTCCTTGCCGTCCAGGTTGATCTTCCAGTCGGTGCCCATGTGGCGCTTGACCGACCGGACGGTCCTGTCGACGTTGGTGACAGCCTGGCGCTTGGCCACCTCGCCGACGAGCACCTCGCCGTTCTTGGCGAAGGCGACGACGGACGGCGTGGTCCTGGCGCCCTCTGCGTTGGTGATGACGGTGGGCTCGCCGCCTTCGAGAACGCTGACGACGGAATTAGTCGTGCCCAGGTCGATGCCGACCGCACGTGCCATGGTGAAATCCTCCTGCTGACTTGAGTGGAACTCGCTCAAGGGTGCCTGAGTGATTTTCTCCTGTCAACAGACGTGAGCCGAGGCGACTCAACTTAGCGGCGCGCGTCCCGCGCATCCGAGGCCGGGCGCCGGCCCCCGGCACCGGCGGTCGGTCCGCCCGCAGCGCCGCGAACAGGCGGCCGGCGGCCGGACGGCGCGGGACATCGCAGCGATCCGGCGCCGGCGGGCCGCGTGACCAGCGTCACCCTCCTGGCGGACTGGCGACCGCACCCGGTCCGTGATCGCGTACTTCCTGCATATGTGTCACGGTCGCCCGGGTTTCCATCGGAACGGCGTGGCATACGTGACGCGTGTGCGGCGCGCGACACAGATCACCAGCGGTGCGGCTTTATGGCCTCCCCGATCCCGGGTAATCTCAGCCAGGACCGCATTAAGTTACCGCTTAGTAGTCCGGTACCCGTTCACCGTGCGCAGGCCCGAGGAGCCCCCATGCAACTCGCCGCGATCATCGTGTCGCTGGTCCTCACCGCGGTCGGCGTCGCGCTCTTCGGCCTCGCCATCGCGCAGATCCACCGGTTCATCCGGCTCGGCAGGCCGGTGCCCGCCGGCAGCCGCACGAACGACCCGCAGGCGCGTACGGCGACCATGCTGCGGGAATTCGTCGGCCACACCCGGATGAACAAGTGGGGCGTCGTCGGCGTCGCCCACTGGTTCGTCGCGGTCGGCTTCCTGACCCTGGCCCTGACGATCGTCAACGCCTACGGCCAGCTCTTCAAGGCCGACTGGCTCCTGCCGTGGATCGGGAACTGGCTGCCGTACGAGGTCTACACCGAGTTCATCGCGACCCTCACCACGCTGGGCATCATCACGCTGATCGTGATCCGGCTGCTGAACCTCCCCTCCCGGGCGGGCCGCAAGTCGCGCTTCGCCGGCTCGACGGCCTGGCAGGCGTACTTCGTGGAGTACGTCGTCCTGGTCATCGGCCTGGCGATCATGACGCTGCGCGGCCTGGAGGGCGCCCTGCACGGCGTCGACCACTACGAGGCCGCGTACTTCGCCTCGTATCCGCTGGTGGCCGGCTTCCGCGGCCTGAGCACCGGGACGCTGCAGAACGTCGTCTACGCCACCGCCATGGTCAAGCTGAGCGTCACCATGATCTGGGCCATCGTGCTGGGCCTGAACACCGGCATGGGCGTCGCCTGGCACCGCTTCCTGGCCTTCTTCAACATCTGGTTCAAGCGCGAGGCCCACGGCCCGGTCGCCCTCGGCCCGCTCCAGCCGATGACCAGCAACGGGGTGCCGATCGACTTCGAGGACCCCGGCGAGGACGACGTCTTCGGCGTCTCCCAGGTCGAGCAGTTCTCCTGGAAGGGCATCCTCGACTTCTCCACCTGCACCGAGTGCGGCCGCTGCCAGTCGCAGTGCCCTGCCTGGAACACCGGCAAGCCGCTGTCGCCCAAGTTGCTCATCATGTCGCTGCGCGACCACGCCCACGCCAAGGCGCCCTACCTGCTGGCCGGCGGGGGCAAGAACGCCGAGGGCGAGGAGCAGGCGACGCCCGAGCAGCTGGCCGGCGTCCCGGCCGCGGCCCTGGCCGAGGCCGAGCGCCCGCTGATCGGCACCGCCGAGGAGAACGGCGTCATCGACCCGGACGTCCTGTGGTCCTGCACCACCTGCGGCGCCTGCGTCGAGCAGTGCCCGGTCGACATCGAGCACATCGACCACATCATCGACATGCGCCGCTACCAGGTGATGATCGAGTCGTCCTTCCCCTCGGAGGCCGGCACGATGCTCAAGAACCTGGAGAAGAAGGGCAACCCCTGGGGCCTGCCCAAGAAGCAGCGCCTGGCGTGGGTCAAGGAGGTCGACTTCGAGGTCCCGGTCGTCGGCGAGGACGTCGAGGACCTCACCGAGGTGGAGTACCTGTACTGGGTGGGCTGCGCGGGCTCGCTGGAGGACCGGGCGAAGAAGACCACCAAGGCCTTCGCGGAACTGCTGCACATGGCCGGCGTCAACTTCGCCATCATGGGCGGCGAGGAGAACTGCACCGGGGATTCACCCCGACGCCTGGGCAACGAATTCCTCTTCCAGCAGCTGGGCATGGAGAACGTCGCCATGCTCAACATGGCCTTCGGCGAGGACGAGGACGACCCCGCCACCCGCAAGCCGCGCTCCGCGAAGAAGATCGTCGCGACCTGCCCGCACTGCTTCAACACCATCGCCAACGAATACCCGCAGCTCGGCGGCGAGTACGAGGTCATCCACCACACCCAGCTGCTGCAGACCCTGGTGGACGAGGGCCGGCTGGTCCCCGTCACCCCGGTCGAGGGCCTGATCACCTACCACGACCCCTGCTACCTGGGCCGGCACAACAAGGTCTACACACCGCCGCGCGAGATCATCGCCAGCGTGCCGGGCCTGCGCAGCGAGGAGATGCACCGACACAAGGACCGCGGCTTCTGCTGCGGCGCCGGCGGCGCCCGGATGTGGATGGAGGAGCGGATCGGCAAGCGCATCAACAACGAGCGGGTCGACGAGGCCCTGTCCCTCGACCCGGACATCATCTCCACCGCCTGCCCGTTCTGCCTGGTGATGCTCACCGACTCGGTCAACGGCAAGAAGAACGACGGCACGGCGAAGGAGTCGGTGCAGGTCGTCGACGTGGCCCAGCTGCTGCTCGACTCGGTACGCACCCCGGCCGCGGCGGTCACCGCCGACGCGACGGCGGGTGCGGCGGGAGCGGCGGGAGCGGCGGCCGGGGACACCTCCGCGGGCTGACGGCTCCCCGTCCACCGGGCGCCGCCGGACGTGTCACAGGTTGGCAGCAAAGCGGCGCCCCGGGCGGACCGCCCGGGCCTGGGGCGCCGGGGAGCGGGTACGTTCGAAGGCGTGGCTGGATTCGAGAACCGACGAGGACAGGACCCGAACGCACCGGGCGGCTACCCCCCTCCCGCCGGGCCCGGGCCGTACGCATCCCCCGGCGACCCCGGGCACTACGGTCACGGCGGCCCGCCGCCGTACGACTCCCGGCAGCCGCAGTACGGCCAGCCGCCCGCGTACGACGACGCCCCCGGCAACACCCGGGCCTTCACGCTGGGCGAGCCGGCCCCGCTGGCCGACCCGTACGGCCACGACGGCGACAACGTGGCGACGTATCGCGCCGGCCAGACCACCGCCCCGCCGGCCGGCCCGCGGCTGCACTGGAAGCAGCTGCTCAGCGGCATCCTGCTGCGCCCCGGCCGCACCTTCTGGCAGATGCGCGACCACCGCATGTGGGGCCCCGCGCTCACCGTGACCTTCGTCTACGGCCTGCTCGCCGTCTTCGGCTTCGACGCCGCCCGCAAGGACATCCTCGACGCCACCCTGACCGCCAGCGTCCCCTGGGTCATCACCACCGCCATCGCCGTCACCCTGTGCGGCCTGACGCTGGGCGCGGTCACCAACACGCTGGCCCGCCAGCTCGGCGGCGACGGTTCCTGGGCGCCGACCATCGGCCTGGCGATGCTCATCACCACCCTCACCGACGCCCCCCGGCTGCTCTTCGCCCTCTTCCTGGGCGGCGCCAACGACTTCGTCCAACTGGTGGGCTGGGTCACCTGGCTGGGCTGCGCGGCCCTGATGACGTCGATGGTCGGCAAGTCCCACGACCTGCCGTGGCACAAGGCGTTGGGGGCCTCGTCGCTCCAACTGGTGGCACTGCTGATGCTGTTCAAGCTGCCGCTGATCTGACCCGGGCGGGACGCTCGGGGCGGCGCCGCGGCCGGCCGATCACGCGCCGATCACGCAAGGAACGTACAAGACCCCGGCCCCCGGGTCCCGCAGGGTGGGGGGCATGACCACAGCTTTCGATACGAAGATCGCCGTGCTGCTGCGGGAGGACCTGGAGCCGTGGCAGCGGCTGAACGTGACGGCGTTCCTGGTGAGCGGCCTCGGCACGCACCTGCCCGAACTCATCGGCGAGCCCTACGAGGACGCCGACGGCACCCCGTACCTGCCGATGTTCCGCCAGCCGGTGCTGGTCTTCGAGGGCAGCAAGGACGTACTGACCGCCGCCCACACGCGAGCGCTCTCCCGCATGCTGCCCAGCGCGGTCTTCACCGCCGACCTCTTCGCCACCGGCAACGACACCGACAACCGCGCCGCCGTCCGCGCCGTCCCGACCGCCGGCCTGGACCTGGTGGGCCTTGCCGTCCACGGTCCGCGCAACGCCGTGGACAAGACCCTCAAGGGTGCGCGCATGCACCCGTGAGCGCCCTTGCCCCCGGTCTCACACCTTGGTGCGGTGGAAGTTCATGAACGACCTGGAGGCGGTCGGCCCGCGCTGCCCCTGGTAGCGCGAGCCGTACTGCTGCGAGCCGTACGGGAATTCGGCCGGCGACGTCAGCCGGAACAGGCACAACTGCCCGATCTTCATCCCCGGCCAGAGCTTGATGGGCAGCGTCGCCACATTCGACAGCTCCAGCGTCACATGCCCGGAGAACCCGGGATCGATGAAGCCCGCCGTCGAATGCGTGAGCAACCCGAGCCGCCCCAGGCTGGACTTCCCCTCCAGCCGCGAGGCGACGTCGTCCGGCAGCGAGATGACCTCATAGGTCGAGGCCAGCACGAACTCCCCCGGATGCAGGATGAAGCAGTCGTCCCCTTCCGGCTCCACCAGCCGCGTCAGATCCGGCTGCTCCACCGCCGGATCGATATGCGGATACCGGTGGTTCTCGAACACCCGGAAGAACCGGTCCAGGCGCACGTCGATGCTCGACGGCTGCACCATCGACGGCTCGAACGGATCCACGCGTACGCGGCCGTTGTCGATTTCGGTCCGGATGTCCTTGTCTGAGAGCAGCACGGGACGACCCTACCCCCGCTACTTCTCCCCGCCGCTCCCGTCCCCGACCGGCACGGCATGCCGCAGCCGCGCACACCTGGGACACCTCACCAGCCGAGCGGGCCCCAACCGCTGCACCCCCAACTGCTGCAACGGAAACGACCCGGTACTGAAGACATGCCCCTCCGCACAACGAACGACAGTGCGCTCCATGAAGCCCCTTCCCCAACTCCGCGTGGCCGACAAACCCACACATTAGGGGATCCCCCGCCCCACCCCCACGCAGCCACACCGCCCCCGAACCTACCCTCCCCCACCCCACCCGGAGGTAGGGTAGAGTATCCCCGAAGCACCCCTCGGGGACTTTTCTGCGGATGTAGTTTAATGGTAGAACATGAGCTTCCCAAGCTCAGAGCGCGGGTTCGATTCCCGTCATCCGCTCCACAAGAAAGCCCCAGGTCATCGACTTGGGGCTTTGTTGTTGTCCAGACCAATTCGAGGGCCGCGTGCCATATCCGTGCCATTGGACGGCGAATTGCGGGGCGCGAATGCACCCGGTGACCGCGGTTGACCGCTGGACGCCGAGGCTCTCTCGAATAGCGAGATGCATTTCCAGTGAGCCGCGTCACAAAAGGTCCCGGAAAAGATCCCCTTTCGCCCCCCTATGTCACCCCATGGTGAAGCCGGAGTCCCGGCAATCACCGGCCTGACCACGCGCCCGCCCGAAGCCAGACGGGCCGTGCCACTGCCGTGCCATAAGCGGACCCGCGCCATCGTCCATTCCGTCCGCGACTATTCGCGGAGGACCTCGCCCGGCAGACTGCACGCTGAACCGCGACGACCCGGAATCCGCGCTCGCCCACAATGACAGCGCCTCAGCACGTGGCGCACGGCCGGAGTTCGGCTTCAGTGTGTCGCGGTCGAAGCCAGTCCCTCCCCGCGGCGCGGGGAGCAGGTCGGGAACATACCCTGCATCTCCGTCGTCCCGGGTCCATCCCCGTGGGCGCGGGGAGCAGCACCACACCATGTGACCAAAGGGCCGGTGGGTGGGAAGGTCCATCCCCACGGGCGCGGGGAGCAGTCTCGTCCACCTGCGGGTTCACTCGAAAGCCAACTCGGTTCTGACGAACTGCAGCAAGCGGCGAAGCCCCGTTTCCCACAGGTGCCCACGTGCTGCGGACACGCCTCTCACAGAATCCCCTCCCACTTCCAGGGCCGAGGACCGCAACGTCCTCGCAGACAGTCCACACGGTGTTGAGCCTGATCGCTCCATCGGGGACGTGTAGCCGCGTGCTGGGCAGCGTAAGTGACCAGGCGGAGTTCGCGGGTGCGGGCGAGCATGTCGTAGCCCTGCCACTCCGTGACATCGCGTCCGTACAGCGCGCAGAAGCGGGCGTAGTCGTGTTCGGTGACGGCCCCAGTCGTCCTGGTGCGCACCGCGGTTGAAGTGAGGTCCCACTCTGGTGGTCCGACGGAGAACCGTTCCAAGTCCATCAGGAGGCGTTCACCGTTGACGCGCACGATATTGCCGGGCCACGCGTCGCCGTGGATGGCGCATTCGGGCAGTCCTGGCGGAAGGCCGGCGTCCCAGCGCTGGGCGAGGTCGTCGTGCAGGCCGAGGAGCCAGCGGCGGTCGTTGTCGGGAAGCGTATTGGCGGCCATAAGACGTTCCCGTACGCGCACGAAAGGGTCCAGGCGGCCAATCGCGAAGTCGGGCGGTGGCAGGTCGTGGAGGTCCCGCAAGGCCAGGGCGACATCGTCGATCGTGCCGTGGGTGTGGGACGGGACCTCCTCCCAGAAGGTGATGACGTGTCCGGCTCGCTCAAGGGGCTGCTCGACATCGAGGGGCGCGACCGTACGGACGCCGTTGTCGGCAAGCCAGCGGGCAACGCGTATTTCTCTCAAGGCCGTGGCCAGCCGGTCCGGCGGTGCGATCCGTACGACCACTCCTGAGACACGCCATATCTGGTTCTCAGCGACCCGTACGGGCTCGGCGCCCCGCGAATCAATGCCGACCGCAGCGCACGCTTCGTCGAGGGCCGCGCGGCCGCGTTCCGACGTGCTCGTCATGCATGCAAGCTAGCGCCGATCCTCCCGCGCAGGGCAAGCGCCTCCGGCACCTTCGGATGCCGGGCGGCGAAGCGGCCCAGCTCACGGAGGTCTTCCGAGGCCCGGCGCGAGGTCAGCCCGCCGCTGAAGTCCAAGGCGCGGTGGCCGATCGACGCGGCCTCGCGCGGGTCGCCCTTGAGCATGACCAGCGCGGCGAGCTTGGTGCACGAGATCGCCTTGGACCGGACGAATGCCGGCGCGTGCCCCCGTACAGCACTTTGGAATCGCTCCGCGGCCGGCGTCGGATCGTGACCGTCCACTCCCACCGCGAGGTCCCAAAGGGCGTGCGCGGTATCTCCGTTGTGCTGGGCCTCGTCGTAGTAGGCCATCCATGGTGGTTCTTCGGCGGGACGGCGCTCGGCGAAAGCGTCGTCGGCAGCGCCCACTGCGGCCAGCGTCTCCTGGACGTTGCGCAGCTTCGCGAAAGCCCGTGCGCGGGCGGTGTGCAGCATCGCCCGCTCCGACGCGGTGAGCCTGTCGGATCGGACCAGCCCCTTCTCCGCGTTCGTCAACCCGTCGTCACCGTCGCCGATCCAGATCGCCTGCCGCGCCAGGAAGGAGTACCCCTTGGCACGGAGGTGCCAGTGCTTGCCCTCTTCCGCGCACTCGACCGCGACCTTGAAAGCGACACGAGCCTCCTCGTGCCGGCAGACGTCAAACTGCGAGGCCCCGGCGACGAGTCCGAGCCGAGCAAGGGCGGCAAGGAAGTCGGCTCTGAGCCGGGGCGGACAGTCAGCGGACAGCAGGCTGACTGCCCAGCGCATGCAGTTGCCTGCCAACCCCCCGACCAGGCCGCCGCTGCCGTGCGAGTTGTCCCAACCTTGAAGCACGTTGGCGATGTCGAGGAGTTGGTCGATCTCGTTCCTGGTGATCCGTTCGGGGACGGGCGGCGGGGCCACAGGGCTGAGGAGGCGGCTCAGCTCCAGCGGAGCGAGGGTGGCAAGGCTGCCGACGGCGAGGAAGGCACGACGTTCCACAGGCTCAGGACTCCTGTTCGGCGCAGTTGGGTCACCTCCCTCCAGCATGCGCCCCCGATGTGCCGTCCGGGTTCCCTCCCCTCGCCGACGGCCCGATGAATCCGCATCAGCGCGGCATTTATCCGCATCACCGAAGGCCATTCCCCATGCTCGGGCGAACAGACCGCCGGTCTGGAGGACTTCGTCCAGCCGTGCAGCTAAGTCCTCCGGGCATCGGTATTCGCCACGCTCGATCTTCAGGACGACATCCACGCTGACCTGCACCCGAGCCGCGAGCGCGCCGGCGGTCTTGAAGCCGCGGGCCTTACGGCGCAGGCGGATCTCATGGCCGTACCACGCCTCCGGTGAGGCGGTCGGGTCGAGGACCTTCTCCGGCTGCGGCATACGCGCTCCTGCCTCCCGATGAGGATTCCCACCGGTATCCACATCGCCCTCTGCCCTCTCGGCTTCCGGGCTGTCTCAATAGTTGCTGACCGCTGCTGAACCAGTACACACCGCAGCCGGATTCCCGTGGACGGGTTTTCGGGCAACGAACTGGACTTGCCATGACGAACCTTCTTGAAGCCGCGCCGCCGGGAGCCCGCAGCACTGCTCAGAGCGGCCCCGGGCAATTGCTGATCGAGCTGGAGCTGTCGGCGAAGTCCATCCACCACGCCAAGACGATCGCGCGGGAAAACGTCTGCCTATGGGGCCTGGACGAGCTGGCGACGGACATCGGGCTCACCCTCGCAGAGCTGCTGACCAACGTCATGCGTCATGCGGCGCCGCCGACCAGTCACGGGCATCCCAAGGTCAGCCGCTGCCTCGTCCAGCGCGTCCCCGGAGGGATCGTGGTGATCGTCCACGACGACGATCCCACGCTGCCGCAGGAGCGGGAGGTCGACGTGGACAGCCTCGACGGCCGCGGCCTCATGCTCGTGCGCGCACTCGCCGCGGACGTGACCGTGGTGCCGAGCCCGACGGGGAAGGACATCGTCGCCGTCTTCACGTCCTCAGCCGTTTCGGTGCGCGCCGAACAGGGCTTGCTGACGTGACGAATCCCGTGTCCTTGCCGCCCGCCGGCCGCCGAACGCGCAAGGCGCCCAGTCGCCTTCACCAGGAGCCCGAGGCGGTGACCTGGGCGAGGGAGAAAGCAGGCCTGACCAAACGGGCCTTGGCCAGCCGGCTCGGGATATCCGAGCAGCTCATGGGCGAGATCGAGAGCGGCTGGCGGAGCGCCACCCCCGCAAACCTGATGAAGATCGCCGACGCGCTGAACTGCCCCTTGGTGGTCCTTGAGCGCAAACGCTCCGGAACCACTTCGAGCCCCGGTATCCCGTCCCCGTTGGCGGCCGAGGCCTGTACGAACCCGCCCCTACATCGTCCTGATCTGGAGACGCCATGCTGACTCCTCCCGACTTCCCCGGCCTGCAAGCGGCCTACCTGGCCCTGCTGACGCAGGTCAGCGACGATTTCGAGTTCCGCATAGCGCCGCGCGGCAACGACGCCCGCGAAGTGATCGGCGTCGGTTTCCGGCTGCCGGACCCGCGGCAGCGCCTGCCGTATCTGGCAGCCCGCAGGGTCAACCCGGTGTTCCATTTCGCCGAGGCGCTGTGGCACCTGGCCGGACGTCGGGACCTGGAGATGATCGGCTACTACGCGCCGTCGATGGCATCCAGCTCACGCGACGGCGTACACATCAACGGCTCGTCGTACGGGCACCGCATCCTCACCCCGGCCACGGGGGCGGACCATTCCGCGTTCGACCGCGTACTGGAGCTGCTGAGGCGCGAGACCGACAGCAAACGCGGCTTCCTGCCGGTGTTCACCGCCGACGAGCTGGCCGTCGACGGCAACCCGGACATGGCGTGCCTGGCCGCTCTGCACCTGCTCCCGCGCGACGGGCGGCTCCACATGGTCTGCACGATGCGAGCCAACGATCTGGATCGCGGGCTGCTCTCGGACGTCTTCTCGTTCACCATGTTCCAGGAGTACGCCGCCGTCCAGCTCGGCCTGGGACTGGGCTCCTACACGCACCACATCGGCTCGGCGCACATCTGCGACCGCGACGCCGAGCGGGTCCGGCAGGTTCTCGACGAGGCCACTCGGCGAGCGGCGCCCCTGCACTTCGCGTTCCCGCCGATGCCTGCCACGACAACACCAGCGACGATCGCCCGGCTCCTGGAGCACGAGGAGGGTTTGCGTACCAATGCGGTCTCCTACTGTGTCGCCGACATCGAAGCGCTGAGCCTGGAGCCGTATTGGCAGCAGGTTCTGCTGCTGTTCGAGGTGTACCGCCGGATCGTCCACGAGGACGCCGACCGCGTCGATCCCCAACTGCTGGGCCAACTGTGGCCGGGCCTTCGCTGGCTGCTCGGCCACAAGTGGCCGGCCTGCGCCGGCGCGGCGAGCATTCGGTGACCAGGAAGCTGCCCCGCAGCGGTGCCGTGGTGGACGGGGTCGACTGGACCCGCTGGTCGGTGATCCTGTGCAAGCCGGACGCCGGCGAGCGCGGGCTGAACGACACCGTCCTGAGCCGACTCGCGCTGCCGGGAGTGGAGTTGTCCGGGCGGTGCGAGGTGATCGTCGAGGCATGGCAGATCCACGTCCACTACTGGGATCTACTGGTGGACAAGGACTGGTTCCCTGACCGCGACATCCCGGCCTGCCTCGACGCGGAGTACGTCGGCCGGACCGTCACCGTCGCCCTCGCCTACGGGCCACCCGGCGTCCACACCCGGCTTCGCGCTGTCCTCGGCCACTTCGACCCGACCCGCGCAGCCGAGGGCACCATCCGCGGCGACCACGGCGACGACTCACTCGACAAAGCGCTCGCCGAACACCGGCTCGTCCGCAACCTCGTCCACACCTCCGACGACGCCGAAGCCGCCCGCCGCGACTTCGGCACCTGGTACGGCGCCGCGCGCCGCGACCTGCTCATGCCACGTCCGCGTGCCACGGCGTGACGCCTGCTTCCCTCATGTGAAGGAGCCTCCATGGACACCACCGGGACGAACAACACGCGCCGCGCGCTGCCGATCCTCGACTCGGGACAGATCGGCGCCCTCAAGCCCGCCCTGGCCGACGTGATCGAATACCGCAAGTCCGGCCTGTCGCTGAACTGGATCGTGGGCTGCCCCCTGGAGTGCGGGTACTGCGTCCGCCACCTGTTCGACAACTTCGGCATGAAGGTCCCTCGCCGCCTGATGAGTGACGAACAAGCCGTCCAAGCGCTGGTCGGCCATCGCTACTTCCGCCCGCACAGCACGCCCATCCAGCTCCTCAACCGCGCCACCGACCCGATGCTGCCGGTGGTCAAACCACACCTGTTCACCGTCCTGCGCGCGCTGGACGCACAGGAGCTGACCAACCACGTCCTGGTCATCACCCGCTGGCGCGTCACCCCCGAGGACTGCGCCGCCCTCAACTCCTTACGCCACCTTCGGCTGACGGTCCTGGTCACCCACTCCGGCATCGACCACCAGGCCATCGAACCGGTGGACTCGCGTATTGCCGCCGACAGCCTGCGCACCCTGTTCGAGCATGCCGAGCGCTACCGCACGGTGCTGTACTGGCGGCCCATCGTGCCCGGCCTCAACGACTCCGAGGCCCAACTGCACCGCGCCCGCGAACTGTCCGCGTACGCCCACGCGACAGTCTTCACCGGCCTGTTCTTCCGCCAGGAGATCGCCGACTACTACCAGGCCCACGGCCTGCCGTTGCCGTACGAGGACACCGCACGCCGCAAGATCATGCCCGAGCAAGCAGAGCAACGGATCCTGGACTACTTCCACACACCGGGAGCTTCTGGCGCCCCCTGGGGAGCCCTGTTCCGCAAGACCAGCTGCGCGGTGGCGTACGCGCACGGCGAGGCCGACTACAACGGCCACTACGGCATCCGCGAGCTCTGCGACATCTGCCCACCCCAGCAGATCGCCCGCTGCGCCGGCGCCTGGGTACGACCGGACCTCGCCCAGGTGACCGCCGACGCGCGCGCCCTCGGGGCAACCGGCCCCGTTGAGATCGACGAACGCGCCATCATCGTCGAAGGCCTGGACGAACCGCCGCGCTACTTCCTCCAGCACGGCTACGGCTTCCAGTGCCACGACCGCAACAAGCCGCACCACCACCGCCTGCACGGACGCGCCCCCATCGGATGGCCCGGCCCGGCGGAGAACGGAACCGCCCCGTGAACTACAGCGCTTGGCCGCCCCTGTTCGTCGTGGACGTCGAAGGCAACGGCGCCAGCCCGCCGGACCTGATCGAGGTCGCCGCCCTCCCGATCCTCGACGGCCGCCCGGACACGTCCGCCGCCGGGGCATGGCTGATCCGCCCACCCCGGCCGGTCACCCCGCGCGCCGCCCACGTCCACGGCCTGACCAACGACCGCCTCGCCACCGCACCCCTGTGGGACGACGTCTCCGGCGCCGTCCACGACCTGCTCGGCACCGCATGGATCTGCGCCCACAACGCCCACACCGACTACCGCGTCCTGACCGCCCACCTGCCCGACTGGCAGCCCACCGGAGTCCTGGACACCCTCCGCCTGGCCAAGACCACCCACCCCGACCTGCCCGGCTACAGCCTCGACGCCCTCATCACCCACCTCACCCCCGACCTGAGCGCCGCGCCCGCGGCGGGCCGGCACCGCGCCACCTTCGACGCCTACGCCACCGCCCAACTCCTCATCTCCATGGCCGCCCGCTACCCCACCTGGGACGAACTCGTCACCGCAGCCGTCCCGCCCAGCCTGCCCGGCGCCCCACAACCCGAAGAGGACCCGACCCTGTGGTGACCCCTGCCCGTACCTCCCCGCCCGTCCGTATCGGCATCACCGGAACCCACTCCACGGGCAAGACGCTGTTACTGAAGCGGATCGAGATGGAGCTACGCAGCCACGGCGTGGCCGTAGCCCGCACCGGCCGCTTGGCCAAGCGCGCCGCCGCCCTCGGGTTCCCGAAGATGCACCATCACACCGCTGCGTCGACCGAATGGATCATCTGCCAGGGCGTCGCTGACACCCTCGCCGCCGAAGCCCAGGGCGCGGACGTCGTCCTCATCGACCGCGCGCCTATCGACGCCCTGGCGTACTACGGTGCCGCCCTGGAGTTCCGCAACGAGGCGGCCGACCCGCTGGAGCACGAACGGCTGCAGCTCCTCGCCGCCACCCAACACCCCACCTTTGCCCTGCTCCTGGCAACCGTCCTCGACCCCGACATCCCCGCCTCGGCCACCGACGGCCACCCGTACGACCCCCACTACCGCACGTTGGTCGACACCCACATACGCACGCTGCTCGCAGAAGACCACCTCGACCACGTACGTGTCACCAGCACCCCCTCGAGCATCGACGCCGCCATCGCGTGGGCAGTCAGCCTGTGCCTGGAGGCAATCGCCCCGTGACTGCCGACCCGGCGACGAAGCAGTCCCGCCACCCACAGGGTGTGGACAATCGCGCGCATCCAGAACACCCTCACGAGCCCCGTTCTCATCCGACGCTTCCTCCTGGACATCAGCCACGCCCCCGGCCACCAGGTCATGAACGTCTTCACCGCGTGGCAACGCGTCGCGGCCACGATCGAAACCAACGCCTCCGGCGGGACCACAACTGCCGGACACGGCGGGCCGTCCACAGGCCACCGGAACTGCAACGCCGACCATGAACGGGGTTGACGCAGCCACTCGGGGCGGTGCCCCGCCGAGAAGTCACCGCGTAATACCGCAATGCCTCCTCCCCGCGCACCCGCAGGGAGCGGGACTCCCTGGTGATGTGGGGGTCGAACCGGCTCTTCCCTGCACGAGGAACCGCTGCTAGCTGGGCGTTGTGGGTAATCCCCTCAGGCGTGGGGCGCAGCCTCCGCAGCACAGCGCCGCGGTCACGCAATGGGGTCCACCCCTGAGTGTGCAAGGAGCAGCCGCGGTGCGTGTCCCGATACGGCTCAGCAACCCCTGCCGAAGACCGGTGGGAAAGACCGGCCGCCGGTTAGGCTCGACGGGCGATCACGCCGCGCAGTCAGCGGCGACCCTTGCTCTGTCAGAGAGGCGGTACCACCCCATGAGCAGCGCAGGCGGGGCGTCAGAGGCACCAGATCCCCGACTGGTACGCCTGGCTGGGCAGTCCCGCAACTTCGGGTTCCTGCTGCCGCATCTCTCGCTGCTCGTCGCATACGGAACCGCCGCCGAGAGCCATGTTTTCAGCGACCCGAACACGTCGCTCATCAAGTCCCGTCAATACGCCGAGGCCATGGTGGCCGACCTGGTCAGCCGGGCCCGGGTTCGGGTGGAAGGCAGTACCCAGTACGAACGACTGCAGGCACTGGACAGGGAGGGCTACCTCCACGGCGACGTGAGTACGGCCTTCCACGAGGTACGCACCCTCGGGAACGACGCGAACCACTCGGGACTCGACAACGCCGACGACGCCTTCCGGGCCCTGCGTACCTGCTTCCGTCTCGGCGTCTGGTACCACCGGCTGCTCACCGGCTCGCGCGAGCAGCTGCCGTTCGTACCGCCCAGCCCCGACCGAACTCCGGCCGCCGAGAACGAGCGCCTGCTTCAGGACGTCGCCCAGGCCCGCAAGGAACTCGAGGACGCCCGCCTTAGCTACCACGACCAGACATCCCATGCCCAGGCCGAACAGGCCGCCCGGAGCGCCGTCGAGCACGAGCTGGCCCAGGCGCAGGCCGAGCGTGAGGAGCTGGCCCGCGCCGTCGCGGCCATGCAGGACCAACTCAAGGAGTTCCAGGCCACCGCCGAGGCCACGCGGATCGGCCGCAGCCGCGCCGACCGGGCCGCCGCGTCGGCCGCCGTCGCCGAGCGCGCCCGTCTCCTCGACAACGCAGAGCAGGCCTCCCGGGAACCCCTCACCGAGGTGCAGGTCCGCAAGCAGCTCGACGCGATGCTCAGGGCGGCCGGATGGGACGTCCAGAACGGCGGCGCGACTCTCAACCTCCACGTCCAGGGCGACCGGCGCGGCAACGGCGTCGCCGTTCGCGAAGTCACCACTGCCAAGGGCCGCGCCGACTATGCCCTCTACGTCGACCGCAAACTCGTCGGCGTCATCGAGGCCAAGCGCGAGGGCGCCGACCTGTCCGCCGCCGAGACACAGGCCGACCGTTACGCCGACCATCTCACCGACGCCCAGCAGCGCCTCAACGCCTGGCGCACCCCGCTTCCGTTCCGGTACGTGAGCGACGGCGGCGAGACCCGCTTCCGGTCCATCCTCGACCCGGACTCCCGTACCCGCCGCATCTTCTCCTTCCACCAGCCGCGCACCCTCGCCCGCTGGGTCCGCCAGGCCGAGGAGGACGAGCAGGCCCCCAGCTACCGGGCCCGGCTGCGCTGGCGCATGCCCGACCTCAACGAACGCCCGCTGCGCCCGGCGCAGATCAAGGCGGTGCGCGGTGTGGAGGACTCGGTGGCGCTCGGCAAGGGCCAGCACGGGATGGGGCAGTCCCGTTCCCTCGTCCAGATGGCCACCGGCGCCGGCAAGACGTTCACGGCCGTGACGTTCTCGTACCGGATGCTCAAGTACGCGCGCGCCGAGCGCGTCTTGTTCCTCGTCGACCGCAACAACCTCGGTGTGCAGGCCTTCGCCGAGTTCGAGAACTTCAAGACTCCCGACACCGACCGCAAGTTCGCCGACCTCTACGACGTCCAGCGCCTCGGCGCGGAGGGCATGTTCGCCTCCTCCAAGGTCGTCATCTCCACCGTCCAGCGCCTCTACATGGAGCTGACCGGCGCGAGCCTGCCGGGCAGCGACCGCGGCGACGGCGAGATCGACTACGACGTCGACGTGCCGGACGGCATCCGGGTCGGCTACAACCCCGACATCCCTCCGGAAGCTTTCGACCTGATCGTCGTCGACGAGTGCCACCGCTCCATCTACGGCAAGTGGCGCTCTGTCCTCGAATACTTCGACGCCCCCATCGTCGGCCTCACCGCCACGCCCGTGGCCCAGACCTTCGGCTACTTCAACGGCAACCTGGTCAGTGAGTACTCCTACCAGGAGGCGGTGGCCGACCGCGTCAACGTCGATTTCTCCGTCTACGAGATCGAGACTCGTATAACGGCCGAGGGCGGTGTCATCGCACACGGCACCATCCCCGTCCGCGACCGCCGCACCCGCCGCCAGCGCTATGAGGACATCGACGAGGACATCGAGTACGGCGCCAATCAGGTCGGTGTCGGAGTCATCAGCAAGGATCAACTGCGTACGGTCCTCCAAACCTTCCACGACCGGCTGTTCACGGAGATCTTCCCCGAGCGGGCCAAACACGACCCGGCCACGGGCGCGCTGCGGTGGGACGAGATGTACGTGCCCAAGACGCTGGTCTTCGCCAAGAACGACAACCACGCGGAGGAGATCGTCGAGGTCGTCCGTGACGTCTTCGGCAAGGGCAACGACTTCTGCGCGAAGATCACCAGCGCGGCCCGCAACGCCTCCGAGCGCCTCGCGGCCTTCCGTAACCTCCCGGAGCTGCGCATCGCCGTCACCGTCGACATGATCGCCACAGGCACGGACGTCAAGCCGCTGGAATGCCTGCTGTTCCTCAGGGACGTCAAGAGCTGGGCGTACTTCGAGCAAATGAAGGGCCGCGGCGCCCGGACCCTCTCCCTCACCGACTTCGAGAAGGTCACCCCCGGCGTCGGCCCCAAGACCCGCTTCGTGATCGTCGACGCGGTCGGCGTGACGAAGAAGCCGAAGGTCGACGCGGCACCACTGGAACGCCACACCGAGAAGCAGATCAGCCTGGAAAAGCTGCTCCGCAAGACCGCCGCGAACACCATCGAGGAGGAAGAGGTCTCCACCCTCGCCGCCCGCCTCGCCAAGCTCGACCTCCAGATGACGGCCGAGGAACGCGCCGAGATCCAGCGGCTGAGCGGCGGACTGCAGCTGAAGAAGATCGTTCACGGCATGGTCGAAGCCGTCTCGGCGGACCGGCAGCTGGAAGTCCGAGAAGCCGCCGAACGCGCGGGCCGCGATCCCGAGCGCGCGGACGCCGGTTTTTCTCCCCCAGCTCCTGGGCATCGACGAACAGGACGCCTTCGCGCACCGGCTGATCCACCCGTCGTAGCAGCCACAGAGATACCGGTACGGGAGTCGCGGAGAACAGGTGGGGCGGCAGCGTGATGACGCACTCCACGGCACCGGTGCGTACCAGCGCATGACGGATCTCGCGCTCGGCGCTGTTCACCGAGTTGCCCGCCTTCACCGGCATGACCACCGCTGCTCGGCCACCCAGTACCAGAGCGTCGACGACGTACTGCACCCAGGCGAAATTGTCGTTGCCCCGTGGCGGTGCTCCGTACGGCCAGTTCCCCGTTCGCCGGCCGGGACCAGGTGCATCGCTCATGTTGAACGGGGGGTTCGTCAACACCACATCGGCACCGTGCTCGCGGCGCGGTGGCGGCCACCGGTCGGACCGGGTGTTGCTGAACTTCGGCCGCACGCCGAGGTGGAGGAGGTACAGACTCGCGACCGCTTGCAGACGGCCGTCGAGGGTCTCGCCGTACACGGTCCCGCCCGCGTCCCCGATGTGCCGGTACGCAGCCGCCAGCATCTCCCCGCCCCTCGTGTACGGGTCCAGCACTGTGGCTTTCTGCCCTGGGGCCAGCACCAGCTCTGCGGCCAACGAGGCCAGGCCCACCGGACTGCAGAACTCCGAGCTCTGCAGTCCTTCCCGAGCGCTGAACGACTCCCACACGAGCTGGAACGCACCCATCCCCGCACCGGCCGCCGTTCGTACTGCCGCGGTGAGGTCGTCCCAGCTCCGCGGTTCGAGTTGCAGCAGGCTGCTGCGCATGTCGGTGCGGTCACCGTTCCGGCGCAGCGTGTCCTGGGCCACGTCGCCCAGGGAGCGCAGCAGTCCTTGTACGCCTTGGGTGCCTTGACCCGCCTCCATGATGTTCTCGATCCGGTGCCACTGCTCCGGCTCCGCATGCCGCACGTACATCAAAAACCGTCGCAGAAGACGCCGCCGTCAACGCGGCCAAGGACGCCGGCGAGCAGGCGGTCAAGAACGGCGCCCGCGCCGCGGCCGAAGACCCCGCCAAAGCAGCCATCGAGCAGGCGGCCAAGAAGTGCCTCTCGGACCCGATCGACGTCGCCACCGGCGACATGATCCTGTCCCAGACCGACATCACCCTGCCCGGCACCCTCCCCCTGACCCTGGAACGCACCCACCTGTCCTCCTACCGGATCGGCCGCTTCTACGGACCCTCCTGGGCCTCCACCCTCGACCAACGCCTCGAACTCGACGACCAAGGCGTGATCTTCGTCGCCGACGACGGCTCGATCCTTCTGTATTCCGTGCCTCAGCCCAGCACCCCGACGATGCCCAGCCACGGCCCCCGCTGGCCCCTTGAATGGGACGGCACACCCGGCTCACCGCTCCGAATAACCAAGACGGAGACCGGCCACACGCTCCACTTCAGCGCCGTTACCGGGACTCCGGCCACACCCGACGGCTCGTTGCCACTGCCCCTGACCGAAGTCACCGACCGCAACGGCAACGCGTACGCCATCAGCTACAACGACGACGGCGTCCCCATCGAGATCCACCACAGTGGCGGCTACCACCTCACCCTGGACAACCACAACGGCCGCATCACCGAACTGCGCCTCCAAGACCCCTCGGCCGCCGACGCCCCCGGCACCGCCATAAGGACCTACGGCTACGACGCCGTCGGCAACATGACCGAGGTCGCCAACTCCTCAGGCCTGCCGCACCGGTACATGTACGACACCTCGGGCCGCATCACCTCATGGACCGACCGGAACGACACCACCTACGCGTACACGTATGACCAGCGCGGACGCTGCGTGGCCACAACCGGCACCGACGGGTTCCTGAGCAGCACCTTCGCCTACGACGACGCCACCCGCACCACCACCTTCACCAATTCCCTCGGCCACAGCAGCACCTACACCCACAACGCGGCTTACCGCCTCATTTCGGAGACTGAGCCTTTTCCAACCTGCCGTGTCAATCCGGTAGTTGGCGTGACAGACGAGTGAAGCCCCTGGTACACGGGTTCACGACCAAGATCACTCGTACCACCAGAGGCTTCACGTGTTTGTCTACCCGTCCGGGCTGGACCTGTCCAGCTCGCATCTTCGCTTCCTCACCACCCGCCTGTGCGAACGTCGCCGTGCGATAGGTAGCCGGTGGCGCCGGTTGAGTGCCGGCCGACAGGCGCTGCTAACCCTCGCCCACCTGCGTGTCGGACACACCTATGCCCAGCTCGCCGCCGGATTCGGCGTAGGGACCACGACCGCCTACCGCTACGTCGCCGAAGCGGTCGACCTCCTGGCCGCCCTCGCACCCACCTTGGCCGACGCAGTCCGCACTGCCTCGACGAAGGCCTACGTACTTCTGGACGGCACGCTCCTGCCCATCGACCGCATCGCCGCGGACCGCCCCTTCTACTCCGGCAAACACAAGAGACACGGCATGAACGTGCAGGTCCTCACCGATCCCTTCGGACGGCTGCTGTGGGCCTCACCTGCCTTGCCCGGGGCCGTCCACGACATTCGCGCAGCCCGCGAACACGGCATCATCGACGCCCTCACGCAGGCCGACCTCAGGTGCTGGGCCGACAAGGGCTACCGAGGCGCCGGCGGCACGATCCGTACCCCGGGCTGGGGACGATGGAACACTCTCTCCGCCGGGCAGAAAGCGATGAACCGGTCCCACGCCAAGATCCGCGCACTCGTCGAACAGGCCATGGCCACCCTCAAGTCCTGGCGGCTCCTGCGCAAGCTGCGGTGCTCCACCACCCGCATCACCGCTCTAGTCCAAGCCGTCCTCACCCTGCATCTGGCCAGCTCAGACCGAGGATGAAAAAGGCTCACTGACCCTCTCGGCCACACCACCCGCCGCGAATGGGACACCACGAATCGCCGTCTCGTCGCTCTCACGGATCCTCTCGACCGCACCATCCGCTACAGCTACGGCTCCGATGGCAACCTGGTCAGCCTGGTCAGGCCCGATGGCGCCGTCGCCACAGCCGAGTACAACGTCTTCGGACTCCCCCTCCGGATCTCCGAACCCGGCGGCGCCATCTGGACCCACACCTACAACGACCTCGGCGCTCTGCTCTCCACCACCGATCCGACTGGCGCCGTCACGCGCTATTGCCGGAACTTCCGTGGCGCCCTCGTAGGGAGAACGGACCCGCTCGGCCGTACTCACCGATACGTGGTGAATGCCGCCGGGCTGCACATGGGCGCCACCGATCCTCTGGGCCACACCACGCACGTCGAGCGCGACGACTTCGGCCACCTGACAGCGTTCACAGACCCCCTCGGCTGCACCACTCGGATGGAATGGACACCGGACGGCAAGCCGAAGTGGCGGGAGAGTACGGACGGAACACGCGAGACGTGGCGATGGGACGGTGAGGGCAATCTCACCGCCTTCACCGACCCGGCAGGCCACACCACCCGTTATACGTACACGCACTTCGACCTCGTCGCCTCCCGCAGCGGGCCGAACGGCGCCGTCCGAACCTTCGAGTACGACACTGAGTTGCGGCTACGCCAGGTCACCGACGCGTTGGGGCACCACTGGACCTATAACTACGACCCGGCCGGCCGACTCACCTCCGAGAGGGACTTCAGCGGCCGCACGCTTACGTACACCCTCAACGCCGCGGACCAGCTCATCGGGCGCACCAACGGTGCAGGCGAGACCCACGCCTTCGTCCTGGACTGCCTCGGACGCGTCACCGAACAGCGCGCCAGCACTGGAGATGTGGCCACCTACACCTACGACGACGCCGGCAGGCTCGTCAGCGCCGCGAACTCCGTGGCGACCCTGAGCTACGTACGCGACGAGCTCGGCCGCCCCCTCACCGAGACCGTCAACGACCGCACCACTCGCTACACCTACGACGCGGTCGGGAGACGTACCTCCCGCACGACGCCGAGCGGCCATGTCTCCAGGTGGACCTATGACGCCGTCGGCCGACCCGAGGAACTGGTCACATCGGCCGGCAGCCTCACTCTCGCGCACGACGCAGCAGGGCGCGAGACAGAGCGCCGCATCGGGGGCAACCTTCTGCTCACGCAGCGCTGGGACACCACGGGGCGCCTCACCGGACAGGCCGTGGTCGCCACTCAGCCGGCGCAGGCCGAACGCCTTCTGAACAACCGCACCTACGCCTACCGCGACGACGGTTACCTCGCCGAGGTGCAGGACGTTCTGGACGGCACTCGCCGTTACGACCTCGACGCGGTCGGACGCATCACCGCGGTCCATGCGTCCACCGGCACGGAGATATACGACTACGACGCGACCGGCAACCTCACCCGTGCCATGGTCCCCGGCAATGCCGGCACCCTTCCGGATCGTGACTTCTCCGGCGCGATCATTCGCCGATCCGGTCGCACCGTTTACCAACATGACGCCCAAGGCCGTCTGGTGCGCAAAACGCTCAGGCACCTCAGCGGGGCGAAGAAGACGTGGACCTACGCCTGGAACGCCGAAGACCGTCTCGTTCAAGCCGTCACCCCCGACGGTCTCACGTGGCGGTACACCTACGATCCGCTGGGCAGACGGATCGCCAAACTGCGTTCGCTCGACGGCACCTCGAACACGACCACCTTCGCCTGGGAGGGCACCCGACTGGCCGAGGAGCGGTCTCCGGAAGGGCGTACGACGACATGGGATTATGCACCGGGCACGCACACCGCGCTGGCCCAGACGACCAGCCGCGCAGTGCTTCTCCGGCCGGACCCGAACAGTCCGGCATCCCCACTGCCGGGCCCGCCGTCCTCCTCAGGCCCGGATCTCTCCTTCTATGCGGTGATAACGGATCCCGTCGGATCTCCGACGGAGTTGGTCGCCCAGGATGCCACCATCCCGTGGCGCTCTCGGTACGACGTCTGGGGCGTTTCTTACCCGGCTTCCGAAAGTTCCGGGGAGGCCTACTGCCCACTGCGATTCCCGGGTCAATACGCCGACGACGAGACGGGATTCAATTACAACTACCATCGGTACTACGACCCCGAGACCGCGCGATACATCAGCCCTGATCCACTGGGGCTGATTCCGGCGGACAACCACTACGGATACGTGGACAACCCGCTGGCGTGGCAGGACGCCCTCGGACTCGCACCATGCAAGGGATATGACCTTCGAGGGAAAGATCCCATGAGCATCGTTCCTGACGATGCGAAGATTCGCGAATTGACACCCCACTCAGGTGGTGGCTCGCAGTACGGCCTCGAATACTCCTGGAAGAACGACGCGGGACAGACAGTACGGCTCAGGATTCATGGCCCCGACGGAACTGCCCCGGTAGGGTCGAACTCAGCATCAGGCGAGACCTACCGCATCCAGATCGGTAGGCAATACCAGGACGAGGCCGGCAATCTGTACCATCATCAGTCCCACAACCCCAACAGTCCGAACTACAATCCCAACGCTGCAAACGCTACGCACATACCCTGGCCCTCTGAGTATCCGGGACTCTAGATGACCATCGGCGAGACGGATCTGGTGGGCCTCGTCACGAAGATCGTGTCCGCCTCCCCTGAAGATCGCGAATACGGCGCAAACACCTGCAGCGACTGGTCGCCCTTGTTCGACCAGGACGAGGCAGACCTGCTGGTGAGGATTCTGGCACTGACTGCGGCATCAGAAGATCACGAGACGATTCGCGAGATCCAGTTGCATGCCCTCCTGCGTATCGATGAACACCTGCTGGTCCGTACCGAACTCCTCGCGCCCCTGCGAAGGCTCTTCTCCGCCCAGCTCGACGAGGAACAGGCGGACTATCTACAGGAATTGGGCGTTCGGCCATGATGCCGAAGCCCTGGTGCCACGCGAAGCCCAGCTGTGCGCGGATGTCAAGGCTCCGTCGCTCTCGCGGTTGGCCCGACAGAGCCGATAGGGGCCTCATGCCGCAACGCGGCCACGGCGGTGACGGATCGGCAGGCAGACGATATCCCAGCGCGACCTGCGCAACCGGTCCAGAGAGATCATGGACGCCGTCCGGGGCGGGCAGTCCTTCACCGTCACCCGCGACGGGCACCAGATCGGCGAGCTGATCCCGCTACGCCGCCGACGGCGGTTCGTCCCGCGTTCGGAGTTCGCCGCCATGTCCCGCACAGCCTCGGACCTCTCACTGGAGGTGTTCCGGGTCGGCCAGAAAACCACCCCCGACGGCACGATCTGGCGCTGCATGTACGACCACCTGGGCCGGCGCACATCCAAGCTCCGACTGGCGGACGACGGCGAAACCGTCGTCGAGCAAACCCACTTCACATGGGACGGAACCACTCTCGTCGAACAGACCACGACGGCCGCCGGCGGCATCCACCCCGTCACCCTCACCTGGGAACACGACGGCCTGCACCCGCTGACACAGACGGAACGCATCACGGATGCGACGAGCCAACACGGGATCGACCAGCGCTTCTTCGCCATCGTCACCGACCTCGTCGGCACGCCCACCGAACTCGTCGACACCTCCGGTGCTCCCGCCTGGCGCGCCCGCACCACCCTGTGGGGCACCACCTCCTGGCCCACCACCGCCAGTGCCTACACCCCTCTGCGCTTCCCCGGCCAATACCACGACCCGGAAACCGGCTTCCACTACAACCTCCTCCGCCACTACGACCCCACCACCGCCGCTACATCACCCCCGACCCCCTCGGCCTCAACCCCGCCCCCAACCCCCACACCTACGTCCACAACCCCCACACCTGGACCGACCCGCTGGGTCTGGCGCCCTATGATCCGATACGGATCAAAGCCGGACAGCAGTTGCCCGGCGCCTATCATTTGAGCCCGCCCGAGATGGACTTCGTGAAGAAGCTCCTGGAGAAGCGTCCGAATCTGCAGGTGTACCGCACGCACGGTGAGAAATTCCAAGGTGACTTCATGGTGGTGGACCCCTCCGACCCCAAGAATCTGGTTGCGTACGTGGTGGACCGCAAAATGGGCGGTGGCAACGCGGGCCAGCAGCTCAAGAACGCGATGAATGCCGCAGGGCATGTCGGCATCACCTATCCCAGCCAGGTCATCACCGGTGCGGGCGACACGGCCAAGCTGCTGGATCTCATGAGCCGTGGTCGAGGAGAATGGAACAAGTGATGATCGTTCTGCCAGTGCGGCTCAATGAGCTGCTCAACGACGTGAGCGGCGCACGGGCGGCAACACTCGCGCTGGACTTCGCCGAACACGCGACCGACCTCAAGACAGAATCTCTCACCGAGAGCATGCGGGATGCGACCGTGGAGTATGTCGCCGCCGCCCGCGAGGCGATCGCGCTGGGCCGGGCGAACGACCGGATTCTCCGGGCACACGAATACTTCTTCACGACCAGTTGGAAGACGTCGGGGCACCCGGAGGTCACCCGTATCCTGAATTCCGCCGTGCGGTTGGCATGCCAGGACATGCTCATTGAGGCCGGAGTGATGAACAAGGTTGCGCGGACAAAGCTGACCTGCCAGTACATCGCGCAGACGGCTCAATCCGCTGTGGGCAGCCGAAGCGCGAAGCGCGCCACGGACGGCATGGAAATCCGTAAGGCGGATCGCGCCGCGCGCTGGGAGGAGGCCAGATGGCAACTCCAGCATGTCATTGCCACGGAACCCAACCCGCATGAATAATCACCCCACGAAGCCGTGGAGGAGGGTGCGGTTCCTGGCAACTGGACCTTGACTCCCCACATCCGGTGACGGCTCCGTCGTAGTCCGAGCACGCCCCCGGCATCGACGCAGGCCCGAGCCTTGGCCGCCTCTCCTGGCCGGTGCTCACCGCCAGGCCCGGCATTCTCCACGGCCGGTGGGGCTCGGCCCCGCACCACATCCACACACAGCGGTACAGCGCGGTCAACCATGGTCACCAACGGCTACGGCACGGTGGGCACTTCAGGACGCTACGTGCCGCTGACCAGCACGGATACCGACGAGGCCGTTGGACAGTCGGCCTCCTCCTGGTCGTGGACCCAGCTCCGGACCTCGACGACGGCAGCCATCCGGCGGTCGCAGCGCCCGTTTGCCCACCGACACCGCCCCAACGGGCACGTAGCACTGTGAGACACGGCGCGCTACACTCTTGTCATGAAGACCATCACCCAGCGCGAGTTCCGCAACAGATCCGCAGCCGTCATGGACGCCGTCGAAGCCGGCGAGACCTACCACATCACCCGTAACGGCACCGAGGTCGCAGAGCTGCGCCCCCTTCACCGCAGACGTCGCCTAAGCGCCGAAGAACTGGTGGAGCGGCACCGCAGACTGCCGCGCGTCGACGCCGCCCGCATGCGACAGGAAGCGGACGAGTTCTTCGGGACCGAAGACCGCGCCGGCGACGACGACCCCTGGCAGCGCAGCCATGGCTGAGCGCCACCCGGCCGGGGTGCTCGACACCTGCACCTACATCGATCTGGACGTGCTCGACCCGGCGGACCTACCAGCGGTACCCGAACTCACCGCCATCACGATGGCCGAGTTGCAGCAGGGGGTCGCAATGGCCAAGGACGCTGCCGTCCGAGCCGCCCGCATGGAAAAACTGGGCGCGGCAGTCGCCGATTTCGACCCCCTCCCGTTCACCGGGGACGCAGCCGCCCGATACGGCACACTCGTAGCCCTTGCCATCGCCGCAGGGCGCGATCCGCGCCCCCGGAGGATGGATCTCATGATCGCCGCCATCGCCTCCGTCCAAGGCCTTCCTCTGTTCACCCGCAACGCCGACGACTTCAAGGGGCTGGACAGCTCCCTGACCGTCGTCGCCGTCTGACGGACCCGCCCTGCGCGGTTTGCATCACATCTGCACCACTCTCAGCGGTACATGACCTACTTCACGACAGCCCACGTGATTCCCAAGCTCAGAGCGCGGGTTCGATTCCCGTCATCCGCTCCATTGCAAAGCCCCGGGTCATGGACTTGGCTTGGGGCTTGTTCATTTTCTGGACCAATTGAAGAACCCGCCCCGCTGCCGCACCGCATCTGGCGGTCAATTGGCGCCATTCGCTTTCTGGGCCCCCGGGGAAAGCGCGTCCGGCGGTGTGGGTCGAGGCGCTGAGCAGGAGGGCACGGCCGGTGAGCGAGCCTGCGCCGTGGCGTGCTCGGGCATCCGCGTCCTTGGTGGTGATGACGTGAATACGGATGGTTGCTAGGTTCGTGTGACTGTCGTACTGCCGTGGGGGGTGGGGCGGATGGGGTTCAGCCTTCGGAAGGCCGTCAACAGCGTCGGGGACGGGATCGAGCACGGCGTCGACAAGGTCAAGAAGAAGGCCGGCGAGATCATCGACGACGGTGCCCACATCGTCGGCGACGGTCTGGAGCACGTCGGGCTGGACGACGCGGCGGACTGGGTGGAGGACAAGGGCGACTCGGTCGCCGACCACTTAGGTGCCCATGTCGCCGAACAGCAACTGGGGCAGACCGACGACCCGAAGGAGCTGCTGCACGGGGACCCGGCCAAGATCCGCGAGACGGTCCTGCACCTGGCCAAGCTCTCCCTGGCCTTCGACAAGGGCCACACCGGCCTGTCCCATCTCGATCCTGGGGACTGGGACGGCGCCGGCGCGGACGCCTTCCGGGCCAAGTTCAAGCCCCAGCCCGCCAAGTGGGCGCACGCCGCCACCGCCTGCGCCGAAGCCGGACTCGCCCTGGAGACCTACGCCGAAACCGTCGACTGGGCCATCGGCCAGGCCAAGGAAGCCGTCCGCCTGTGGAAGCAGGGCGTCGCCAAACGCAAGACCGCCGCCGACGCCTACAACGCGAGCGTGGACACCTACCACGACGACGTGAAGGCCTACAACGACAAGGTCGACGACGGCAAAGACCCCGGCACCAAACCCGTCGCCCCCGCGGCGTTCACCGACCCCGGCGCGAAGGACAAACAGGCCGCGAAAGAAACCCTGGACGCCGCCCGCAAGCAACGCGACAGCGCGGCCACCACCGCAGAGACCAAGGTCCAGGCGGCCACCAAACTCGCCCCGGCCAAGCCGGACTTCACCGGCCGGATGGAGAACGACTTCGGCGACGTGGGCAAGGCCATGCCGATCATGGAGGAGCACTTCGTCGGCGGCGTCATCCGCTCGGGGACCGACTTCTTGAAGTTCGCCCGGGGCCTGAACCCCACCGACCCGTACAACATGACGCATCCGGCGCAGTATCTGACGCATCTGAACGCGACCGCCGCCGGTCTGGTCGACATGACGCAGCACCCCGAACGCCTGCCCGGCATCATCCTCGGCTCGGGCTGGGGCTCCGACGGCTCGGAGGCCGGCGGCCGGCTCGTCGGCAACATCCTGATGGCCATCGCCACCGACGGCGGCAGCGCCGCAGGCAAAACCGTCGCAGAAGACGCCGCCGTCAACGCGGCCAAGGACGCCGGCGAGCAGGCGGTCAAGAACGGCGCCCGCGCCGCGGCCGAAGACCCCGCCAAAGCAGCCATCGAGCAGGCGGCCAAGAAGTGCCTCTCGGACCCGATCGACGTCGCCACCGGCGACATGATCCTGTCCCAGACCGACATCACCCTCCCCGGCACCCTCCCCCTGACCCTGGAACGCACCCACCTGTCCTCCTACCGGATCGGCCGCTTATACGGACCCTCCTGGGCATCCACCCTCGACCAGCGCCTCGAACTCGACGACCAAGGCGTGATCTTCGTCGCCGACGACGGCTCGATCCTTCTGTATTCCGTGCCTCAGCCCAGCACCCCGACGATGCCCAGCCACGGCCCCCGCTGGCCCCTTGAATGGGACGGCACACCCGGCTCACCGCTCCGAATAACCAAGACGGAGACCGGCCACACGCTCCACTTCAGCGCCGTTACCGGGACTCCGGCCACACCCGACGGCTCGTTGCCACTGCCCCTGACCGAAGTCACCGACCGCAACGGCAACGCGTACGCGATCACGTACGACGAACACGGCATCCCCGCGGAGATCCACCACAGCGGCGGCTACCACCTCACCCTGGACAAAAGCGACGGCCACATCACCGCCCTGCGGTTGATCGACCCCGCCGCGCCCCGGTCCGCAAGCGTGCTCCACACCTACGGATACGACGGCGCCGGGAACCTCGCCGAAGTCGCCGACTCCACCGGAGTCCCCTACCGCTTCACCTACGACACCGCACGTCGGATCACCTCCTGGACCGACCGCAACGACACCTCGTACCACTACACGTACGACGAACACGGCCGCTGCGTCGCCACCCACGGCACCGACGGGTTCCTGAGCAGCACCTTCGGCTACGACGAGGCCAGCCGCACCACCACCTTCACCGATTCGCTCGGCCACAGCAGCACCTACACCCACAACACCGCCCACCGGCTCATAGCCGAAACCGACTCCCTCGGGCACACGACCACCCAAGAATGGGACCCCGCCAACCACCACCTCATCACCGTCACCAACCCTCTCGGCCACACCACCCGATACACCCACGACGACGCCGGCCACCTCATCGCGATCAACCTGCCCGACGGCACCACAGCCACAGCCGACTACAACCCCTTCGGCCAGCCGCTCCAGGTCACCGAGCCCGGCGGTGCCACATGGACCCACACCTACGACGAGCGGGGCAACCCGGCCTCCACCACCGACCCGACCGGCGCGGTCACCCATTACCTCCACGACACGCACGGCCATCTGCGCGGCGTAACGGATCCGCTCGGCCACACCCGCCAATACGACGTGGATCCCGCCGGCCTGCCCACGCGCGCCACGGACCCCCTTGGCCACGCCGCCCAGGTCGAACGCGACGCCTTCGGCCGTCCCGTGGTGCTCGCCGATGCGCTCGGCCACACCACGCGGATGGCCTGGACGCCGAAGGGAAAGCCCGCCTGGCGGGAAGGCCCCGACGGCACGCGCGAATCCTGGCAGTGGGACGGCGAAGGCAACCTCACCGCCCACACCGACCAGGCCGGCCACACCACCCGGTACGCGCACACAGTCTTCGACCTCGTCGCCGCACGCACCGACCCGGACGGCCGCGTCCACTCCTTCGCGTACGACACCGAGCTACGCCTTACCGCGGTCACCAACCCCCAGGGCGAGGCCTGGACATACTCGTACGACCCGGCAGGGCGCCTCATATCCGAGACCGACTTCAACGGGCGCACCCTCGCGTACGCATACGACGCGGCCGGGCGGCTCACCGGCAGAACAAACGGCGCCGGCCAGACCACCGTCTTCGCTCACGACAGGCGCGGCCGCATCACCGAACAGCGCACTGCCACCGGCGAAGTGACCACCTACGCTTACGACAGCCACGGAATGCTCGCCGCCGCGGCGAACGCCGACGCCACCGTCACCTTCGAACGCGACGCACTAGGCCGCGTCCTCGCCGAAACCATCAACGGCCGCACGACGCGGCACACCTACGACCCAGCCGGTCGTCGCACTTCCCGCACCACCCCCAGCGGCCACACCTCCACTTGGACCTGGGACCCGGCGGGTCGTCCTGCCGGACTCGACTCCCTCGCCGGTAGCATCGCCTTCGCCCACGACGCCGCCGGTCGCGAAACCGAGCGCCGCCTCGGCGACGGCCTCCGGCTCACCCAGCACTGGGACACGGCGAACCGCCTCACCGGCCACGCCGTCGCCAACCGCCGCGATCACGACCAGGCCGACCGGCTCCTGCACACCCGTACCTACGCCTATCGCGAGGACGGCAACCTCACGGAAATCCGGGACCTCCTCGACGGCACCCGAACCTACGACCTGGACACCACCGGACGCGTGACCGCCGTCCACCGCGCCGCCTGGACCGAGACCTACGCCTACGACACGGCCGGCAACCTCACCCGTGCTTCCACGTCCGCCGACACCGAGGGTTCAGAACATCGCCAGTTCACCGGCACCCTGATCCGCCGCGCAGGCCGCACCACCTACGAACACGACGCCCAAGGCCGCCTGACCCGCACAACGCTGCGCCTCCTCAACGGCCAAAAACGTGTCCGCACCTTCACCTGGGACGTGGCCGACCGCCTCGTCCGCACCGAGTCCGCGGGCACCACCTGGCGCTACCAGTACGACCCTCTCGGCCGCCGCACTGCCAAGCACCAACTCGCCCTCGACGGCACGACCATGGCCCGCACCGACTTCTCCTGGGACGGCAACCGCCTCGCCGAACAGACCACCGCGGACCGCGCAACCACCACCTGGGACTACGCCCCGGGCACCCACCGCCCACTGACCCAGGTCAGCCGCAGCGATACACACACGAACTTCCACGCGATAGTCACCGACCGGGTCGGCACCCCCACCGAACTCCTCTCTCCGGCCGGCGACATTGTCTGGCGCGCCGCCGGGCCTCTCTGGGGCTCCCCCTCAGCGCCCTCCACGAGTGACCAGGCCGTCCGATGCCCTCTCCGCTTCCCCGGCCAGTACGCCGACGACGAGACCGGGCTCCACTACAACCACCACCGGTACTACGACCCCCACACCGCCCGATACCTCACCCCCGACCCCCTCGGCCTTCTCCCTGCGGACAACGACTATGCCTACGTCCCCAACCCCACCGCCTGGTCCGACCCCCTCGGCCTCAGCTGCGAGGAAGTCGAGTACGGAGCCACAAAGGGCGCCGGGCAGGATCTCAAGCGCTCGGCGACGGTCGGAAACGATCAGTGGCAGTTCAACACCGGTCATGGTTTTGACCGCGAGCACACGGGACCGGGCGGAGTGAAAACCGACCTCAGGACCACCGGGCTTACCCCGGACGAAATAGAGAAGGGTATCGTATCGGACATGTACGAGCACTTGTCGAATGGAGGCGCCGTACCGCGTCCGGGAACGCCGGGGTTTTCTGGTCCGATGGAGAGGCAGATTCAAGTGGGCCGTTTCAAGATCGGCTACCGCGCTTCGCAAACCGCTGATAACGTTTACCGTGTTGCGACCTACTGGCTTATTCCCTGAGAAGTGAGGTACGGGCAGTGTCTGAGCTGGCCGAGTCGACCAGGAATCTTGTTCTCTCGGTTAACGAGAGTGACGGACAGAAAACGCCTGATTCTGTCAGGGACTTCATCGAGAAAGTCACGTTCGCTGACCCTGGCGAGATCGTGTCGGTCCTGCACGACGCACTTGCGGAAGACTGGATGGCTCTCCCGGTATGGGCCCGCAATCTGGCATACCGGCTGGCCTGCCTTCAGCGCCCCGATGATCCGGACCTGCTGCGGGAAGCCGCTGCCGACCTCTTCTCCTTCGGTCCCGACTGGGATGACGCCGCGGAAGACCTGAAGGCACGCGCTGCACTGTTGAGCCCCTCCGAGCCGGGCCGACCGGGGGACAGACCAGCCTGAATCGCACCGCGGCAGGGTGTCACCCGACTGATTGCCGTTTCCTCGGCGAGATCGGAATACTTCGACCACCTCGCGATACAAGGATGCCGCGTACTGGCCGAATCCCAGCTGATTTCCACGTCGGAGCGACCGCACCACGGTCACATTGACCCCAAGGGGACCGAGGAAATGAGCTCCCGCCCTGCCCCATCGACAGCGTCCTTGCCGTCGCACCCTCGCCACGGCCCACACAGCAAAGCGCCCGTGTTTCCCAGGCTCAGAGCGCGGGTTCGACTCCCGTGATCCGCTTCATAAAGAAGGCCCAAGGCGACGCCTTCGGCAACCTGCTCACTATCAGCGACCCCGCCGACGCGGCACCCGTTATCACCGTTGAGGGCCTTCCGCGGCCCGCCCGACCCGGCAGCGGCCATGGACAGCACCACGGAGCACCTGGTGCTACAGAGCGCTACCGTGGACCCATGGCACCCCAGCCCGAGATCACCCAGCGCGACCTGCGCAGCCGGTCCAAAGAGATCATGGATGCCGTCCAGGGCGGGCAGTCCTTCACCGTCACTCGCGACGGGCATCAGATCGGCGAGCTGATCCCGCTCCGTCGTCGCCGGCGGTTCGTCCCCCGCTCGGAGTTCGCGGCCATGTCCCGCACGGCGTCGGGTGTCTCACTGGAGGCGTTCCGCGCCGACCAGGACGCCACGGCTGAGCAGGGGATGGACGACCCCTATGCCCGCTGAGTACGCCCCGTCCTCCACGACCGATAGGGCTCGGCCGCCGCACTCCCTCCGCACCACGCTCAGCGCGGGTTCGATTCCCATCGTCCGCTCCATTGCTTAGGTCTCAGGTCAGTGGCCTGGGGCTTAACCGTTGTCCAGCCCAATTCCGCAGTCGTGCAGCACATGCGCCACCAGAGATCCGGTGGTCGAATGGGACCAGCCGACGGGGCTGAGGGGTTCGCCGAAACAGCGATGGCGGGCCCGTCTCGAATTCCGATCAGGCTGGCCTCCGCCCAGGACTGGCCGGCGCGGGCCGACGGACGTCAGGGTGCTGAGCATGAACGGGCTGTCGCGCAGCGTCGTCGCCGAGTCTTCCCGCTGGGCGCCGGCCTCGCACGTGCCCGAAGTGCTCCCCCAGCGCTTCTGGAGGAGTGTGGTCTCACGCGCACGAGAACCCGCGGCTCTGGAGTTCTGTGCGCCGTGGCTGCCAGCTACCTCGCGGTCAGGTCCGCAGCCAGTACGGGTTATGGCCGGTTCACGGCCGCGGTGTCGGCGTCGAGTTCCCCGGCCAATACCTGGTCGTGAGCCTCCTCGGCGATCTGCCGGGCCTGGGCGAACCGACGCAGCGCCGCGGTGGTGACGCCCTCGGCGGCGGCGACCCGGCCGAGTCCTTGCAGTGCCCTGGCCTCGCCACGCCGGTCGCGCAGCTGCCGGGTCACCTCCAGGCTTCTGTCGAACGACCGTGCTGCCGGGTCCAGTTCGCCGCCGTCGAGCTGGGCCTGCGCGAGGCCGCGCCAGGCGTAGGCCTCGGCCCGCCGGTCCCCGAGCCGGCGGAACTCGTCCAGCGCCTCCTCGAACAAGGGCACCGCCTCGGCGGCGCGCCCCTGGCCGCAACGGACGACCGCGAGGCTGCGCACGGCCTGGGCGGCGAGTCGGCCGTCCCCGGCGACCCGCAGCCGCTGGGCGGCGTCGCTCAGCAGCTGTGCGGCCACCTCCCATGCGCCCCGGTTCCGGTGGATGATGCCCTGTACCAGCAGGGCGGCGCCCACGCCGTGCTCGTCGCCGGACGCCTCATACCCGGCCAGCGCCCCTTCGTACGCGACCAGCGCCTCGTCGGCCCGGCCCAGATCGCGGTACAGCGCCCCGGTGTCGAACAGCGTGATCGACTCAGCCCAGCGGTTGTGCGAGCGCTGTGCCGCGTCAAGGGCCAGTTCCACGGCCACCCCCCAGCCGTCCCAGAAGGCGAGCATCTCGAAGAAGGGCGCCGCGATGTGGGCCAGTTCCCATGCCGCGTCCCACAACTCGCGCTCGTGCGCGACCCGTACGCACGCCACAACGTTCTGCCGCTCGGCGATGAACCAGGCGATCGGGTCGCGCAGCAGCTCGTCGCGGTGCTCGGCCTCGACTTCGTGGCGCGGGTGGGCACTGGTCTTGCGCAGCTCGCCGGGCTGGAACCGGTCCTCCGCGACGGCCGCCAGAGAGATGTACGCGCCCAGGAGCCGGCCGACCGCCGCCGCGGCGTCGGGTTCGGGCTGCTCACGGGCCAACGCACGCAGCAGATCGTGGAGGCGGTAGCGGGCGGAGCCCGTCTCGTCGGGGCCGATCGCGTCGAGCAGCTGCGCGGCCACCAGCGCGTCGAGGTGGCGCTCGGCCTCGCGCAGCGGAACGTCCATGAGCGCACTGAGCGGCCAGGCCGCGAAGTCGCCTCCGGGGAAGAGGCCGAGCAGCCGGAACGCCCGCTGCTGCGCTTCCGGCAGGCCTCGATAGCTGATCATGAAGGTGGAGCGGACATCGAGATCTCCGATCCCGAGATGGTCGAGCCGGTGGCGCTCATCGGCGAGGCGGCCGGCGAACTCGGTCAGGCGCAGGTCGGGCCGCTCGGCCAGGCGCGCACCCGCGATGCGTACGGCCAGCGGCAAGTTCCCGCACAGCGCCGCCAGTTGCCGTGCGGTCGGCGGATCGTCCGCCACCCGGTCCCTACCCGCGACCCGGCCCAGTAACTCGACTGCCTCGCCGGGCTCCAGCAGATCGAGCACGACGGTGTGAGCCCCTTCGATGCTGCGCAGCTCGACGCGGCTGGTGACGATCACCCCGGCGCCCTGCCCGCCGGGCAGCAGCGGGCGCACCTGCCGGGGCCCGTTGGCGTTGTCGAGGACGATGAGCAGCCGGCGGCCGGCCGTCAGCGTACGGAAGAGCTGCTCACGGTCGTGCGGCGCGTCCGGGATCGCGCGGGGGTCCGTGCCCAGCGACCGCAGGAAGGCACCGAGTATCTCGGCGGGTTCGGCGGGCAACGGGTCGTAGCCGCGTAGGTTCGCGAACAGCTGCCCGTCCGGGTAGTCGGCGGCGAGGCGTTGCGCGGCCCGCACCGCGAGCGTCGTCTTGCCCAGGCCTCCCTTGCCGGCGACGGCGACGAGCGGCGCGGACGACTGTCCCGGTTGGCGCAGCAGGCGGCACAGCTCGGCGAGTTCGGCGGTGCGGCCCGTGAAGTCGGCGATGTCCCGGGGCAGTTCGCGCGGTACTGCACGCCGAGGCGCCGTGGGCGCCGCGGTGGCATCGGCCTGATACCAGGCGAACGCTCCGCCGCACAGCGCGGTCACTCCGGCGAACGCGTACTGCGCCGCGCCCACATCGCCGAACGCCTGCCAACCGGCGGCAACCGCGGCGAACGCTCCCGCGGCGCCTGCCAGCCCCCAAAGCCTCCGCGCCCCCCGAGAGTTCACGCGGCGCATGCTACCGAAGCCGTATCCGAGAACACACGGGCAAGTCACGTCATGCGCAGGTCCTGTTGATCCGGAACGGCAGGTGTTCCGGCTCGGTGAGTGCGGCGCGTGGCCGCCTCGTGGAGCAGACGAGATGTGACCGCCTTGCTACCGCCGGGGGCTAGCCGCGTACGTGCAGGCCGAAGCCCTGGCGGCCTGGTGCTTCCAGGCCCTCCTTCAACCGCAGTGCGGGGATCTCGTAGTCGCCGAAGTTCTGGCGCCGGAACGGGATCGGCTCGGTGGTCTCCAGTGAGAGCAGCCGCTCCTTCCATGCCTTCGCGGCGTCATCGATGTCGCCGTCGGTGAGCTTGTCGGTGCCGTACAGCACGAACGGCGGCAGGACCTCCAGGCCCGGGTAGTAGAGGATCCCGTGGTGGATCGGGTACAGCAGGTCCTCGATCGGGCCGTTGATCCCGCGGTCGGTGTAGTGGGATTCGGGGCCCCCGACGGTCACCGACAGGATCGCCCGCCGCCCCAGGAGCGTCCCCTCGCCGAAGCGCTCGCCGTACCGGGTCTCGTCGTGCACGCCGACGCCGTACGCGAAGTGGAAGGAGAACACCCGGTCCACCCAGCCTTTGAGGATGGCCGGCATCGTGTACCACCACATCGGGAACTGGAAGACGACCGTGTCGGCCCACAGCAACTTCTCCTGCTCGGCCGCCACGTCGGGGGTGAGCGCGCCGGCGTCGTACGCCCCGGCCGAACTCGGGATTACCCGGAGTGGGTTCGTGGCGTGCTCGCCGAAGTCCGCCGCGTCCACCACGGCCTTCCAATTCATCGCGTAGAGGTCGCTCACCCGCACCTCGTGACCGGCGGCCCGGAGGGTGGAGACGGCGAGGTCCCTCAGCGTGCCGTTAAGCGAGCGGGGTTCGGGGTGGGCGTAGACGATGAGCACCTTCATTGTTGTTCCCTTCGAACGAGGTGTGCGTCGCCACACATGCTCGGCCGCCGCGGCCACCTCATACAGGGGCGCCTCTTCCGTCGGACGGGACTTCCTGGTATCGGCAGGACCACCCTCACGCGCACCGCCGACGCCATACTTGGGCCATGGGCGATCTCGCGAGCTTCCTTCGGACCAGGCGTTCCCGGGTCGACCCGGCGGCCGTCGGCATCCCCACCGACAGCCGCCGCCGGGTCGAAGGGCTGCGGCGCGAAGAGGTCGCGCACCTGTCCGGTGTCAGCGTCGACTATTACGTACGCCTGGAGCAGGGCCGCGCGACGCAGCCGTCCGAGCAGGTCCTCGACGCGCTCGCCCGCGTCCTCGGCCTCGACGAGACCGAACGCGAGCACCTTGCCCGGCTCGCCCGGCAGCGCCGCAGCCGCGCGAAGGCGCCGAGCGGGCGGGTCCGGCCGGAGCTGTTGCGTGTCCTCGGCCTGGTCCCCGACGCACCCGCGCTGATCATGGACCACCGCATGGACGTACTCGCCGGCAACCGCCTCGCCAGGCTCCTCTACGGCCGACCGATACCGGGCCTGAACACCGCACGGCACCTCTTCCTGGAGGAGACCGAGCGCGGCCTCTACGCGGACTGGGAGACATGCACCCTCGACGTGGTCGGGCACCTGCGCCTGGCCGCCGGCAAATACCCCCAGGACCCGCGCCTGGCCTCCCTCATCGGCGAGTTGGCGATGGGCAGCGACCGCTTCCGCCACCTGTGGGCCCGCGCGGACGTGCGCGCCCGCACACATGGACGCAAGGCCTATCGGCACCCGCTGGTCGGACTACTGGAACTGCACCAGGAGAACTTCGCGCTGCCGGACGAATCAAGCATGGAACTGGTGGTGCTGTCCGCGGCCCCGGGCAGCCCCGCGGAGGACGCGCTGCGCCTGCTCTCGAGCCTGGCCCCGGACGGCGGTGACGCGCATCCCGCGCCGAGCGCGGAGGTCCGCGAGTAATCCCTACGGGCCTGCCACGGACCGGGCGCGGGCGGACCAGCGGCGCGCTGCCGCCTCCTACCGGGGATCCGGCGTCGCAGGCGAACGGAAGAATGACCGCGGGCGCGGACCGCGAGAGGGAGACCGCACGGGCGGGGGCCCCAGACGGAGTTGTGGCACGCGGCCATCACTGCGAGAGACGCCCCCGGCGTCCGAGTGGGCGACGGGACTGCGCAGTCTGCCTGGCGCCCTGCCGGGGGTGGCCCGGAGTCGGTGCCGGGGAGGCGGCGGGGGCGACACGCCCGGTTGGGATCCGCGGTACGGCCGGCCGCGCGTCGTGGGCGTGGTTCGCGCGGCGGCCCGGTCCGGGGGCGTCCGGGGCACGCTGCGGGCCGCTGACCTCGTGCTCGCCGCCGAGGGGGGCGCTCCCGGGCCATCAAGTGCGGGAAGGGGCTCCGCTTGTACTGTGCAGGCCTGAACATCTGAAAGGAAAACCGTCGTGAAGACCTTCACCATGCCCGGCACCGACATCCTCGCGCCGAACGTCGTGCTCGGCCTGATGCGTATCGCGGACAAGAGTGATGAGGACATCCGCGCACTCGTCAGCACCGCGCGGGACGCGGGCATCGACTTCGTCGACCATGCCGACATCTACGGGGGCAAGCTCCACGAGTGTGAACGGCGCTTCGCCGACGCGATGGCGCTGAGCCCGTCGCAGCGCGACGAGATCACGATCCAGACCAAAGCGGGGATCGTGACGGACGGGCCGTACTACGACTTCTCCTACGAGCACATCATCGAGTCGGTGGAGGGCTCGCTCGCGGCCCTGCGGACCGACCGCATCGACATCCTGCTGCTGCACCGCCCCGACGCGCTGGTCGAGCCCGAGGAGGTGGCCCGCGCCTTCGACGAGCTCGAGTCGTCGGGGAAGGTGCGCGCCTTCGGTGTCTCGAACCAGACTCCGCGCCAGATCGACCTGCTGCGCACGTACGTGCGCCAGCCCATCGTGGCCAACCAGCTTCAGCTCTCGATCACGCACGCGCCGATCATCGCCCAGGGGGTCGCCGCGAACATGCTCGCCGAGCAGCAGGCGGTCGGCCTCGACGGCGGAGGGATCGTCGACTACTGCCGCCTGAACGACATCACCATCCAGGCGTGGTCGCCCTTCCAGGCCGGCTTCTTCACGGGTGTCTTCCTCGGCTCGCCGGACTACCCCGAGCTCAACGCCGTGATCGACCGCCTCGCCGGCCAGTACGACGTCCCCGCCATCGCGATCGCGACGGCCTGGATCACCCGCCACCCCGCTCAGATGCAGGTCGTGCTCGGCACCACCAGCCCGGAGCGCGTCGCGGGCGCCGCCCAGGGCTCCGACCTGCGGCTCACCCGGGCCGAGTGGTACGAGCTGTTCCGCGCCGCGGGCCACATCGTTCCCTGAATCCGGGGAGCGGCGGCATCCGATCGGTGCTCACCCGGGAGTGGCTGTACGCCGGGGTCGTACGGTGGCCCGGCCGGCCGCCGCCGGGACCGATCGCCGCCGGGGCGGACGGCCGTGGCGGCCGGCCGCCGCGGCCGCGGCCAGCGTCGCAAGGGCGAGGGAGCCCCAGAGCGTGGCGGAGCCGTGGGCGGCCAGGGTGGTCATGACGGCGGGGGAGATCGCGAGGCCCAGGCCGCTGGAGAGCTGGAGCCGGGCCAGCGCCCGGCCCAGCGCCTGCGGTGGTGCGGTGGCGGCGACGAGCGCGGTGGCGCTGCCGGCGTAGAGGACCTCGCCGAAGGTGCACAGCGCGGACACCGCGGTGATCACGGGTGCGGCCAGGCCGTGGTGCAGCGGCGTCGCCAGCAGGAAGCCGAGGTAGGAGAGGGTGAGGATGATCCCCGCCGCCATCAGGGTGATGTGGCGGGGGAAGCGGGACATCCTGACGGTGACGCCGACCTGCAAGGCGACCACGAGCACCGTGTTGAGGACGAGCACTCCCGCCGACCAGACCGGGGAGGCGTGCACCTGGGTCGCCAGGACCAGGGGAAGGGCGACCTCGGGGACGTTGAGGCAGAAGGCGAAGACGACGTTGGCCAGCAGGACGGCGCGCATGGACGGGGCGGGCGCGGCCGGCGCGGCGGAGGACGGGCGGGCGGGCGGAGCGGCGGAGACGTGGACCGACCAGGCCAGGACGGCAGCGGTGGCGTAACCGACGGCGGTGGCGGCGGCCAGCCCTTTCAGTGCCGTGGTGCCGCCGGCCAGGCATGCGGCGGCGACCAGCGCGCCGATGCCCATCCCGGCGTTGCGCACCGACCTCGCGGCGGCCAGGGCGGCGTCCCGGGTACGGCCGGTGGAGACGGTGGCGATGAGTGCGGCGTGCGCGGCGGGCCACGCCTGGTTGCCGATGCCGAGGAAGAGCGCGGCCGCCGCGAACATCCCCGGGTTCCCGCCGGGGGTGGCCAGCAACAGCAGCACGCCGAGGATGCGTACCAGCATGGCCGCGGCCACGGCGTCGCTGCGCGCGCCCCGGTCCAGCCAGCGGCCGACTGCGGGCGTGCAGGCCAGACCGGTGACAATGCCCGCGGTCATGGCGATGCCGGTGGTGGTGGCGGACAGCCCGACCACCTTGATGCCGTAGAGCAACAGGAACGGCCGCAGCATGCCGGTGCCGAGCGCGTCCACGGCCACGGCGACGGTGTATCGGGGACCCCCGGAGGCCTGAACGAGTCCGCGGGGCAGGGTGATCGTCATGCCGCCACCGTGCGCGGCCGCGCACCGACCGGTCACGTGGGTTGACGGTTCGCGTCAACCGGAGCGGGGCGGACCGCGTCGATCGGTGATGATGGATCGGTGACCCTGCACATCGACATCGCCGGAGTACCACCGGAGCGGCTGTCCTTCGCCGCCTCGCCGCTCGCCGAGCTGACGGCGATGCTCCACGTGCTCGCCGCTCCGGACCACCACCCGCACCTGGCGGCGTGGGCGGCGGGTGTCCGGACGGCGCTCCGCCCGGAACTGGCGGAGCGGCTGCAGGAGGCCGAATTCCTGTGGCGCTCGTCACGCGCGGACTTCCTGCTGCCCGCCAGGCCGCGGGCGACCCTCGCCGAGGAACTCGACGACATCGACGAGGTCGACGACGACGCCTACGTGACCTCCGCGCTGATCACGACCTGCGGCAGCAGCCGCCTGTTCTTCACCGGGCCGTCCCCGCTCGCCGACGCCGGAGCCCGCGAGCGGGCACTGGACCGGGCGCAGGCGCGGGGCACCGTCCAGGAGGCGTTCGCGGAACGCCTGCTGAAGGACCCGGCCGGCGTCCGGGCCCGGGTGCGCGAGACGCTCCGGCAGTGCGGCGAGGCGTTCTTCGACGCCGCCTGGCCGGGCATCACCGCCCAGCTGGCGGCGGACATACGTCTCAAGGCCGACCTCAGGGTCCGGCAGGGACTCGGCCCGGCTCTGGCCTCGGTCTCGGCGGCCGTCACCCTGGACCACGACGGCGAGCGGATCCTGGTGGACAAGCTGCAGGACAACGCGACCAGCGCGCGCGGATCGGGCGTCACGTTCATCCCCAGCGTGTTCGGGCATCCGCACCTCGTCGCGGTGCACTCCCCCGGCCGCCGGCCCACCCTGCAGTATCCGGTCGCGGCAGGCAGCACGTCCGGGCAGGTGCCGCTGGAAACGGTGCAGCTGCGGGTGGAGGCGCTGGCCCACCCGGTCAGGCTGCGGCTGATACGCACCCTCGCCCGCGGCCCCCACACCACCGGCGAGCTGGCGGACGCGTGGGGCCTGACCCCGCCCGAGGTGTCCCGGCACCTGGCGCTGCTGCGCCGGGCCGGCCTGGTCACCTCCCGCCGCCGCGGCCGCTACGTCCACTACGCCCTCGACCTCACCGCCACCGCGACGCTGGGAGCGGACCTCCTGGCGGCGGTGCTGCGCTGAGGCCGCCGGTGGCCCCTGGCAGCAGGTCGCGCGTCCGACTGGCGCTGGGAGGTGGCGCTCCCGGCAACAGGTCGCGCGTCCGACGGGCGGCGAGGCCCGCCGGCGCCACCTCGCGCGAACGCCCTACAGCTGGATCCCGGTGTCCAGCGCGGACACGCGGTGCCCGGAGACCTCGCCGCCCCCGCCGACCTCGTCCAGCGCCTGGAGCGCTCGCGAGTTCCACGGTCGGCGCCGGGAATCCGTGAGCGTTCCCGGGGAGCCGGCCCGGCGGACGACGGGCCGCCGGCGCCCATAAGGTACTGACGCGGCTACGGATGGTTGCTAGGTTCGAGAGCACTGGCCTGCTGCCGTGGGGGTGGGGCGTATGGGCTTCAAGTCGTTCGTCAACAAGCTCGGGGACGGTGTCGAGCACGGCGTCGACAAGGTCAAGAAGAAGGCCGGCGAGCTCGTCGACGACGGGGCTCATCTCGTCGGCGACGGCCTCGACCACGTCGGCCTGGACGATGCCGCGGACTGGGCCGAGGACAAGGGCGACCAGATCGCGGACGACCTCGGCGCCCACGTCGCCGAGCAGCAACTCGGGCAGACCGACGACCCCAAGGAGTTGCTGCACGGCGAGTCGGGGAAGATCCAGGACGTCGCCCTCCACCTCGGGATGCTGTCCAAGGCGTTCGAGACGGGGCACACCGGCCTGATACCTACAACGCGTCCGTCGACCGCTACCACGACGACGTCAAGGCCTACAACGACAAGGTCGACGACGGCAAGGATCCCGGCGCCGAACCCGTCGCCCCGGGCGCTTTCACCGACCCCGGCGCTGCGGACAGGCAGAACGCCCGGCAGACCCTGGAAGCCGCCCGCAAGCAGCGCGACACCGCCGCCGGACAGGCCGAGACCGCGGTCAGGACGGCAACCGCCCTGGCCCCGGCCAGGCCGGACTTCTCCGACCGGATGGTGAACGACTTCGGCAACGTCCTCATGGCCCTCGCCACCGACGGCGGCAGCGCGGGAGCCAAGGCCGCCGAGAACATCGCCAAGGACGCCGCGGAAGGCGCCGGCGAGCAGGCCGCCAGGGACGCCGCTCGCGCCGCTGCCCAGGACCCGCTCAAGGCGGGGATCCGCAAGGGCGCGAAGGACTGCGTGGGCGACCCGATCGACGTCGCCACCGGTGACGTGCTCCTCACGCAGATCGACCTGACCCTCCCGGGAACCCTCCCCCCTCGTCCTCGAACGCACCCACCTGTCCTCGTACCGCACCGGCCGCCTCTTCGGCCCGTCGTGGGCCTCCGCTCTCGACCAGCGCCTCGAACTCGACGCCCAGGGCACGGTGTTCGTCACCGATGACGGCGCCGTGCTGCTCTACCCGGTGCCGGAGCCGCACGTGCCCGTTCTGCCGCTCGCGGGACCCCGCTGGCCGCTGGAGTGGGACGGCGTCCCCGGCAGCCCCCTGCGCATCACCGATGCCGGCATACCCCGCGGGATCCGGCACTCCGGCGGCTACCAGGTCCCGGTCGACACCGCCGGGGGCCGCGTCACCGGGCTGCGCCTCCTCGGGGGCGACCGGAGCGACGTCCAGGTGCGCGCCTTCGGGTACGAGTCCGGCGGGCACCTCGGCGAGGTCGTCAACTCAGCCGGGCAGCCCTATCGGTTCACCTACGACCGGGCCGGCCGCATCACGTCCTGGACCGACCGCAACGACGCCGCCTACCACTACGCGTACGACTCCGGTGGCCGCTGCGTCGCCACGCACGGGCCCGACGGCCACCTCGACAGCACTCTGAGCTATGACGACGCCGCCCGCACCACCGTGTTCACCGACTCGCTGGGCCATCGGCGCACCTATACCCACAACACCGCGTACCGCCTCGTCGCCGAAACCGATCCGCTCGGCCACACCACCACCCGCCAGTGGGACACCGAGAACCGGCTGACCGCGATCACCGACCCGCTGGGCAGGACGACGCGTTACGCCTACGACGGCCCTTCGCACGCGCAGCCGTCGGTCATCACCCAGCCGGACGGCACGTCGGCGACGGCCACCTACAAGGCCTGGGGACGGCCGCTCGCCGTCACCGATCCGGGCGGCGGGGTCTGGCGGCACACCTACGACGAGCGCGGCAACCTGGCGTCCCTGACCGACCCTTCGGGAGCCGCGACGGTCTACGCGTACGACTCCGCGGGCGCGCCGGTGTCCGTCACCGACCCCTGGGTCTGGACGCGGCGCCCGATCACCATGCCTACGTTCCCAATCCGCTGCTCTGGCCGATCCGCTCGGACTCTCCTGCGATCCCGCAGGTCCGGGCAACGCCGCGAACTACGCGAAGCAGTTGCGCTACCTCCAGCAGGCGCAGAAATAGGGTCCGCGTCGGTCGCCCGGACGCCAAGGTGACCGGAGGCAAGAAGGTCCACTGCCTCTTCGACGCCCAGGGCAACTACATCGGCACGTTCTGACGACACCCACGAGCCTGAGAGACAATGGACGAGCGCCTTACCCGACAGATCAAGACGAGGCTGGAATCGCTGGTGAACGATTCCACCGCCGATGTCTCCGGAATCGCCGACTGGGCGTTGGAGACGATGCAGGGTGACGACCCGCTGCTGGAACAGGAACCGGTCTGGCGCGCGCTCGACGAATTGAGCGCCGCCGACTCGATGACCGGCCCCGGGAGTTTCCTGTACGGCCCGGCCGACTTCCGCGCGTGGCTGCGGGAGTTCACCGCGTCCTGCCCCGACGCCTGACCTCCGGCCTGCCCGCGCCTGCCGCACGGACGCGTGAAGCGGGGGAGGTTCACAGGTGGGAGACCACGGTGCGGAGTGCGAGGTGGACCGCGCTTCGGGCCTCGTCGGAGTGGTCGGGCGTCTCGAATCCGTGGGCCGCAGACGGGATGTCGACGACCTGGACGCCCACCTCGGCGGCGAGCGCCGCGGCAAGGAAGTCCTCGACGGTCGCGGCGAACTCGGCGCGCTCGCGCCCCACGCGGGTCAGCACGACCGGGAGCCGGCCCGCGGCGCGTACCGCCTCCGCGGGGCGGAAGCGGGGCCCCGGCACTCCCCAGCCCGGGAACGGGGCCAGCAGCGGATACGTCAGCGCGAGGCACCGCAGCCAGTCCGGCGGGGCGGCGAGCCAGTCGGCCGCGAGCAGGCCGCCCACGGAGAAGAACCAGAGCGCCACCCGGTCCGCGTCGACCCGTGGATGTGCCCGCGCGACGGCGACCGCGTCCGCGACGTCCTGCGCCGCGCGCTCGAAGCCCGCCAGGTCGTGCAGCCGGTGGTCCACCGTGACGCCGACCGCGCCGAGGTCCGCCGCTAGGCGGGCGTAGCCGAGGAAGGCCGGCCAGTCGCGTGGTGTCGGCCGTGCGCCTTCCGGTACGGGGCCGCCGTGCACGAACACCACCGCGGGGTACGGGCCGTCCGCGTCGGGCAGGTGGAGGTCGACGCGACCCACCCGCTCGCGCGGGCGCTCGGCCACGTCGATCAGGAACGGCCGCAGGTGCTCGGGCCGTTCGGCTCCGGACGGCGGCCGCACCGCGGTGCCCTCGCCCGCGGCGGCGCGCAGCAGGACGCGGGCCGTCGCGTCCGGCTCGGACAGCATCGGCCAGTGCCCGGTCGCCATCTCCAGGTAACTCAGGTGCGGGGCTGCCAGATAGGCCAGGCGCGGATCGCCCAGCCGGAGCGCGGCGTCGATCATCGCCAGGCTCGACCCGTTGGCCGCGCACAGCACGCCGGTCACCGGCAGCGGACCGGAGGCGCCCGCCGCGCCGTTCAGCCGCAGTGGCTGCGCCAGCGTGGCCCACGGCTGCGGCACCGCCCGCCGTGCCAACCGGGCAGAACCGGCCGCGCCGACCCCCTGGAGGCTGCCCCAGGCCCGCCATCCCTCCGCCGTCGGCGGCGCCAACTCGGCGGCGGCGCCGGCGTCTTCCGGTGCTGCCGTGATCCCGCGCAACAGCTCGTCGCGCAGCGCCTGTTCCGGCACCAGCGCGGCCGCCGGATCCCCGTCCATCGGCATCTGCGTGTCGACCAGGACGATCCGCGCGACCCGGTCCGGCAGCCGGTCCGCCGCGCCGACCACCGGGTGGACGCCGTAGCAGTGGCCGACGAGCACCACCGCGGGCGCGTGCGTGCCCTCCACCGCCCGCAGCACGTCGGCGATGTGCGTCTCCAGGTCGGCACCCGCTCCTTCGCCGGCCGCCCCGTCCTGCCCGCCGGGGCCGCCCATGCCGCTGAGCGTCAGCGGATACGCCTCGGCGCCGGCCTCGCGCAGCCGCTCAGCCACCTCCTGCCAGATCCATCCGCCGGTGTGCAGGCCCGGCACCAGGATGAACGCGGTATCAGCCACCGTCACTGCCATTTGCGTCAACTCCCACGTCTCGTACGGCGCGTGCGACCCGCACACGCCCCGGGCGGCGCGGCGCCGTCCGGTCCGCAAGTACCGTAGGAACTCCCCCTGAGGGAGGTTCAAGCCATGCCACCCGAGCGCCTGTTCAGCATCGGCGAGCTGGCCGGCCACGCCGGTGTCACCGTCAAGACCGTGCGGTTCTACTCCGACCGCGGCCTGCTGCCCGAGGCCTACCGCAGCGCCGGCGGGCATCGCAGGTACGGTCCCGGGGCACTGGACCGGCTCCGCACGATCCGGTCGCTGCGGGCGCTCGGGCTCGGCCTGCCCGACATCGCCCGCGTCGTGCGGGAGGACGAGCACGCCCACGGGCCCGCGCCGGACGCGATACCGCTCGGCGGCGCGCTGGAGGACGCCGTGGCGGGCCGCCTGCGCGACGTCGGGTCGCGACTGGCCGCGTTGCGCTGGCAGGAGACGGCGCTCCGGCTGCTGCACGGCTGCGGCCCCCAGGAGCGGGCCGAGCGCCTGGCGCTGCTCGGTGCGGTGTGCGCGACCGCGACCCCGCCCAGCACGGCCGCGATGGCGCGGTTCTGGCGGCGCTGGCTGCCGCCGCGGATGCCGGCGCGGACCGTCGCACGCGTCCTCGACCAGGCCGTCCCGCAGCCGCCGGACGACCCGACGCCCGAGCAGGCGCTCGCCTTCGCCCGGCTGCACGCCTTCGTCTCCGGCGACTGTTCCGGCAGCACCGGCAGCGGCCAGCCCGCGGCGCACCGCACGGACGCGGGACACCGGCCGGCCGTGCTGTACGAAGGGCTGGGAGAGGCCTACGAGTTGGCGGCGCCGCACCTGCGCGCCGGACGCGCACCGCACGCGGGCGAGGCGCTGGACTGCTTCGTCGCGGCCTACGCGGCGTCCCAGCGGCTCCTGGACACCGCCGCCTTCCGCCGCGAACTGGGCGCCGTCCTGGCGGCCGACCCCCGTATCGACCACTACTGGGACCTGGTCGCCCGTATCACCGGCCCATCCCGCCCCAGCCCCGGCGCCGCCCACACCTGGCTGACCACCGCACTCGCCTGACACCCGGCGCCGGCCGCGGGCCCCGCCACGGGCGGCATCCACCCGCCGACCGTCGCCAAGTCCCGCCGGCCGGTCACGAGTCGGCGGTGGGCGCCTGCGCCCGCGCGATGACGTCGAGCAAGTCCACCAGAACCGCCCAGGAGTTGGTGAGGCCGACCGCGCCCGCCTCCTCGGCCTGGCGGTGGTTCTGGCCGGAGACCTGGCCGGTGTAGAACACCACGGGTCCGCCGTATCCGGCCGCCCGGTATTCGCTCACCGCACGGAAACCCGCGGTCGCGTCGCCGTCCCGCTTCGTGTCGGAGACGAGCACGTCGGGTGCGGCGTGCCGCAGCAGCCGGTCGACCGCCTCCCCCGTGCTCAGGGCCGCGGTGACCACGGCTCCGACCTGGCGCAGTTCCTGCACCAGATGCACCACGGACTCGGGCTTGTCGTCCACCCACAGGATGTCGAGCGGGAGGGACTCGGGGCGCGATTCGGCGGCCTGCCTGCGCCCGTCCTGTCCTGAGTCCTCCGTCCGCGGATACTGGTACGAGCCGGTGCGGCCGGACTCGACGAGGCCGCCCCCGGGCGGCGCCGGATCGGCGGGAACCGGTTCGGGTTCGCGGCCGCCCCTCGCCGACGACCGCTCCGACAGCCGCTGCCGGGACGGCGGCAGCGTGGTCTGCGGGAGCCGTCCCGCCGCCAGGGGTGACTGCTGGAGCAGCCGCAGGGCCGAGGGCCCGGCCGAGCCCTGCCGGATCAGCTCGCGCAGCCGGTCCGCGTAGGGCAGGCCGTTCAGCTCGGTGATCAGCCGCACGAAGGTGAGGTCGGCGGCCAGTTGGGGGAAGACGGGCGGCAACTGCTGCTCGAGCAGCTGCAGGTAGCTGTCCCAGCGCTCCGCGTCGCCGCGGTCGGGTCGGGGCAGCAGCCATTGGTCGGCGAAGCCGTCGAGGGCGTTCCAGCGCGGGTCGTCAGGGGTCACGGCGCGTCGCCGGAGCATGCCGCGTGCCTCGTAGTACCGGACGAAGTCGCCGATCATGTCGGTGCCGTCCGGCTGGCCCGCGGCGCGGTGGAAGTCGGGGTAGAGGTGCTGGAGCAGCACCGCGCGGACCGTCGCCTCCGGCTCCACGCCGGCCCAGCGCTGGTCGAGCTGGTACATCACCAGCCCGTTGATCAGCCGCTTGATACGGCGCGGGTTGCGGCCGGTGCGCTCGGCCACCAGGCTGGCCAGTCCGGGCGTGACGAACCGCTCGGTGCCGGACAGTTCCGCGTACCGCTGGACCAGCGCGGCGGCGCGCTCCACCCCCGGGGTCGGCACCCGGAAGCTCATCTGGACGATCTTCTCCAGGTAGTCCGCGCTCGGTGACGGGCCGCCCGCCGCGGCCGCCGCGGCCAGCCGTGACTGGTCGCAGCCGAGGACGAAGACGAGCCCCGGCACGTCGAGATAGACCTTGACGGCCTCGCACACCGCGTGCACCGTCTCGTCCGAGCAGCGGTCGAGATCGTCCACGAACACCACGAGCAGACGGCGCCGCCCGGGCCCCTCACCGGCGTGCGACCACTCGGTCGCCATCTCCTTGATGAGCTGGCGGACGTCGTTACGCGTCGCCGCGTCGGTCTCCATCCGGGACCACAGCTCGTCCACGACCTGCCCCGCGTGCAGCAGTCCCAGCGCCACTGCCGTGGTGGTGCGCAGCACCCGCAGCGCAGTCCGGTGCTCCCGCGCGCGGTTGAGGGCGCGGCGCAGCACATTGCGGTCGAACCGCATCAGCACGGACTTGAGCAGGCCTTCGAGCGCGTCGGCGCCGTGCGAGGTCCAGGCGTTGAACCACAGGCACTCCGTGCGCGGGTACTGCGCGAGCACCTCGGCGACCTGGTGCATCAGGCTGGACTTGCCCATGCCCCAGCCGGCGTCGACGGCGACGGTGAACGGAGTGGAGTTCCGCGAGGCGGCGATCAGATCCGCGAGGCGGCCGGCGATGGGGCGGGTGCCGAGCACGTCCTCGTCCTGGTCCTCGCTGAACCCGGAGCCACGCAGCGGCTCGTCGTTGAGGAACGCGTAGCCGGGTGCGGACTGGGGTCCTTCGTACGGTAAGCGTGGCGGAACGGCGGAGTTGCCCACGGTCGGCCATGCTAGCCGCGCCCTGCGGACGACGCAGGCGGACGTCCGCGCCGCGGTGACCGCCGAGCACCGCCGCGGCGTCCGCCCGGGGAAGTGGCCCGGGGGGACGCCGCGGCGGGACAGGACGGGAACAGCGGGATACGGCTAGAACATCAGGTTGTAGGTGTTCCAGCCGCCGCCGACCTTCGTGCGGGCCGCGTAAGGCGCGGCAGCGTTGCCCGTGCCCTTGTACAGCCACAGCCCACCGGACGCGTCACGGCCCACCAGGTCCGCCTTGCCGTCGCCGGTGAGGTCGCCGGGGCCGAGCAGGACGGTGTAGGTGCTCCAGCCGGTGCCGACCTTGGTGCGGGCGGCGTAAGGCGCGGTGGCGTCGCCCGTGCCCTTGTACAGCCACAGCCCACCGGACGCGTCGACCCCGACCAGGTCGGCCTTGCCGTCACCGGTCAGGTCGCCGGTGGCGGTCAGGGTCGTGTAGGTGTTCCAGCCGGCGCCGATCCCGGTGCGCGCGGCGAAGGGGGCCGTGGTGCTGTCGGTGCCCTTGTAGAGCCAGAGCACGCCGGAGGCGTCGCGGCCGAGCAGGTCGGCCTTGCCGTCCCCGGTCAGGTCGCCGGCGCCGGTGATGGTGTCGTAGGTGTTCCAGCCGCCGCCGACCTTGGTGCGCGGTTGGAGGAAGTCGTACCCGTTGGTGCCGCTGCCGCGGTAGTACCAGAGGTTGCCGCTGCCGTCCCGGGCGACCACGTCACCCGTGCCGTGCAGGGTGACCGCGGAGAGCGCGGTCGCGGCGGTGTACTGCTGCCAGCCGTCCTCGAAGTAGTCGCGCGATCTGAACGGCGTGCTCGCGTTCCCCGTCCCGTCGTAGAACATCAGCGTTCCGTCGGCGGTGCGGCCGAACAGGCGGTAGCGCTCGCTCACCGGGGTCGGGCTGAGGACCTTGAACGTGCTGGTCGCCTCCGGATTCTGGCTGCCGTAGTCGACCACGTTGAGGACGGCGTCCGCGACGAGCTTCCAGGCCTCGACCTCGGGACCGGCGGTGAGCGTGTAGGTGATGGTGTAGTCGCCCGCGGGCAGCTGGCAGCGGGCGGCGTCATGGCCGCCGGTCAGCGAGTCGGTGGTGTGGTCGCAGGCGTCGGCGGGTCCTCCGCCGACCGCGGTCACCTTGACGTCCACCTCCTCCTCGTCGTTCCACCGCTCGTCCGAGGTGGGGCTGAAGTTCACGGCCAGATACGCGGGGTCGGCCGCGTGCACGTGCACCGTCTGCACGGTCGACGCGCTCAGCGGCACATCCGGGGTGGTGAGCTCGACAGTGCTCTTGGCCACCTGCTCCGGGGTCAGGACGGTGATCACGCCGGCGGTCTGCACGTCAGGCGTCGACGTGGTGCCGGCCAGCTCCGCGGCCTTGACCGCGGTGGCCAGGCTGGTGCCGCGCGGCGCGTAGGCGGCGCCGACGTAGGCGGTGGTGTGGTTGGCGGCGTCGTCGGCCGCCACCACGGTCGGCGACGCCAGCGGGTAGTCCTCGCTGACCGGGCAGGTGTAGACCCCGGGCGCTCCGGCATAGGCGGTGCAGCCGGTGTCGGACAGCGACGCGGTCAGTCCGGCCGGCAGGCCGCCGCCGGCCCAGCCGGCGTCGGTCAGCGGGGTCTTGCTCAAGGCGTAGACGGCCGTGCCGTCAGCGGTCCCGTACGCGCCGGAGTTCACCTCCGAGCTGTTGCCGGGGCCGAGCGAGATGTCGCGTACGAGCGGGACGAAGTCCGAGTCGGCGGCGGCGCCCCCGGCGGCGGCCAGCGTTCCGGCGGCCAGGGCCGCGGTGAGCGCGCAGACAGCCGTGAGCCTCACGGTGTGCAGGCGTTTTGACAAAGTGGTGGTCCCCCCACGGTGATGTGCGGCATCCGCTGCCGCAGCGGCGTCTGGATCCCCCCGGCGCCGCCAACAACGTACTGGAACAGCCGTTCGTGCGCCCCCGGCATCTGTCCTTCCGGTTGTGAGCGAGCTGGGAGCGGCGGCCGGAGGCGGACCCCCGATGAGCGGTGCGGCCGGATGCGGGTGGCGTCCATTCCCGGGAGGGAATTGCCGGGCCGCCCGGCGCACCGCAGGATCTGGCCCGGAGCAGGCGGTTCTTTCGGCAAGGAGATGCGGACATGATCGAGATCGATCCCCAGGAACTGGCCGGCCGCTACGTCGGCCAGTGGAATCTGCGGGGCGCCACCGAACGCCGCGCGGCCGTCGAGCGGCTCTGGGCCGAGGACGCCACCCATGTCGTCCAACCGCCCGCGGAGATCCGGGAGATCGCCGGGCGGATCGGGTTCGACCACCAGGTCCTGGAGTCGCGGGGGCACGAGGCCATCGAGACCCGGGTGGCGCGGACCTACGAACGCTTCGTCGGCAAGGAGGGATTCACCTTCCGGCCGGCCGCCGACGCGGTACGCCTGCGTGACGTGGTCACGTTCCACTGGGAGATGGTGTCCGCGGAGACCGGCGACGTGGCGGGCGGCGGTCTGGAGATCCTGCTGCTCGGCGCCGACGGCCGGATCAAGGCCGACTACATGTTCCCCGGCGCCTGACCGCCGGGGCGCACGTGCCGCGATCCCGCCGCCGCCCGCGCGCGGTTCGACCGGCGACGACGTCCGAAGCGCCCGCGGCCGGTCGCCCGACCGGCGGGCGTCCGGCCGCCTCAGCTCCTGAGGGTCGCGGGGACGTCGCCCGGGCGGTCGACCACCCCGCGCTGCATGACGGCGTCCACGCCGTACAACGTCTCGCCTGCGCTGCCGTCGCCTTCGTGCCCGGTCATGTAGTGCCGCGAGCCGAGGTAGGCGAGGGTGGTCCTGTCGAAGATCCACTCGTCGCGGGTCATCGATCCGGGGTCCTTGCGCGTGATGCCGAAGCCGTGCCGGCCCGCCGCGTCGACGGCGTCGGGCACCACGCGGACTCCGGGGATCTTCTCGACGACCTTGTACAGCGCGGAGGCGGTGGCGGGCGGCATGATCGTCGTGCTCAGCATCTGACCGACGTTCGCGAAGACCGTCTCGTCCTGCGTCTCGCTGCCCCACGGCTCGGTCTCCCGGTAGAGCAGCGCGCGCAGGGCCTCCGGGTCCGTCGGCAGCGTGGCCAGCCACTTGTAGGTGGGGTGGTCAAGACCGGCGGACACGGGGGAGGTGGACACGATGGGACCGAGGCCCGGCATGATCGCGTCCTTGCCCGATTCCCGCATCCAGCCCTCCCTGGTCATGGGGCCGGGGCGCTGGACGGTCCAGTACTCCTGCTCGTGCAGCGCGCCGAGCCGGACCGTGCCGCCGAAGGAGCCGTTGTTCTCCCGGGTCAGGTTCTCGACGTAGACCAGCTGGTCGTCCCGCACCGGCGGCACGTCCCGCGCCAGTGCGGCGTCGGCGATCCGGCCGAGGGTGACGGAGGCGCCGTTGTCCTTCGCGGGCGGGGCCGCGGCGAACCGCTTCGGGGCGGGGCCGCCGCCCGACGCGATGGCGACCAGCACGCCGACCAGCGCGGCCGCCGCGGGCAGGACCATCACCGGACGGAGCTGCCTGCGCCACACCGGCGCCGCCGACGTCCGAGCGCCGGAGCTGCGGTCCTGGTCGATCTCCCGCAGCAGGACATCCTTGACACGGCGATGGCTGCCCGGCGGGAGGTCCCAGCCGGGCGGGTCCGCCAGCAGGCGTTCCGCCGCACTGCGGGCAGAGCCGGGGCCGTGCAGCTGGTCAGGGTTCATCGGGTTTCCTCCCGCAGAAAGAGCGCCGCGAACGCGGCCTCGCCCTTTGTCTCTCCGCGGGCGCCGTCCGGTTCCACCCTCGGGTCACGCGCTGTCTCGGCGCTCAGCGCGGCCAGCCGTCGCCGGGCGCGCGAGAGCCGCGAGCGGACCGTGCCGACCGGGATGTCCAGGGCTTCCGCCGCCTGCCGGTAGTCCAGCCCGGCTGCCACGCACAGGGCGATCACCTCCCTGTCCTGGCGGCTCAGCTTCCGCAAGGTGTCGTGCACGGCCGCCAGCCGGCGGGCGTCGTCGATCCGGCCCGCCGTCTCGTCCGCGAAGTCCTCGGTGGGGCGGGGCTCAGGACTGCGGGCCAGGAAGGCAAGTTTGCGCCACCGGCCGCGGTTGGCGTTGTGGGCCTTGTGCGTGGCGATACCGAGCAGCCAGGGAGCCAGCGAGCCGCCCTCCGGCTCCACGTTCTCCCGCGTGCGCCAGGCCGCGAGGAAGGTCTCGGACAGCACGTCCTCGGCCTCCGACCAGCTGCCGGTCAGCCGCAGGGCGTGGTGGTACACCGCCCGCGCGTGGTGCTCGTACAGGTCGGCGAACGCGGAACGGTCTCCCGCACGGATGCGCCCACGCGCCGACTCTGCTGGCTCTGATTGCGTCACACTTGTGTACTCTCCGCCGCCCTCGCCGGGTTCCCGTGTCCCCGGTCACACAACTGCCGCGCAAGCACGAGCGGACCCGCGCGAACGGGATGAGCCTTATCGGGCGCATACTGAGCCATGACAAAGCCTGCTGCCCCGAAGCGTCGTCTGCCCACCAGTCCCTTCAGCGCCCCGGTCGCGCCCGCTCCCAAGCACTTCGCCGTGAGCGATCAGGTCACACATGACGTGTACGGCCTCGGCCGGGTGATCAGCGTGGAGGAGGGAGTCGCGGTGGTCGTCCAGTTCGGTTCGGCGCAGACGCGGATCCTCAGCCCGTACGCCAAGATGACCAGACTGTAGGGACCCGCCACACCCCGGAGAGCCGGCCGCCGGCCGGCCCGCCCGGGGTGCGCGCGTCGGCGGCGGCCACCACCACGGGGGTGGCCCCCGCCGCGCCGCCGCGGCACGCCCCTGGCGGGGTCAGCTCTCCACCGGGAAGCCCGGGTACAGCGCCGTCGCGCCTCCGGAGAGCCCTGCCAGGGCGTTGCGGCTCTTGGCGTCGCCGATCACTTCCAGGGCCCGCGCCTGGACTCCGTCCAGCGCCAGGCGTGCCACCTCGGCGGGGTCGACCTTGTCCGACGGGTCCACGTAGTCGGCCATGTCGGTGTCCATGTAGCCGACGTGGAGTCCGGTCACGTCGATTCCCGAACCGGCCAGCTCCTGGCGGACCACGTTCGTCATGGCCCACTCCGCGGCCTTGGCGGAGCTGTAGGCGCCGTACGCCGGGTAGTGCACCCACGACAGCACGGACAGGACGTTCAGGATCGCGCCGCCGCCGTTGGCGGTGATGACCGGGGCGAAGGCCCTGGTGACAGCGAGCGAACCGAAGAAGTGCGTCTCCATCTCGCGCCTGATGTCGGCCAGGTCCTCGGTGAGCAGCTGCGAGTGGGTGCTGATGCCGGCGTTGTTGATCAGCAGCGTGGCGTCCGGCGCCGCCTTCGCCGCGGCCTCCACGGAGTGGGGGTCGGTGATGTCCAGCTGCACCGGTACGACTCCCGGCAGGTCGACCGACTCGGGGTCGCGGGCGCCGGGACGCCGCCGGTGCGCTGTGGTACTACACGACCTCGGTCTCGGACACCCACCTCAATCCGGCCGATCCGTTCGCCGCCCGCGTCCGGGTCGGCGGCGGCTGGAACACCTACAACGCGCTGATCTGACCCGGCGGTCCGGTGGCGCCGGCCGCGGCGGCCCGCGCCACCCTGCCACCGCCCCGGCGCCCGCGGGTCACCGGTCGAGCAGCACGATGTCGAGGTCCTTCAGCCGGCCGGGCTCGCCCACCAGGGCGATGGCCGTGATCCGCCCGTCGACGACGGTGAAGCTGAACGCCACGATCGTGCGCTTCTTCGACTGCCACACGACGCCCACCGTGTCGTCGATCAGCGCGACCCGGGCGGCCGCGGCGCCGCCGTTGAAGATCTTCGCCACGCCGTCGGCGCCCCGGGTGAGCGGTGCGGCGCCGATCCGGACGGCGGTGTCGTCGGCGCTCATGGCGACGTCGGGGGCGAGCAGGGCCACCAGGGGCTCGAACTCGCCGCTGCGGGCGGCGGCGAGGAAGGCGCTCACAATGGTGTGCTGCCGGCGCAGGTCGGGCAGCGGGGAGGTGCCGTGGACGCGGCGGCGGGCACGGCTGGCCAGCTGGCGGGTGGCCGCCGGGCTGCGTCCGATGATCGCGGCGATGTCGGCGAACGGCACGGCGAAGGTGTCGTGCAGCACGAAGGCGAGCCGCTCGTCGGGGTCGAGCGCGTCGAGGACCACCAGGAGTGCGGGGCCGAGGGAGTCGGCCAGCAGGGCGGCCTGCTCCGGGTCGTAGTCCGCCTCCGACCGGGAGGCCGCGGGCGGGGCGGCGTGCTCGCCGAGCAGGTCCTCCCGCCGGCCGCGGGCGCGCAGCATGTCGAGGCAGACCCGGCCGACGACGGTGGTGAGCCAGCCGTCGAGGTTCTCGACGCTCTCCGCGTCACTGCGGTGCAGCCTGATCCAGGTCTCCTGCACCGCGTCCTCGGCCTCGTCGGCGGAGCCGAGCATGCGGTGGGCCACGCCGAGCAGCCGCGGGCGCTTCTCCTCGAACGCGCGGGCCCGCACTTCGATGTCCTGGGTGGCCACTGTCATCCCCTCCGGTCGTCGGTCCCGGCCGGTGCGGGACCGTCGCTCGTCACACCTTCGTGCGCCCGATCGTCATCACTGTGACGAGCGAGACCGACCGCTTGTGACGGCGTACGGCATTATCCTGCCCGCTTCCCCCGCGGCAGTGCCCCGTGCGCAACTCCCGTCACACCCGCCCCTCGCCGATCGTCATGACAGTGGAGAGCGCCGACCAGCGGCGCCCCACGCCCCGAGCGAAGGAAGACCATGGAACCGCGTATCAAGAACCCAGCAGAGACACTCGACGCCACCCAGCCCATCGGGCAGCTGTACGGGGCCGTCTACTCCGGCGGAGTCCCCAAGGCGACGCTCGACCTGGTCCATCTGCGCGCGAGCCAGATCAACGCCTGCGGTCCGTGCGTGGATTCGGGCGCGCGGGGAGCCCGCAAGAGCGGCGAGAGCGAGGAGCGGCTGTTCGCCGTCGCGGCCTGGCGCGAGACGTCGTACTTCACCGACGCCGAACGCGCCGCGCTGGCGCTGGCCGAGGCCGCCACCCGGCTGGCCGACCGCAGCGACCCGGTGCCGGACGCCGTCTGGGACGAGGCCGCGGCGCACTACGACGAGAAGGGCCTGGCCTCGCTGGTCCTGATGATCGGGCTGACCAACTTCTTCAACCGCCTGAACGTGACCACCAAGCAGATAGCCGGCGCGTGGGGCTGACGGACGCCGCCCGCCGCCCGGCCGATCCCCCGGGCGGTACGCGTCTGGCGTTCTCCTCCTGCGCGCTCGCCGTCCGCGACCTCGACGAGACGCTCGGCTTCTACCGCGACGTGCTCGGCTTCGAGGTCCGCGACGACGTCGAGGAGGGCGGGGCGCGGTGGGTGAGCGTCGGTTCGCCGTCGCAGCCGGACGTGCAGATACGGCTCGAACGCCCGGGCTCCGTCGCGGACGTCCCGCCTGCGGTCCGCTCGACGCTCGCGGACCTGATGGCCAACGGCGTGCTGTGCCGCCTGGTCTTCGTGACCGACGACTGCGACGCCACCTTCGCGTGCGTCGAGGCGGCGGGCGCCGACGTGATGCAGGAGCCGGTCGACCGGCCGTGCGGCGTCCGCGACTGCGCCTTCCTCGACCCGTCGGGCAACCTGCTGCGCTTCACCCAGCCCGTGGCGTAGCGGTACGACGGGCCCCGGGCCACAGCCGCGTACTCGCTGTGGCCCGGGGCCCGTCGGTGCCGGGAGGGTCAGCCCGCCGCGACGTCCGAGGCGTTGACCAGGGCCACGCGGTGGTTGTACTGGATCGTGTACACCTCGCCGGCGCCCGGGATGTAGGTCTCGGTGGGACGGGTGGTGCCGTTGGCCGGGTAGAAGTCGTCCCGCTGGGCCGGCTTCTCGGTGGCCACGTACTCCTGTCCGGCGGGGAAGGCGTACTTGCTGAACGCGGGTGCCACGTCCGGCGAGAGGTTCGCGGGGTACTCCGACGCGTCCGGGTACGCCTCGCCGAACAGCGGCGCGGACGTGGTGCCGGCCGTCCTGAGCACCTTGACGTGCTTGGCCCGGACGGTGTTCACGCCGTGCGGGTTGTCGAACCAGACCTGCTGGCCGCCGTACCAGATGGACGTCCAGTCGCCCTGCTGGCCGGCGACCACGAACTGCTGGCCCGCGGAGACCGTCGAGCTCCAGTCGCTGATCTCGTCGGTGCCGGCCGATCCGTCGGCGTGCACGTAGGGGTCGTTCACCAGCGGCGCGGTGGCGCTGGGCGCGGTGCGCACGTAGAGGAAGTTCGACGGGGCGGTCTGGTCGGTGCACGCGGTCGTCGCGCCGGTCGGGTCGTCTGCCGGGCAGACGTTCACCGTCTGCGCGTTGGACCCGAAGGCCGGTGCGATGGTCACCGCGGTGCCGACCGGGCCCACGCCGTGCCGGGCGTCGTCCGTCGGCGCGCCCAGCATCGCCATGAACTTGTTCCAGTCCCAGTACGGTCCCGGGTCCCAGTGCATGCCGGAGACGTACGAGTCGACCGGGCCCGGCACGTTGTCGTGGCCGATGATGTGCTCGCGGTCCAGGGTGATGTCGTACTTCTTCGCCAGGTACTTCACCAGGTCGGCCGTCTTCTGGTACTGCACCTGCGTGTACCAGCTGGCGCCGTGGGCCGCGTAGGCCTCGTGCTCGACGCCGATCGAGTGCATGTTGAACCAGTAGTTGCCCGCGTGGAAGGCCAGGTCCTTGTCGGCCACCGACTGCGTCACCGCGCCGTCGGAGGACCGCATCACGTAGTTCGCCGCGTCCCCGCTCGCCGGGCTCTGGAAGGTGTTGATGGCGGCCTGGTAGGACGACTCGGTGTCGTGGATGACGATGTAGTCGACCTTCATCCCGTCAGCCGGGCGGTTGGCGACCTGGTAGTTGGTCGTCGCGGCCGGCGCCGGCTGGCAGTCCATGCCCACCGGGCAGTCGGTGCCCGAGGAGGACGTCTTCTTCAGGTGCAGCGACGCCAGGTGGCTGGTGTCCGGCGTCAGCGAGGGCTGCGACGCCAGGTCCACCCGCTGCCCCGCGGCGGTGGTGCGCTCGGCGCCGGACTTCATCGTCGCGAACACCCGGTCGGCGAAGTCCTGCGCAGCCGCCTGGTCCGAGGACCCGCTGTACTGCGCCACCGCCGCGTACCAGCCGGCCGGGCTGTCCGGGGTGCTCCCCTGGAGCTTCTTCTCGTACGACGCCAGCAGCGCCGCCGCGGCACGGATGTTGTCCCGCCTGCCGGTCCGCACCTGCTGCGCGGGCACGCCGATCAGGTCGGCCGCCGCGGTCAGCGTGTGCAACGACGGGTCGGCCGCCAGCGACGCCAGGTCGGAGCGGCCGGCCGCGCCGGCGCCACCGCCCGCCACCATCGACGGCGTCACGTCCGTCAGGTTCATCAGGCCGTATCCGCCACCGGTGTTGTGGCCCTGGTGGACGTCCCACTGGGACTCCTCGTACGCGACAGCCATCAGCACCGGCTCCGGCACTCCGGACTCCTGCGCCGCGAAGGCGAAGTCCTGCTGCTCACCCGACGGACCCGACCCCGAGTCGGTCCCGCCCGTGCCCGCCAACGCCACCGGCGCGGCCACACATCCGGCCACGACCAGCGTGGCACCCACGACGTACGCCGTAAGTCTCCGCCGTGATCTCCGCCTCTGCCCCACGGGTTCCTCGCCTTCTGCCGGTATCCGCCATATGCACACGATCGGTATATATGACCGAACGTCAGTCAAGGCGTCGATCATAGTTGCCGATGGTTCACGCGAGGGGGACGGGGTCAATGTTGCGCCGCCCCGCACCGGCAGGACCGCGCCGCGCCGACCTCCGCGCGAGGTGCCGGACGTCCCGCGAGCCGCCGGAACCGCGCCGGGCCCGGTTACGCTCGTCGGCGTGCGCGCGAACATCATGGTGGCCGAGGACGATGCGAAGCAGGCTGAGCTGGTGCGCCGTTACCTGGAGCACGAGGGGCACACGGTCACGGTCGTCGAGGACGGCCGGGCGGCGCTCGACGGCGTACGGCGCAGCGAGCCCGACCTGCTCGTCCTCGATGTGATGATGCCCAGAACCGACGGCCTCGACGTCCTGCGGATCCTGCGCGCCGAGCGCCGGGAACTGCCGGTGCTGGTCCTCACCGCCCGCAGCACCGAGGACGATCTGCTGCTCGGCCTCGACCTCGGCGCCGACGACTACGTGACCAAGCCCTTCAGCCCGCGCGAGCTGACCGCCAGGATCCGGACGCTGCTGCGCCGCCGCGGTCCCGCCGGGCCCGGGGCGGGGGCGGCAGCCACGTCCGCCGACGACCAGACGCTGTCGGTGGGCGCGCTGACGATCGATCCGGCCCGGCACGAGGTGTCGGTGGCCGGGCGGCCGGTGGACTGCACGCCCGGCGAGTTCCGCATCCTCGCGGCGATGGCCGCCGAGCCCGACCGGGTCTTCAGCAGGCAGCGCCTGCTGGCCGAGCTGCACGGCTTCGAGAAGTACATCGGGGACCGCAGCGTCGACGTGCACATCATGCATCTGCGCAGGAAGATCGAGCCCGCGCCGCAGCAACCAACCAGGCTGCTCACCGTTTTCGGCGTCGGCTACAAGCTGACGGACCCCGCGAGGAACGCACGCCGTGCGTCGTCGTGACGCGCGGGCCCGGCTGCCGCTGCGCAGGAGCCTGCTCGGGCGGCTGCTGACCGTCTCGGCGCTGGTCGCCTCCTGCTCGGTCGCCGCCACCGCCTGGCTCGCCGTGCAGACGACCTCGGGCGCGATACGCCAGGAGCAGGGCCAGAACCTCAGCGCCGACGCCGAGATCTACAACGCCCTGACCGGGTACGCGGCCACGCACCCCGACTGGGACGGCGTCGGCGCCACCGTACGGAAGCTGGCCCGGCAGTCCCAGCGCCGGATCGCGCTGACCACCCAGGCCCGCGGTCCGATCTTCGACTCGGCGGCCGACGGGCCCGGTTCGGCCGCCGCTGACCCGCTGCCCGCGCAGTCCTCGGCCGTCATCGACCCGCTGTCCGTCGACACCGCGCTGCTGCCCGACGCCGCCTCCACCGGTGCCGACCGCGTCGATCCGCGTGCCGTCGGCCCGTTCTCGCTGCCCGCGAGCGAACGCGCGCGGCTGCGGCGGGCCGCCGCGGAGAGCGTGGCGTGCCTGAACCGTTCGGGCATCGCGGCGGACGTCGTCGCGGGCGCGAGCGGCCGCCCCCGGGTCCAGTTCGTCAGCGACCCCGCCGACAGCTACCAGGCCGACAAGTGCAGGGACTCCGAGGCGGACGCCCCCACCGCGACCGAGAAGCGGGCGCTGCGCGCTCTGGACCAGCTCGCGGACGCCTGCCTGGAACGCCAGGGCCGCACCGGCGTGACGCTGAAGCTGAACCCGGACCTGTCCTGGGACCGGGGATTCGGCCGGCCGGCCGCCGGTCAGGAGCCCACCGCCGTCGCGGCGGCCGACGGCCGGGGGGACGCGGTCAAGAAGGCGGCAGCCGATCAGCGGGTGGCGGCCGCGCGGGCGGCCAAGGAGCGCGCCGACGGTGATGTCCGGCCGCTCACCGAACCCGTGCCGGAGACCCGCAGCAGCGGGGACGACCGGGCCATCGCCTCCTGCGTCGACAGCGCCCGCCGCGAACAGCTCACCGCCTATGTCGCCGCGCCCGCGCTGCTGTTCATCGACTCCCCCGCCGCCGTCAGCGTGCCGGGGTTCGACCTCTCGCCGTCGAACACCGCCCGCATCGCCGGTGCCACCGCGGTCGTGCTGCTGCTCACCGTCGGCGCCTCCGTGATCGCCGGGGTCCGGCTCGTCCGCCCGCTGCACGCCCTGACCGGCGCCGCCCAGCGGATGCGCGACGGCCTGGCGTCGGAGCCCGTACCGGTCGGCGCGGACAACGAGATCGGGCGGCTGGCGGCGGCCTTCAACGACATGGCCCAGCACCGCGCCCGGCTGGAGGAGCAGCGCAAGGTCATGGCCAGCGACGTCGCCCACGAGCTGCGCACACCGCTGAGCAACATCCGCGGCTGGCTGGAGGCGGCGCAGGACGGACTGGCCGAGCCCGACCCGGCCTTCGTCGCCTCGCTGCTGGAGGAGGCCGTGCAGTTGCAGCACATCATCGACGACCTCCAGGACCTGGCGGCCGCGGAAGCGGGCGCGCTGCGCCTGCACGTGGAGCCGGTACGCCTCGACGACCTCCTCGGCCAGGTCGCCGCCGCACACCAGGCGCGGGCCGAGTCCGCGGGCGTCTCGCTCGCCGTCCCGCCGCCCGCACCCGGCGCCCCGCGGCCGCCGCTGTTCGACGCCGACCCGGTCCGGCTGCGCCAGGCCGTGAGCAACCTGGTCTCCAACGCCGTGCTGCACACCCCGCCCGGCGGCACGGTGACGCTGCGCGCGTACGCCACCGCTCCGGCGGACGAGGCCGACGGGAAGGCGCGCGCGGCGGACCGGGCGCCCGGGGGAATCGCCCTGGAGGTGGCCGACACCGGCAGCGGCATACCGGCGGAGGACCTCGCCCATGTCTTCGACCGCTTCTGGCGGGCGGAGAAGTCCCGCAACCGGAGCACCGGCGGCAGCGGCCTCGGGCTGGCGATCGTCCTCAAGATCGCCGAGGCCCACGGCGGCACGGCGGGCGTGGTGAGCACGGTGGGGCAGGGCTCGGTGTTCACCGTGGCGCTGCCGGGCGGGGGCCGGACGGGCGGTGCGCGGCAGGTCGCGGACCCGGCCGCGCCCGCCGGACCGGGGGAGGCCGGGGAGACAGAGGAGACCGGGGAATCCTCCGTGCGGCCGTGATGCGGCCACCATGACTTCCTGACAACTTCCTCACACGCGCTTGCCAGTGTGGGGCCACGCCCGGAGCCTGGTGCCGCCCGGCATTCGGATACCGCTGCCGGGCTGGAACTGGAGTCGCACATGTCCCGCCATCTCCGCCTGCGCGTCGCTGTCCTGACCGCCGTCGCAGCCGGCGCCGTACTCGTCCCGGCGAGCGCGGCCCTCGCATCCGGCTCGACGCCGTCTCCTTCGGCGTCCGCCACCGCCACGGCTTCTGCGCAGAAGTCGGACCGCAGCCCGGCCGCCGTGAAGAGGGCCCAGGACGCCAGGGCCAAGGCCGCAGCAGCGGCCAAGGCAGGCAAGGGCGCGCCGCGCGGCGGCGTCGCCGCCGGCGAGGCACCGGCCGCCGGCTCCGGCAGCAGCAGCACCGGCACCCTTGTCGCCGCCGCGGGCGGCGCCCTGCTGCTCGCGGGCGCCGGCACCGTCGTCCTGCGCCGCCGCGCCGCCGACCGCCGCAACGGCTGACGCGAGCACGGCACCGCCCCGCCAAGCCGGTGCCGCCGCCCCCCACCGGGCGGCGGCACCCGCGTCCGTCCCCTCCTGCTCTGGAGCCTGTCGTGTCCCCTGCCCAGCCTCCTCCGGTACGGCGCCGGCGCCCCCGGCCGGCCACCGGGTGGCTCGCCCTCGCCGTCCCCGCGGTCCTCGCCCTGCTCGCCGGCTGCTCGTCCGCTCACGGAGCGGCCGCTCCGGTGGCACCGACGGGCACGGTGGCCGCCGCCGCGGCCAGCGGCCCCACGGCCGGCACCCCGAAGCGGCAGCCCGCGGCGGCCCCCGTGAGGGTGTCCATCCCCTCGGTCGGGATCTCCGCCCCGCTGATGAAGCTCGGCCTCCAGGCGGACGGAACCGTCCAGGTCCCGCCGCCCGACAAGGGGATGACCGCCGGCTGGTACACCGGCAACCCGGTGCCGGGCGAGACCGGGGCGGCCGTCATCATCGGCCACAACTCCACCCGCTTCGGCAAGGCCGTCTTCCACGACCTGAAGGACATCGCCAAGGGAGCGGACATCACCGTCACCGACACCCGCGGCAAGTCCAGGCACTTCACGGTGACGGCCACCGAGAGCGTCAGCAAGCAGTCCTTCCCCACCCGGAAGGTCTACGGCCCGACCGGCGGCCGCGCCCTGCGGCTGATCACCTGCGACGGAGCCTTCGACGCCGACGGCCACCCGGTGAACAACCTCATCGTCTACGCGACGCTCGACTGACGGGCGACCCCGTTCAGCCCAGCGGCAGTTCGAACCAGACGACCTTGCCCGCGCCCAGGCGGGTCGCCCCCCAGCGCTGCGCCACCTGGTTCACGATGTAGAGGCCCCGTCCTCCCTCGTCCTGCGGCGTGGACAGCCGCATCCGGGGGAGCAGCGGGGCGTCGTCACCGACTTCGCAGCGCAGCACGTCGGTGCGCAGCAGCCGCAGGGTGATCGGCCGGTCCGCGTACCGCACCGCGTTGGTGACGATCTCGCTGACCAGCAGTTCCGCCGCGTCCAGTTGGTCCTCCAGGTCCCAGCGGCGCAGCGCCTGGCGGACCAGCCGGCGCGCCCGGCCCGGGGTCTGGTCCTGCGGCTCAAGGAACCAGTAGGCGACATCGCTCGGCGCGATCCCGTCGAAACGGGCGGCCAGCAGCGCGATGTCGTCGTCCCGGTCGCCGGGCCCGAGGACGTCAAGCACCTCGTCGCACAACGGCTCGAGCGGCGGCGGCGAGACCACGGAAGCCGCGCTCTGCAGCCGCTCCCGCAGCAGCTCGATGCCGCCCCACACGTCCTGGATGCGGGACTCGACCAGGCCGTCGGTGTACAGCAGCAGCGTGGCCCCGGCCGGCGCGGGCAGTTCGACGGCCTCGAAGGGCACCCCGCCGACGCCGATCGGGGCGCCAGGCGGCACCCGCAGCACCTCCGCGCGCCCGTCGGCGTGCAGCAGCACCGGCGGCGGGTGCCCGGCGTTGGCCACCACCAGCCGATGGGCGATCGGGTCGTAGACGGCGTAGACGCACGTCGCCATCCGGTCCTGGCCCAGCCGCTGTGCCTGCTCGTCCAGGTGGTAGAGCACCTCCTGCGGCGCCAGATCCAGGCCCGCCAGGGTCTGCACGGTCGTACGCAGCTGGCCCATGATCGCCGCCGACGTCATCGAGTGGCCCATCACGTCGCCGACCACCAGCGCCACCCGGCTGCCGGGCAGCGGGATCGCGTCGTACCAGTCGCCGCCGACCCGCGCGGACTCCGCGGCCGGCAGATAGCGGCTGGCCAGCTGGACACCGGTGGTCTGCGGCAGGGAATCCGGCAGCATCTGACGCTGGAGCGCGTCGGCGATGTATCCCTCACGGCCGTACAGGAGCGACTTGTCCACGCCCAGCGCCGTCTGGGTCGCCAGCTGGGCCGCCACCAGCAGGTCGTCGGACTCGAACGCCGGCCGTTCCGTGCTCCGCAGCAGCACCACCGCTCCGATCACCCGGCGCCGGCCGCGCAGCGGGGCCAGCAACGCCCGCCGCCCGGTGGGCAGCCCGGCCCGTTCCGGCGGGAAGCCCAGCAGCTCGGCGAGGGCGTCCGCCGCGGCCGGTGACGCCGTGAGCACCGGACGCACCCCCCGCAGCACCTCCGACAGCGGTCCGCCCGACCGGACCGCGCAGGTCCCCGACGTCCCCAGGACGGTCGGCTGCAGCGGCCGCCACCCGTCGCCGTCCTCCCCCGGCTCCACGGGCCAGCCTTCCTGGCGGCGCAGTCGCATGAGAAGCGGACCGTGGGGTCGTTCGTCGCCGACCGGGATGGGGTCACGCAGATACACCGCGATGGCGTCGGCGAAGGTCGGCACGGCGGAGCGGCACAGGCCCAGGATGATCTCGTCCAGGTCCAGGCCGCGCGAGATCCGCCGGGTCGCCGCGCCCACGTAGCGGTGCCGGTCCCCGGCGGAGCGCTGCGTCAGCGCCAGCCGGGCCGATGCGTCACGCCTGGCCGAGGGGTTGTCAGGGGTTGTTGGCGACAATCCGGCACCGTCGTCCTCGTCGCCGCCCGTACGGGGGTCGACCCACCCCGTGCTGCTGCGGAGCACCCGGCCCGGCACCGTACGCCACTCCTCGGCGGCACCCGGCGCCTGCGCGCCGGCGGCGGTCCAGCCCACCTCCTCGGCGGCCTCCTGAACGGTCTCGTGGCCGTGCTCAAGGACCGCGTGGACCTTGTCGAGCACGCGATCCACGTCGTCCATGGTCTCGTCGGCCGGGTCCGCGCTCGGGATCTCCACGGAGGACGCGGCATCCGCGGGGCCGTCCGCGGGCTCCTCGGCGCGGGACACACCGCCTCCGATGCTCTTGAGCAGGCTCAGCTCCTCTTCGAGCGCCTGGATACGGCGGGCGGCGTGGTCGGCGACGCGCTGAGCCATGTCCCGCTCCTCCTCGGCGCGGGCGAGTGCCTGGCGGAGTTCCTTCTCCTGCCCGATGGCCCGCTCCAGCCGGTGGTGCAACGTGCCGAGCGCGCCGGCGCCTTCTGAGGGCCGCTGCACCCGCAGCGCGTCGATGCGCCGCGAGAGCTCCGCGATCTTCGCCTGCGCCTGCCCGAGCAGAGCGAAGACCAGCGTCGCCGCCTGCAGCGCCTGGTGCCGGCCGTGCTCGCTTGCCTGATACGCCTGCCGGGCCCGGTCGATCTCCTGGTAGGCGGCGATCGTCCGGTCCTTGGCTTCGAGCAGTTCCCGCGCCTGCACCAGGTCGGGGTCGTTGCCCGGCACCGTCGGGGTGTGCTGCGCGGCTCTCCACAACTGCTTGGCCGGCGCCAGCCGGGCGATGGACGCCGCCACGGAGTCCTCGGGGAAGCACACGTCGACGACGGCCTCCACCAGCTCCCAGGCCAGGTCCGTCCCGGCGAGGCGGTCGCGTAACTTGTGCAGCTCGGGGACGCAGCGGTCGCCGAAGTGATCGGGCGTCAGCCGCTCGTGCAGCACCGTGACCGGGACGCCCGCCGCGTCGAGCCAGCTCCGCATCAGGGCGACCAGCTCGTTGATCTCCTGGCATGAGCCCTTGGCGGCCCCCCACGGCCGGCCGGCCCGCTTCCCGCCCATGATCCCCACCGTCACGTTGTTGCGGACAACCCCACGTTGTCCGCTGAACAACATTTAATCGGTCATCCCGGTCGCCCGGCTCGGAGATGCTCTCTTCCGGCGGTCACCACACGTTCGGCCACGGGCGCGGCTGGAGCTCGTCGCCCGGTCCGCGCACGACCCCCAGAGGAGGCTGTCCTGATGCTCACCCCCGGAACCGGCCTCCTCGGCCGCGCCCGAGGCGTCCAGCAAGCCCTCCTCGTGGCGCTGCTCCTGATCCCCCTGCTCATCGTCACGATGGCCCTGGTCCCGGCCTTGATCGTGCTGCCGTTCCTGAAGTCCCGCGGCGCACAGGTCCGTTCCCTGGTCAACCAGCTGACGACATGGACGCGAGCGCTGCTCACCAACAGCGCCGACCGCTGAGCCGCAGGCGGCGGGCCGCCGGTGCGGCCCGGGGCCACCCACCCGGCTCATGTGTCGAGGCACAGGATGAAAAGCGGGAAGGCGTAGCGGCCGGGGCGGTCCGCGGTCGTGGCCAGGGCCGTGGCGATCTCGCGCAGGTGGTGCGTGGTCAGCTGCAGCGGGGGCTCGTCGGGGTGGTGGACCGTGCGGATGGGGTGGTCCACGCCGGGGGTGCGGGTCATCTCGATGTGGCAGCCCAGCACGTGGGTCACCGGGCGGCGGGCGCTGAAGTCGATCAGGCGGGCGATCGTCCGCGTGAAGGCCTGGCGGTCCTGGATGTAGAGGCGGCCGGGGTAGACCGTGTCGCCGGTGAGGAGGAATCCCGTCCAGGGGTCGTAGAAGGTGACCGCGGCCTCGTGGTGGCCGGGGGTGGCCAGGCACTCCAGGGTCCGGCCGCCCAGGTCGACGCGGGCCACGGCGCCGGGGTCGTCGTGGAAGCCGAAGTACGCCCAGGCGGTGCGCAGGTCGGCGGCGACGACCGTGGTGCCGGGGCGGCCGGCGAACTGCCCGTCGCCCGCGATGTGGTCGCCGTGCGCGTGGGTGTGCAGCACCAGGAGGCGGTAGTCCTCCCGGGGGTGGCGGGCGAGCCACCCCGCGACCAGCTCGTCGACCACGCGGCGCACGGGGAAGTACTCCGCGCTCGCCGTGGCGCCGGTGTCGATCAGCACCGCGGAGGCGTTCCCGAACAGCAGGTAGAGGAAGGGCGCCTCGAAGTGGACCGCGATGTTCTGCCGCAGGACGAAGGTGTGCTCGTCGTAGGCGTGGACCTGGATGTCGGGGTCGGTGTTGTGCTTGGCCGACGGCGACCCGTGGATCCACCGGACGTCGAGCCCGGCGTTCCGCTGGACCCGGCCGGTGAAGTCGATCAGCGACACGTCGGTGCCCACCAGGTCTCCTTCTGCGTGCCTCACCTCGACAGGCCGGATCCGGCGGATGTCCGCGGACCGGGCAGGCCGGGCCTTCACCGTGACCCTACGGCGTCCCGTCGCCCCGACGGCCCCGTCGCCCTGACGGCCCCGCGGCCGGCCCACGAACCCGTCCGCCCCGCGTCGCCGGTCCTCCGGCACCGGGGCGGACGGGTTCGAGCGTCCGCTCAGCGCGGTCCCGTACGGGTCAGGCCGCCGGCGCGGCCGGGCTGTTCTGGTAGGACACCAGCAGCCAGCCGCCGTCGCGCTTCTCCAGCACCCAGGTCGCGTAGACCGTGCGTCCGGCGGGGACCTCGGTCTCGCCCGGGAACCTGACGGCGGTCTCGCTCACCACGACCGCGGCGGACTCGCCCAGGAAGCGGATGCTGTCCAGGGTGTCGACGGTGGTGCTGCCCTTGAGGAAGGTCGCGAAGCCCGCGGCCATGCTCGCCCGGACCTCCTCCTTCGACCTGCGGTAGGAGCCGGGCAGGATCGCGGTGGCGTCGTCCCGGTATTCCGCGACGAAGGCGTCGGCGTCGCCGGCGTCCCAGGCCTTGTAGACGCCTTCCAGCACACCCTTGATGGCGGCCTCGTCGTCCGCTCGGGTCATGGTCATCGTTCGCTCCTCGTCATGGGGTCCGTCCGGGCCTGCGGCAGGCCCGCCGGTACGTACCGGCGCGGGCGCCGGAACTCATCGCGCCGGCCGGCGGCACTTTCCTGCCGGGTGCGGCGCCCGCCGGAGAACCGCTCCTACCCGCGCGCTGGCCGGGCACATGCCCAGGAAGCGGGACAGATCGGGATATCGTCCGCGTGATGCGTCGGGCCGGGCCACGAAGACCGCGCGGAGGAGGACTGTCATGGCTGATCGTCGGCAGGAGAGCGGGTCTGACGACGGCTCAGTGCGGGTGGTCAAGGCCCGGGGCGCGGGTGCGGGCGCGCACGAGACCGCCCGGCTGGCACTGACGGTCGGCGCGCTCGGCGTGGTCTTCGGCGACCTCGGGACCAGCCCGCTCTACACCTTGCAGACCGTCTTCAACCCCGACGACCCGCACCCGGTCCCGGTCTCGGTGCGCAACGTGTACGGGGTGGTCTCGCTGGTGTTCTGGTCGATCACGATCATCGTGTCGGTCACCTACGTGCTGCTGGCGATGCGCGCCGACAACGAGGGCGAGGGCGGCATCATGGCGCTGATCACCCTGCTGCGGCCCGGACACGGCAAGCGGGGCCCGCACACCGCCGTCGTCCTGACCGGGCTGGGGATCTTCGGCGCGTCGCTGTTCTTCGGCGACAGCATCATCACCCCCGCGATCTCGGTGCTCTCCGCGGTCGAAGGGCTCAAGATCGTCGAACCCTCGCTCGGCGACGCGGTGCTGCCCATCACGGCGGCGATCGTCGTGACGCTGTTCCTGGTCCAGAGCAGGGGGACGGCCGCGGTGGGGCGGGTGTTCGGCCCCGTGATGGTCCTGTGGTTCACCGCGATCGGCGGGTTCGGCATCGCCGGCATCGCCGACCACCCGGAGATCCTCAAGGCGATCTCGCCCTCGTACGCCCTGGGCTTCCTGTTCGGCCACTTCGGCACCGCCTTCTTCTCGCTGGCCGCGGTGGTGCTCGCGGTCACCGGAGCGGAGGCGCTGTACGCCGACATGGGGCACTTCGGCCGCCGGTCGATCACCCGCGCCTGGCTCTTCCTGGTCTTCCCCGCCTGCATCCTCAGCTACTTCGGCCAGGGCGCGCGGATCATCGCCGACACGGACAACATCAGCAGCCCGTTCTTCCTGCTCGTGCCGGGGTGGGGCCGGCTGCCGATGGTGCTGCTGGCCACCGCGGCCACGGTGATCGCCTCCCAGGCGGTGATCACCGGCGCCTACTCGGTCGCCTCGCAGGCCGCCGGACTCGGCTACCTGCCGCGGCTGCGGATCACGCACACCTCCGAGTCCACCATCGGCCAGATCTACGTGCCCCTGATCAACTGGGTGCTGCTGGCCTCGGTGCTCACCCTGATCTTCGCCTTCCGCACCTCGACGCAGCTGGCCTTCGCCTACGGAACGGCGGTCACCGGCACCATCACCATCACCACGCTGCTCTTCTTCTACGCCGCCCGCACGAACTGGGGCACGCCGCTGTGGCTGGTGACCTGCGGCGCGACCGCCCTGCTCTCCGTCGACCTGCTGTTCGTGGCCGCCAACCTGACCAAGCTCATCCACGGCGCCTGGCTGCCGCTGCTCATCGGCCTGACCGCGTTCACCATCATGACCACCTGGCAGCACGGACGACGGACGGTCACCGCCGAGCGGGCCCAGCGCGAGGGCTCGCTGCGCGAGTTCGTCGACCACCTGCACCGCAAGGAGACGCCGGTGCTGCAGGTCCCCGGCACGGCCGTCTTCCTCAACCGGGACCGGCACACCACCCCGCTGGCCATGCGGGCCAACGTCGAGCACAACCACGTACGGCACGACCAGGTGGTGATCCTGTCCATCCAGACCGAGCCCGTGCCGCGCGTCCAGTCCGGCGAGCGGGTCATCATCGACGACCTCGGCTACACCGACGACGGCATCATCCACGTCACGGCCCGCTACGGCTACATGGAGACGCCCGACGTGCCGGGCGCGCTGGCGCTGCTCGACCCGGCCAGGACCGAGGGGCCGCTGGCGCTCGACGAGGCGACGTACTTCCTGTCGACGATCGAGCTGCGCCCGGGCAAGGCGCCCACGATGCGGCCGTGGCGCAAGCGGCTGTTCGTCGCCACCTCGTACATCACGGCGGACGCCGCGGAGCACTTCGGGCTGCCGCGCGCCCGGACCATCATCATGGGCTCGAACATCGACGTCTGACCTGGACCGGTTTTCGCCCTGGCCGTGGCGGCGGCGGTCAGGCGGTCAGGCGGTCAGGCGGATGCTCCTATAGATGTCAAGCGGCAGGAGCAAGGTCGGTTTGTGTGGCTTGTTCGGTCGGTGTGCTGGTCAGGGCGCGGTAGACCTCGCGGGCGACGAATCGTTTGAGGCAGCGCATGATGTCCTTTTTGGACAGGCCTTCCTTGGTGCGGCGTTCGACGTAGGTGCGGGTGCGCTCGTCGTAGCGCATGCGGACGAGCACGATGGTGTGCAGGGCGTTGTTCGCGGCCCGGTCGCCGCCTCGGTTGAGGCGGTGGCGGTGGGTGCGGCCGGAGGATGCCGGGATCGGTGCGACCCCGGCCAGGTGCGCGAAGGCGGCCTCCGAACGCATACGTTCGGGGTTGTCCCCGGCCGAGACCAGCAGTTGGCCGGCGGTTTCGGGGCCGACGCCGAACAGTTCCAGCAGTGCGGGAGCGGCCTGCCGGGTCAGCGGACCGAGTTCCGCGTCCAGCTCGGCGATCTCGGCGTCCATCGCCTGGTGGCGGCGGGCCAGGCGGCGCAGGGCTGCCCGGGTGGCGGTCAGCGGGCGGGACAGGTCGTCGCCGGGCCGCAGCCGGGCGAGCGTGCGTATCAGCGTGGCCCGGTCCACTCCCGCGACCTGCTCGCGCAGCATCGCAGGCGCCGAGACCAGCAGGCCCCGGATCTGGTTCATCGCCTGGGTGCGGGCCTTGACCGCGCTGCGGCGAGCGGTCCGCAGCACGCGCACGGCCTCGACCACGCCGTCCCGGCTCTTGGGGGTGCCGGTGGCCCGCCCGGACAGTACGGCTGTCGCGGCGGCGTAGGCGTCGATCGGGTCGGACTTGCCCTTCATCCGCCGGGTTTTGCGGTCCGGACGGTCGACATCGATGACTGTGACTCCTGCGGCGGTGAGCACCCGGGCGAGTTCGGCCCCGTAGGCGCCGGTGCCCTCCACACCCACCGCGGCCAGCTCGCCGAGTGAACGCATCCAGGCCAGCAGATCCCGGTAGCCGCGGATCGTGGCCGGGAACTCCTGGTCAGCCAGGTGCCGGCCGATGGTGTCGATCACCGCCGCGTGGTGGGTCAGGCCGTGGGTGTCGACTCCGCCGGTGATCTGCGGGCCGTCGTGCGTCATGCTGGTCATGTCCGTCCTTGTGGCGTGTCCGTTCCGAGGGCGGCACGCGCCGGTCGGGCGGGTGGACAAGACAGTGACGGGGCTTCTGGACCAAGCTCCTATGAAGTCACAAGCGCCCGTCCGGCCGCGTGCGTGGTGACGCCCGGCGGGCCGACAAATCCCAAACAGGACAGTCGAGACGTCAGTCAGTTGGCGAGTCAGGCCCACCCGTAGCGTCACCACGAACATCATCACTGTCAGTTGATCGCCGGTGGACCGATGAGTCCGCGGCCGCCCGCCGGTCTACCTTCCGACCGAGAAGAACCCCTCACCCGGGAGCACGCCATGGGCCTGATCCACCTCGAACTGTTCGCGACCCTCGACCTCGTCGGGCAGGCACCCGGCGGCCCGGACGAGGACCCGGCCGGCTTCCCGTTCGGCGGCTGGCAGGCGCCGCTCACCGACGAGGTCTCCGGCGCGCAGATCGGTGCCGCGTACGAGGGCACGGACGCCCTGCTGCTCGGCCGGCGGACGTACGACATCTTCGCCGGCTACTGGCCGCACCAGGAGGGCGGCCAGGACAACGGGATCGCCACGCTCTTCAACAGCATCCCGAAGTACGTCGCCTCCCGCGGCACGCCCGACCTGTCGTGGGCGGGCTCCACGCAGCTCGGCCCCGACCTGGCCGCCGCGGTGCGGGAGGTCCGCGACCGGCACGAGAACGTGAAGGTCGTGGGGAGCCTGGACCTGGTGCAGACCCTGCTGCGGGAGAAGCTGTTCGACCGGCTCGACCTGTGGGTGCACCCGATCACGCTCGGCGTCGGGAAGAAGGTGTTCGACGGCGGCGCCGTGCCCACGAACCTCACCCTCCTCGAACCGCCCGCCGCCGGCCCGAAGGGCACCGTCCACCTGCGCTACGGCCTGGCCGACGGCACCCCGGCGACGGGGGACATGAGCGCGCCCGACCGCGGTGCGGGGCGCGGGGAGTAGCACCGCCCGCGCGCGTACCGCCAGGGGCGGCCGGCTCCGGGGGAGTCGGCCGCCCCGCCCTGTGGCCTCTTGCCTCGGGGCGAGTCGCGAGTCGGGCCCCGCGCCCCGGTGCAGGTCGGGCCTCACGCCCCGGTGCAGGTCCGGCCTCGGAATCAAGGAGTGCGGCCGGACGGTCAAGCCGCGGCGGATCGTGCGCAGCAGACTGGGGCGCATGACCTCTGAGGGCTATGTGACCTGTCCCGAGTCCGCGGCGGCGCCCGGCAGTTCCGTCGCGGCCGGCTCCCCGGTGGAGGGTGCCTCTCCGGCGGAGGCGGCCTCCCCGGTGCGGGGCGCCGGGCCCGGCGCGGCCTCCTGGGCGCCCGTCGCCGCGCTCACCCTGGGGATCGCGGCCCTGGTGGGCAGCGAGTTCCTGCCGGCCAGCGTGCTGCCGGCGATGGCGTCCGACGTCGGAGTCAGCGAGGGGACCGCGGGCCTGGCCGTCGCGGCAACCGCGGTCGCGGGCGCCGTCACCGCGCCCACCATCGCCGTGCTGCTGCCGCGCGCCGACCGCAGGACCGTCCTGCTCGGCCTGCTCGCCGCCGCCGTGGTGTCCAACGTCGTGGTGGCGCTGACCCCGGACTTCCCGCTGCTGCTTGCGGGCCGGCTGCTGCTGGGCGTCGCCATCGCCGGCTTCTGGTCGTTCGCGCTCGGTGCGGGCACGCACGCGGCGCCGGGACGCGACCACGTCGTCTCGACGAGCCTGGCGCTGGGCGTCAGCGCGGCCACCATCATCGGCGTACCGCTGTCCTCCGTCCTCGGCGACGCGGTGGGCTGGCGGCCGGTGTTCTGGTCGGCGGCGGGCCTGAGCGTGCTGGCGGTGGCCGCGGTGGCGGCGACCCTGCCGCCGGTGCCGGCCCAACCCGGAGCAGGGCTCGGCATGCTCCGGCAGGCGCTGGCCAACCGCCGGCTGATGGCCGGGGTGGGCTGCATCGCGCTGGTGGCCTTCGGCAACTTCGCCGCCTACCCGTACATCCGCCTAGCGATCGAGCGCGTCACCGCCGGCAGCACGGTCTGGCTGCTGCTCGGCTGGGGCGTCGGCGGCCTCGCGGGCAACCTCGCGGCCGGCGCGCTCGCCCGCCGCCTGTGGGTCGCCGTGATCGCCGCGCCGGCCCTGCTGGCCGCAAGCCTGCTGGCGCTCGGGACGACCTCCGGGCTCCCGGCCGCGACCGCGGCGATCGTGCTCTGGGGCTTCGGCTTCAACATGGTGCCGGTCGCCACCCAGTTGTGGGTGACCCGCGCCGAGCCGGAGCGCGTCGAGTCGGCGCTCTCCTTGCAGGTGGGGGCCTTCCAGGTGGCCATCACTGCCGGGTCGGCGATCGGCGGGGCCGTGGTCGACGGCGGCGGGGTGCGCGGGGCGCTACTCCTCGGCGCCGTCGCCGCGCTGGCGGGCAGCGCCGGTTTCGCCGCACTGCGCGGCTCCCGGCCGTGAGCGCCACGCCTGCGGCGAGCTGCCGTGGTAGGCGGAGAACGCCCGGCTGAAGGCCGCGGCCGAGCCGTAGCCGACGGCGAAGGCGATCTGCTCGACCGGCCTGGCCGTCCCGGCGAGGAGGTCGCGGGCGTGCCGCATGCGCACCTCCCGCAGCACCTGGGCGGGGCTGCGGCCGAGCTCGCGGCGGAAGCGCTCGCCCAGCGACGAGCGGGACAGATGCGCCACCCGGGCCATGCTCTCCACCGTCCAGGGGCGCCCGGGATGCGCGTCGAGCACCGAGACCAGCGCGGTGAGCCGCGGGTCGGAGTCCTGCGGCGCGCTCCGGTCCAGGGTCCCCACCATCGCTGCCTGGATCAGCCCGCCGTAACTGGCGGCGAACAGCGGCGGCCCGTCCCTCGGGTCCAGCGGGCAGATCCGCACCAGCTCGGCGATGCCGCGGTTGCTCCCGGCGAAGTCCCGCACCACCAGCGGGCTCGGCAGCGGCGGGACCGCCCGCAGCGCGCCCACCGCGACCTCGGCGCCCGTCAGCGCGACCAGCCGGTAGGGGCTTCTGGCGTCCACGTGGAAGGCGTCCCCCGCCTGCAGCCCCTCGGCCCCCGCCGCGGTCTCCAGCCGCGCGTCACCGTCGAGGACCAGCGCCCAGATCGCCCCGTCCGCCTCGTCCAACCCCTCCCCGGGCGCCATCCGGCGGACCGTCACGGCCACCATGTCCCAGGCCGCCATCCCGCGCACGGCACTGCCGGGCGCGGCCACCCCCTCCGCCAGCGTCATGCACCGGCAAGCGCCCGGGCGGCGCACGCTATTCCGCGTCCCCGGGCGCCGCGGAGCCTCGTCGCCCTCCGGCGTGGAGACTTGCCTCATGGCTGACATCAGACGCAGCGCGGGCCTGCTCCTCTTCCGCCGCACCCCCGCCGGCCTTGAGGTGCTGCTCGGCCACATGGGCGGGCCGTTCTGGGCCCGCAAGGACGCGGGCGCGTGGACGGTGCCCAAGGGCGAGTACGAGGGCGACGAGGAACCCTGGGACGCGGCCCGCCGCGAATTCCGCGAGGAGCTGGGCCTCCCCGCCCCGGAGGGCACCCCGCTCCCGCTCGGCGAGGTGGTGCAGTCGGCCGGCAAGCGCGTGACGGTATGGGCGATCGAGGCCGACCTCGACCCGGCCGCCATGGTGCCCGGCACCTTCACCATGGAATGGCCCCGCGGCTCGGGCCGCACCACCGAATTCCCCGAACTGGACCGAGTGTCCTGGTTCACCCTCCCAGCAGCCCGCACCGCCCTGGTCCGCGCCCAGACAGCCTTCCTGGACCGCCTGACCGACACGGCGTGACACCCCGGCCACCGGCCGGCCGCGGGAGGCGGGGGGGCGTGGCGGGGGGTTTGGTTGTGGTGGGGGGTGGGCCGCTGGGACACAATCGGAGCGGCAACGGGGGCCCGACGGGCCGTGGTGGCGGCTGCACGGGCGGGTCCGGCGCCGCGTGCCGGGGCGCGTGGCCGGGAGGGCTCACGACACCACTCACGGGAGGATCACCCATGTCGGCAACAGCTCAGGTCCCGCCGGAGACGGGCAGCCGGTCGGCGCCGGCCGGCGGCAGGCTCGCCCGGCTGGCGCGCTTACTGGTCGGCCGGCGGCGGGTCACGCTGCTGCTGGTCGCGCTGGTCGCGGGCGCGGCGGCGGTTGCCGGCGGGGGTGTGGAGGGGATGCTGTCCAGCGGCGGGTACACCCCGCAGTCCGCCGAGTCCGTCTCCGCGGACCGGCTGCTGGCGCAGCGCTTCCACGCCGGCGCCCCGGACCTGATCCTGGTCGCCGAGACCGCGGCGGGGGTGACGGCGCCGGACGCGGAGCAGGCGGGCAAGGCCCTCACCGGGCAGGCGGCGCGGGCCCGGGGCGTCGTCTACGCCCGGTCGTTCTGGTCCACCGGGGATCCCACCCTGCGCTCCCGGGACGGCCGTACGGCGCTGGTCCTGGTGAAGCTGGCCGGCGACGAGGACGCCGCCTTCCACCGGGCGCACGACCTGGCGCCCGTCCTGCGCGGTGCGCACGGGCCGCTCGACGTGAGGGTCACCGGGCTCTCGCAGGTCAACTCCGAGGCCGACGACCAGAGTTCCGCCGACCTGACCCGGGCCGAGGTGCTGGCGGCGCCGCTCACCCTGCTGATCCTGCTGGCCGCCTTCGGCTCGCTGCTCGCGGCGTTGCTGCCGGTGCTGGTCGGCGTCGTGGCGGTCGCCGTCACGTACGCGATGCTGGCCGGGCTGGCCCAGGTCACCTCGGTGTCCGTCTTCGCGCTGAACATCACCACCGCGCTCGGCTTCGGACTCGCCGTCGACTACAGCCTGTTCATCATCAGCCGTTACCGCGAGGAGCTGGCCGCGGGCCGGGACGTGACGGAGGCGGTCGCGGCGGCGCTGCGGACCGCCGGGCGTACGGTGCTGTTCTCAGCGCTGACGGTGGCGCTGTCGCTGGCGGCGCTGCTGGTCTTCCCGCTGTACTTCCTGCGGTCGCTCGCCTACGCGGGCGTGCTGGTCGTGGTCCTGGCCGCGGCGGCCTCGCTGCTGGTGCTGCCGCCGATGCTGGCCGTCATCGGCCTCCGCATCGACCGGTGGGACCTGTTCGCGCCGCTGCGCCGCCGGCTCCCCGGCGCCCGGCGGCCCGAGCAGGGGGTGTGGCACCGCCTGGCGATGGTGGTGATGCGCCGCCCGGTGGCCGTCGGCGGCGTGGTGGCCGTGCTGCTGGTCGCCCTGGCGCTGCCCTTCCTGCAGGCCAGGTTCGCGCTGATGGACGACCGGGTGCTGCCCAGGCACAGCGACGCCCAGGTCGCCGCCGACGTGCTGCGCGACCAGTTCCAGCAGGCGCAGACCTCGCCCGACGTCGTCGTGCTGCCGGAGCTGGACGCGGCCGCGCAGGGCACGGCGCTGGCCGGGTACGCGCGGCGGCTGTCCCAGGTGCCGCACACCGTACGGGTGGACTCCGCCGCCGGCGGCTTCAGCGCCGGCCGGCAGGTGGCGCCCGCGGGGACGGCGAATCCGGCGCCGGCGGGCGGCAAGGGGACCTGGCTGTCGGTGCTCTCCGACGTCGACCCGTCCTCGGCCGCGGGCGAACGGCACGCCCGCGCGGTCCGCGCGGTGCCCGCGCCGGCTCCCGGCCCGGCCCTGGTGGGGGGCGCCGCGGCGAGCCAGGTGGACACCAAGGACGTGCTGGCCGGCCGGCTGCCGTGGGCGGGCGGCGTGATCGCCGCCAGCATGCTGGTCCTGCTCTTCCTCTTCTCCGGCAGCGTGGTCATCCCGGTCAAGCAGCTCGTGCTGAACGTGCTGAGCCTGACGGCGTCCTTCGGCGCGATGGTCTACGTGTTCCAGGACGGCCATCTCAAGTGGCTCGTTGGCGACTTCGTGAGCACCGGCAGGCTGGAGGTCACCGTGCCCATCCTGATGTTCTGCGTCGCCTTCGGCCTGTCCATGGACTACAGCGTCTTCCTGCTGTCGCGCATCCGGGAGGAGTACCTGGCCACCGGCGACACCACCCGGGCCGTCGCCTTCGGCCTCGAACGCACCGGCCGGCTGATCACCGCCGCGGCCCTGGTCGTCGCCACGGTGCTGGGCGCGCTCGCCACCTCGCAGCTGAGCATCCTCAAACTGCTGGGCGCCGGGCTGGCGTTGGCGGTGATCGTGGACGCCACGCTCGTACGGGGGCTGCTGGTGCCGGCGTTGATGCGGTTGCTCGGGCGCTTCAACTGGTGGGCCCCGGGCCCGCTTCGCCGGCTGCACCGCAGGTTCGGGCTCACCGACTCCTGATTCCCCGGCGGCGGGTGCGGCCTTACGCCCGCCCGCCGCCGGCGGCCGCACCCGTACGGCGGCCGTCCCGTACGGCGGCCGTCCCGTACGACCCCTTACCGACCCGTACCTGCCTGTACGCGCAGGTCCGGAGGATCGTCCAGAGAACGTACAGAACCTCTGCAGTGCGCCCGGAACATACTGCGCCCTTGGACATCGAAGTCCGGGGGTGTCGATGAGCCGACGGGAACAGGCGCAGGAGGAGCTCGTCTTGAGCACGGATAATGACGCGGCTGGCCGGGCCGCACCGTTCCTGGTGGCGGCGGTGGGGAAGCGTCCGCTGTTCCACCGGACCGTGCGGGCGGCGCTGCGGGACCTGGCCGGGGACTCCGGCCGCCGGCTGGAGGAGGACGCAGGAGAGGCGGCGGGGGCCGGCTGCCCGGCCGCGCCGGCCGAACCCGCCTACGCGCAAGTCCTCGGCCGCTCCCGCCGCTTCCTGGACGCCGTCCTGCCCGACGCCGGATTCCGGCTCGTCCGGGCCGACTCGCTCGCGGACCTCGGCCACACGCTGCTGCGGAAGCCCGCGGGCCCCGGCGGGACGCCGGTGCTCGCGCTGGTGCTGATCGACGCGGCGGCGGCCGGCATCAGCGCGGCGCCGCTGGACCGCGAACTCGAAGCGGAACTGGAGCAGTTGCGCGCCGACCTGACCGGTGCGGCGGCCTTCGAGCCGTCCGGCAGCTCGGTGGTGGTCTACGAGGCGGACGTACCCGACACCGTGCACGTCGCCTCGCCCTTCACCCACCGTGTGCTGCCCGAGCAGGCCTGGGTGCTGGCCGGCGACGTCGTGTGCTGCCTCACCGACATCCTCCAGCTCCGGCAGGGCGCGGGCGCGTTGCGCGCGGCCGCCCGGACGGCGACCTCGGCGCTGGCCGCGGCGCTGGCCGGCTTCCTCCACGGCGAGGCGGGCGGCGCCTGGGGGCTGCACTACTACACCGGGTCGGCGGTCAGCGGGCTGATCTCCGACCTGGAGGAACTGGTCGCCGCACCCGGCAACCCGGTGCTGCGCGGCCCCAGCGAACACAGCCTGGCCTGCGGCGCCCTGGCCCGCTGGCAGGTGGACGGCGCCCCCTCGCTGATCGTGGCGACCAGCGGCATGGTGGACGAGTTCCGCGGCACGCTGGCCAACCTCCGCGAGGCCCGGGCCCGCGGCTTCATCGTCTGCGCCGACTCCCCGCGGAACGCCTGGTATCCCTTCCAGGGCACCGTTCATGCCGCCGAGGACTCCCGCGAGGTGCTGCGCGCCCGGCGGATGCCCTGCTTCTACCTGGACGACCCGGAGCGCCTGGACCAGGACCTGGCGGCCGCGTTCACGGCGTACGCGCGGGACAGCGGCCCGGTGGTGTTGCTGGCCACCCCCGAAGTGCTGCGGGTGCCGGCCGCGGTCGGGGCGGCGTCGGTGCCGCGGCCGGCCGCGAGGCCCAGGGCGGTGGTCACCGAGGACGCGCTCGCGCCCGTCATGGACATCGTCAACAACGGCCCGGCGCACGTGCTGTGGCAGTGCGGGGCCGTCGACGCGGAGCAGCGCGGCCTGATGTACGACGTCGCCGCCACCGCCGGTCTCGCGCTGGCCGACTCCCTGACCCGGCCCGGTACGGTCGCCGGCCACCACGAGGGCCGGCGGGTCGAGGAGTACCTCGGCACGCTGGGCATGTACGGCTACTCCGCCCGCGTGCACGACTTCCTCCACGAGGGCGGCCGGCTGCGCGGCCGCGACCGGCAGGCGCTGTTCTTCCTCAACAGCCGGATCGCGGAGGCCGCGACGCCCTTCGCCGCCCGCACGCTGAACCGGATGCTGCGGATCGTGCAGGTGACCCGGGAGGCCGGGCACCTGGCCCCCTTCGCCGACCACCCGGTGCACGCCGACGGCGAAGGCTTCCTGCGCGAGGTGCGGCGCCGGCTTGCGGTGCCCGAGCGCCTGCGGGCCGAGCGACGCGCCGCCATCGCGCGTACCGCGGAAAGCCCGTCGGACGTGGTGCACCTGCTGCCCGTCACGCCGATGAGCGCCAACTACTTCTTCCACCGCCTGGCGGCCGTGCTCGACGACCTGATCACCCGGCACGGCTACACCTACACCGGCGTCTACGACGTGGGCCGCGGCGGCCTGTCCGCGGTCCGCAACCTGCCGCGTACCGGGCCCGGCTTCTCCGGCTGGTACGGCAGGGCCCTGATGGGCGACGCCTTGCAGGCGGTGCCCGCGCTGGCGCTGACCCGGGAGGACAACGTGCTGGCCTTCGTCGGCGACGGCGCGGCCGCGCTGGTCCCTGACATGGTGCCCACGCTGGTGGAGCACATCTGCCTGGACGGGCGACGGGCGGCCGGGAACGTCAGCGTCTTCCGGCTGATCGACGGCGGCCACTCCGTCATCCGCACCTACCGGGAGGGCCGGGCGGGCGCCGCCTCGGCCCGCCAGACCCGGATCCTGCACGTGCTGGACGACGAGCGGGAGCAGTCCTTCGGCCCGGTGACCGTCCACCGCCGCCGGCTGACCGGCGTGGACCCCGAGGCGCTGCGCGACCAGCTGACCCGGCCCGCGACGGTCAACCTCTACTCCGTGCTGCTCGCGCACAACAACGAGGGCGACGGCCTGAGCCTGCTGTCCTCGCTGGGCTGGCAGCGCGACCACCTCTCGGATCTGGCACTCGCGATGGGCGGCACCCCCCGGCAGGCCGCGCGGCAGACCCCGGCGCAGACCCCGACGCAGAGCGCTCAGCAGACATCGCGGCAGACCGCCCAGCAGACAACCCGCCAACCGTCCCCGCCGCCTTCCCGGCAGGCACCCCGCACTGGGAGCACACGGTGAAATTCGGATTCCTGGCCCACCCGACCAGTCCCGGCCACCGCAACCAGGTCCGCGGCATGGACCTGGTCAGCCGGCTGCTCGAAGACCAGCGCGGCACCGTACGCGAGGACGCCCACCGCCACCACGTACGGCTGCCGCTGCTGTCCTCGGTCACGTCGGCGACGGGCGCGTACTGCACCGGCGACGTCCGCTACCTGCCGTACACGGCGGGGGAGTTGCTGCGGCTGCCGGGCACCGCCAAGGACGTGGTCGCCGCCGAGGTGCTGGCGCTGCGCGAGGCCGGCGCGGACATCGTCGGGCTCGGCGGTGCCACGTCCATCGTCGGCGACCGCGGGCTGTGGACGGCCGAGCACACCAACACCCCCGTCACCAGCGGCAATTCGCTGACCACCTACGCCGCCCACCACGCGGTGCTGCACTGCGTGCGGCTGCTCGACCTGCCGGTGGAGAGCACCCGGATCGTGGTCGTCGGCTACCCGGGCTCGATCGGCCTTGCCATGACCCGGCTGCTGCTCGACGACGGCTTCCCGCTGGACCTGGTGGCCCGGCGCGGCAACCGCTCGCCGGACGCGCTGCTGCGGCACCTCGGTCCGGCGCAGCGCGAACGGGTCGCGCTGCACGACGACATCGGCGACTGCTACGACGGGCCGCGCCTGTACGTGACCGCCTCGTCCACCGGCGGCGTGGTGGACACCGCCCGGCTGCACCCGGGTTCGATCGTCGTGGACGTGGCGCTGCCGCGTGACGTGCCCGCCGCACCGCGGTCCGGGCACGACGTGCTGGTCATCGACGGCGGCCTGGTCACGGCGGCGGACGAGGTCAGGTTCGGCGACGGATCCGTGCCGGGGCCCAGCCAGCAGCTCAACGGCTGCCTCGCCGAGACGATGGTGCTCGCCCTGGAGGGGCGTGCCGCGTCCTGCTCGCTCGGCCGCGACCTCGACATCGGCATGGTCCGCACGATCGGCGAACTCGCCGGCCGGCACGGCTTCCGCCCCACGCCGCTCGCCGCCTTCGGACGGCCGCTCGCGGACGCCGACATCGCCCGGCTGGCCGTGCACCACACCGCCTCCCGCGCCGCCCCGGCGACCGCCGCCGACCTCACCGCGGCCACCAGGTGGCGCTTCGCTGCGCACGTCAACCCGCCGATGGCCAAGCTGTTCGCCGCGCACCACATGGACCGCGTCTTCACCCGGGCGCGCGGCTGCACGCTGACCACCGCCGACGGCGTTCCCTACCTCGACTTCGTGGCCGGCTACGGCTGCCTCAACCTCGGGCACAACCACCCGGCGGTGACGCGGGCGTTGCGCAGCTTCATGGACGACGGGGAGCCCACCTTCGTGCAGTACGTCTCCATGCCCGCCCGGACAGCCGAACTCGCCGAGCGCCTGTGCGCCGTCGCGCCGCCAGGTCTCGACCGGGCCTTCTTCAGCAACTCCGGCGCCGAGGCGGTGGAAGCCGCGCTCAAGCTGGCCCGTGCGGGCACCGGCCGCCGCCGCCTCGTCTACACCCGCAACAGCTACCACGGCAAAACGCTCGGCGCCCTGTCGGTCACCGGCCGCGACGCGCACCGCGCCGCCTTCGGCCCGCTGCTGCCCGACTGCGTCGAGGTCCCCTACGGTGACGCCGGCGCGCTGGCGGCCGTGATCGACGGGGCCGCCGCCTTCGTCGTCGAGCCGGTGCAGGGCGAGGGCGGAGTCGTCCTGCCGCCGCCGGGCTACCTGAAGGCGGCCCAGGAACTGTGCCGCCGGGCCGGTGCCGCGTTCGTCCTGGACGAGATCCAGACCGGACTCGGCCGTACGGGCGCGATGTTCGCCGCCGAGCACGACGGCCTGGAGCCGGATGTGCTGTGCCTGGCCAAATCGCTGTCCGGCGGCATGGTGCCGATCGCCGTCACGCTGTCGCGGGCCGAGCTGTGGGACGTCGCCTACGGCAGCAGCAACCGCGCGATGCTGCACTCCTCCACCTTCGGCGGCGGCAACTTCGCCGCCGCCGCGGGCCTGGCCACCCTCGACGCGCTGGAGGCGGAGAAACTCCCGGCCCGCGCGGCCGAGTTGGGCGCCCACCTGCGTGCCGGGCTGCAGGGCCTCGCCGACCGCTACGACTTCATCCGGGAGGTGCGCGGCATCGGGCTGATGAACGCCGTCGAATTCGACGGCGACTTCGCCGGCGCCGCCCGCTCGCTGGCCGACGAACTGCTCACCAGGCTGCCCGGCGATCTGCACGCGCTTGCCGACTGGATGCCCGACGACGTACGCGACGCGATCCGGCACGCCGGCGGCGCTCTGGAGTCCACCCTGGGCGACCTGATGTGCCTGCGCTTCGTGCACGCCCTCGCCCGGGACCACCGGATCCTCACCTTCGTCACCGCCAACCACGGCCGGACGCTGCGGATCCAGCCCCCGCTGGTCCTGGACCGCGACGAGGCCGACCGGTTCGTCGCCGCCGCCGACGCCGTCTGCCGCGACCTCGGCCTGCACGCGGGTCTCGAAGCCCGCCGGTCCCCGGCCTCCGCCCACCGCTGAGGACCCGACCGGTCCCGGCCACCACCCACCCGTGAGGACTTGACCTGTGACAACGAACGCCACCTCCGCGGACCTGCTGCGCAGCCGGATCGCCGACGTGCTCGTGGACCGCCTCGGGCTGCTCCCCGAGGAGGTCGTGCCCGGCGCGCGCTTCCGCGAGGACCTCGGGATGGACTCGCTCGACATGGTGGAACTGCTCACCGTCGTCGAGGAGGAGCTCGGCGGGCCGCTGGACTCGCCCGAGGACACCCTGGCCTCGCTGGACACCATCGGCGACGTCGTCGACTTCCTGCTGGAGCGCGGCGTCGACCCCGGCGCCGGTGCCACGGCCGGCTCCCGGGAGGTCCGGGCGTGAACGGATCATCCCGGGTGGTGGTCACCGGGCTCGGGCCGGTGACCACGATCGGCGTCGGCGCGCGGGACTTCCACCAGGCCCAGATCAAGGGTGTCAGCGGCATCGGCCCCATCACCCGTTTCGACGCCGCCGGCCTGTCCTCGCGGATCGCCGGCGAGGTGGAGCTGCCCGACGCGCTGACGCCGAACCGCCGCGAGGCGCTGGCCGCCGACCGCTGCACCCATCTGGCCCGCGCCGCCGCCACGCTCGCGCTGGCCGACAGCGGCCTGGACCTGGCGGCGGAGGTGCCCAGCCGGTGCGGGGTGGCCGTCGGGACCGGCGCCGGCGGCCTGGACACCTGGCTGGCCAACACCCGTACGCTCATCGAGTCCGGCCCCGGCCGGCTCGGCGCCCGCTTCATCCCGATGGCGATGGGCAACGCGCCCGCCGCCAGGATCGCCGTCGACCTCGGTCTGACCGGCCCGTGCACCTCGGTGGTCACCGCGTGCGCGTCCGGCGCGGAAGCGCTGGTCGCCGCCTACCAGATGATCGTGTGCGGCGAGGCCGACGTCGTGGTGGCCGGCGGCACGGAGGCGGCGGTCAACCCGCTGACCGTCGCCGGGTTCGCCCGGATGGGGGCGCTGTCCCGCCGCAACGAGGCGCCGGCGCTGGCGAGCCGGCCCTTCGCCGCCGACCGGGACGGCTTCGTCCTCGCCGAGGGCGCCGCCGTCCTCGTCCTGGAGTCGGCCGGGCACGCCGCCCGGCGCGGCGCCACGGTGCTTGCCGAACTGCGCGGCTACGGGCGCTCCTGCGACGCCCACCACATCACCGCGCCGCACCCCGAGGGCGCCGGTGCGCGGCAGGCCATCACCAGCGCCCTCGCGGCGGCCCGGCTCGGCCCGGAGGACGTGTCCTACGTCAACGCCCATGGCACCGGCACCCAGTTCAACGACGCCTCCGAGGCGCTGGCTCTGCACGGCGCCCTGGGAAGGGCGGCCGCCACCGTGCCGGTGTCCGCCACCAAGTCGATGACCGGGCACGCGCTCGGCGCGTCGGGCGCGATCGAGGCGGTGGCGAGCGTCCAGGCCCTGGTCCACCAGGTGGTGCCGCCCACCGTGAACCTGGACGACCCCGATCCGGCCGTCGGCCTCGACGTCGTCGCCGCCGACCCCCGCGAACTGCCGCTCACCGCGGTGCTCTCCAACTCCTTCGCCTTCGGCGGCCACAACGTCGTCCTCGCCTTCACCACCTGGGCCTGAGGTCCCGGAACCCCGCGGGGTCCCGGGACCGCGGCTCACCGGCCGCCGCTACGGCGAGGTCCAGGTGTAGGTCGCCGGTCCGACGAGGGTGGTCCAGCTGGACGCGTCCGTCGAGCCCTGCACGGACAGGGTCTGGGTACGGGTCGGCCAGCCGGGTGGCAGCGCGATGGCCAGGGAGCTGAGCGCGTTCGCCGCGCCGAGGTCGACGGTCAGCGTGGAGGGCCAGGCACCGACCTTGCTCTGCCAGTAGGTGGCGGCGTTCCCGTCCACCGCGTTCGCGGCGGGGAGCCCGCCGGTCTCGCTGCTCGCGGTGACCGGGGCGTGCAGGGCCAGGTTGCGGCCAGTGGCGTCGTAGACGGCGAACTCGCCGGCCTGCGCGCCGGTCTGGGCGCTGTTGGCAGTGAAGTTGAGCCGGACGTAGCGGTCCCGCGCGCCCGCCGGCAGCGTGACGGCGACGTTCTCCCCGACCGGTCCCGCGGTGTCCTCGCTGAACGCCACGTTCGCCGGGGCGGCCTCGCCGATGAACTCGCCCGCAGCTCCGTCGCCGAGCACGCCGACGTCCAGGGTGCAGGCCTCAAGCAGCGTGGCGTTCTTCACGCCGTCCTTCTGGCAGAGCGCGAGTGCCTTGTCGTGCACGGCCTTCGGCAGCTGGTCGGCCCAGAGGGGCGTGGTCGGGTCGGAGTTCTTCGTCTGCTCGCCGCAGACCGCGACCAGCGACTGGCCCGCGGGGACCCGCCAGCTGTCGCCGTAGACCTGGTAGAGCGTCTGCAGGTCGACCGGGATGGGGATGACCGTGCCCGTGCTCGTCCTGAGCTGGTTGGTGGTGCCCGGCGCGTCGGCCAGCAGCCCGCTCACCGGCTGCGGATACGTGCCGAGGCCGACGTGGACGTCCACGTAACCGGGGTTGACCGTGGCCGTCATGTTGTCGCCCTGCGGGTTGGTCACCGCGTACTGGTTGCCCACCCTGGTGATCCGGTCCCCCGAGGCGAGGTCGATCGTCCCGCCGGAGGCCAGCGCCGTGGCGCTGCCGTCGACCACCAGGCCGCGGGAGGCGCACACCGCAACGGTGTCGGCGCCCATCTGCGTGGCGACCCCGCTGTTGACGGCGGCGCCCGGCCAGCCGAGCGAGTCGCCGGGGATCTGGTTCGACTGCACCGTCATGGCCGAGGACCGGGCGAGCGTGAAGGTGCCGTCCGCCTGGAAGTCGTAGTAGGTGCCGCCGAAGGTCTGCAGGTGCGTGTCGCCGGTGCCCTGCGCGGAGGCGCATGACGGCGGCGTCGTCAGGATGTTGCTCTGGATGCTCTGCAGCGAGGGTGACGCCCCGGTGGCGTAGGTGGGCGAGTTGACGAGGTTCAGGTTGTTGGTCTCGCCGGTGAAGCCCTCGAGCAGGCAGGCAGGCGCGTTCGTCGTGCCGTTGTGGGTGACGGTCTTGACGGTGATCGTGGAGCCGGCGTTGAAGATCGCTCCGGAGCCGCCGCCGTCACCGCCGATCATGAACTCCACCGCGTTCCACGCCGCGGACAGGCCCAGGGTGCTGTCGGCGGTCGAGGCGCTGACGCTGCCGCCGCCGGTCGTCATGATCACGGTGTCCGTCGAGCCGGTCACGTTTCCGGACAGGCTGAGGCCGGCGAGATTGCTGATCGGCTGCGAAGTGACGGCGACCGCCGGGCCGTTCGTGTAGCAGTCGCTGCCGTACGACCACCAGCCGGCCGGGCAGCCGGTGTAGTAGTTCAGGATCCAGAACTGGATGAAGGCCGCGCCTGCACCGGAGCCCGGGTTGGAGTAGATGAACTGCTCCCAGCCGTGGCAGCCGGCGTGCCCGGCGCAGATCGGGCTGGTGAAGGGCGCGCTGTTCAGCTGCAGGGAGTAGGAGTTCGGGACGCCGCCGCCGGTCTCGCTCGTCACGCCGGAGACGGTCGGGAACGAGCCGGTCGCCCCGCTGAGCACGCCGGACACCCCGGCGGAGTAGTCGATGCCGTTGCCGACGAGGTCCGGCGTCAGCCCCGGGGCCGGGTGCGCACCGGCGGGGGCGACGACCGGCAGGTGCGGACCGGCCGCGTTCGCGCCGGGCTTGGGCGCGTAGGGCCGGGCCGGCGCGGCACCGCAGCCGGTGCTCCGCCAGGCCAGCGCCGGATAGGACGCGGTGTAGCAGCCCTTGGCGGGGGTGGCCAGCCGCGTGATGGCGCTGTGCCACTGCGCCGAGCTCAGCGGCGAGGGAGTGGCGGAGCCGGCGGCCGTGCTGGTGGGGATCAGCACGATCGCCACCAGCGTGGCGACCACGGTGGCCAGGGCGCCGAGAACTCGGCGGAGCTGTCCGGAGGTTCTGGCGGTAGGACTGTCTGGAGGCATGTCCGGTCTTCACCTTCTCGCGAGTTGTGCCCACGGGCACCGCGGGCGAGCGCGGCGGCGAGGTGTGCGGCAGAGCGGTGCCGGACGACGGGTCTCCATTCCCCCGGGTGCACACGGTCCGGCGCGGAGAGTGGCTTCGCCGGGCTGCGTCCCGTCCTGGACTCGGTGCCGTGGGGTACGTGCTACGCATCGTAAGGAGGCGATCACGACTCGTAAATGTCATGTACAGAGAAAACTACGATTGGCGACAAACCATCGGTCATCGGGTACGCGGGAGCCCGGCGGCCACCAAAGGGGCTGGTGGGATCAGCGGACCGCGGTGTCGAAGAGGCTCGGGTTGATCGCGGTCGATGCGGTCCTTGCTGTCCTCCAGGTCCTGCGCCCGGTCGGCGAGGTACTTCGCGGTGTCGGCGCTGCCGGGGCTCAGGTCCATGGCCTGCGAGGCGGTGGCGAGGACCTGCCCGAACTTCAGCGCCCGCCCGCTGTTTGCGGCGTTGTAGGCGATGACGTCGGCGAGCGTCCTGGCCGGCACGATCCCGGTGCGGCTGACCAGGCCGACCGTCGGCTTGACGCCGACGTCGGAGTTGGCGGCGGGGCTCAGGATCGAGCCCGAGGTCTCGGTGCCGATGGCCACCGCCGCCAGGCCGGCCGAGGCCGCGGCGGCGTTTCCCGCAAGGGCGGCCGTGTTGCGTGCCCGGCGGTTCAGCATCTCGCCTCCGCAAGGAGCTTCGTCGTGGCCTCGTGCAGGCGCGCCGCCTCGTGGCGGGTGAACGGACGGGGTTCCAGGGGGACTTGGATGCCCTCGTGGACGGCGGTGAGGCGGGCGGTGGTCGGGCGGTCGAGGTAGGGGAGGATCTGGGAGACGCTCTGCTCCGCCGATTTGCCGATCACCTTCAGATACTCCACCCGCGCCGCGGTGACCGGATCGTACTCGCCGGCGAAGGTCGTGGCCACCACGCCCGGGTGGTTGAGCAGGTATCTGATCCCGGTCTCCCGGTGGAGGTCGACGAAGCTGAGCCCCAGCAGGTCGTTGAGGGTGGCGGCGTGCGCCATCGCGCCGGTTCCGCTGTAGTCGCGCTCCAGTTGCAGATCGTCCCAGCGCACCGGGCCCGCCTGGCCGGCGCCGCCGAAGTTGAGCACCACCGGGCGCCCGGCACGGCTCAGCGGGCCGACCAGACCGTGGCTGAGCAGGAAGCGGCTCAGGTAGAACAGGGCGAAGTTGCTCTCGAACCCCTCCGGGGTGACCAGCCGGGTCGAGCGGTGGTAGCGCGCGGCGAGCACCAGGACGTCCACCACGGGGAACCGGCCGGCGATCGTGGCGGCGAGCCGTTCGGTGCCGGCCACCTCGCTCAGGTCCGCCGCGAGGAAATGGGCGCGGTCGCCGGCGCCGGCGTCCTTCGCGTAGCCGAGGAAGTCCCGCCCGTTGCGGGGGCTGCTGCCGATGGCCAGGACGTCGTATCCGCGGCACAGGTAGGTCTCGGCGAGCGCCCTGCCGATACCGGCCGTTCCACCGGTGATCACTGCCGTAGCCATCGCGGAGCCTCCTGAGGTCCCGGGGGATCCGCGCGGTGCAGGGTCTGCGGGCGCCGGCGTTTCACCCGACATTACTTTGAACTATCAAAGCATCGGCGCGCGGGCACGTGCAAGCCGCTCCCCCAGGGGGCCGCCGGGTCAGCCGCCGGTCCTGCGCGCGTCGCCCAGCATGTGCTGCTGCACCAGCAGCAGGACGCGGGCCGCCTGTTCCAGCTCGGCGGCGGGCAGCTGCGCGAAGACCTCGCCGAGCAGCTCGCGGCGCGCGGCCCGCACCCTGGCCATCACCACGCGGCCCTCGGCGGTGATCGAGACCAGCGTCACCCGTCCGTCGCTGCCGTCCGGCAGCCCCTCGACGAGCCGCTCCTGCCGCAGGCGGCGCAGCTGGATCGAGACGGTCGAGACGTCGACGTGCAGGCACTCGGCGACGTCCGAGACGCGCATGGGCGCGACGAGGTCGAAGTGCTCCAGCAGCCGGAGCTCGCTGGACGCCAGGTCGCAGCCGGACCGACGGGCCACCGCGAGGCGGATGTGGTTGCTCTCGCTCCACCGCACCAGCGCGGAGACGCCGGCTTCGAAGCGGGCCACCGGCGTCCGGTCGGGCGGCTCGCCGCCCGAGGTTCCCGCAGGTGGCGCACCGGGTCGGCTCACGACGCCACGCCTGCGGCGCCGGGATCCCCGGCCGCGGGGACGGGCGGGGGCCGGTGGGCGGCGGCCTCGGCCACGAAGAGCTGGTGCAGGTCGTGGGCCGCCCGCGGCACCGGGCCGGACAGCCGTCGCTGCACCACCATCAGCACCTCGGTGGCGTCGCCGGCCAGCGGCCGGTACGTCAGCGCGCCGCTGCGCTCCAGCGGGTCGCCGATCACGCTGAAGTCCGGCAGCACCGTGGCGCCCAGCCCCTCGGCAACCATCAGCTTGCCCATCTCGGCGCCGTCGGTGGAGTAGGAGAAGGTCGGGGTCCGCCCGGCCAGCAGCCGGTGCAGGTAGCGGTGCATGACGTAGCCGGCCCGCATCACCACCAGCGGTTCGGTCAGCAGGTCCTCGACGCCGACGGTGCGCAGCGCGGCCAGCGCGCTGTCCGGGCGCAGGCACACCACCGCCCGGCCGCGCAGCAGTTCGGTGGTGTGGAACTCCGGCGGCAGGTCGTCGCCCTTGAGGTAGTTGACCAGCCCGAGGTCGAACCGGCCCTCGAGCAGCGCCCGGTGGATCTCGGCCTCCTGCGCGGCGACCACCTCGACCTGGGTGGCGGGGTGGGCGGCGCGGAAGGCGCGGATCGCCGGCACCAGCAGCGGCACCGTGGCCGCGTTGACCGTGCCGAGCCGTACCGTACGGCTGGTCCGGTGCTGGTGGTCGGCGGCCTGCCGGAGCCGGTCCACCGCGTCCAGGACGCCGATGATGTGCGGCAGCAACTCGCGCCCGCCGTCGCTGATCTTCGCCCCGGAGCGGCGGCGGTCCAGCAGGTCCACGCCGAGCTCACGTTCCAGGTTGCGCACCGTCTCGCTCAACGCGGGCTGGGACAGGTGCAGTTCGTCGGCCGCGCGGCGGAGCGAGCCGAGCCGGGTGACCGCCTCGATGTACTCGAGCTGCTCGATCCGCATCGCAGTGTCACCAATCCGGCACGGTGCGGCACCATGTCGGCCGCAGGTGGAAGGGAAACCCTATCAACCGTTCGCCAATGCCGTCTCGACCGGCGGCCGCACCCGCGCCTACTGTGGCGGTCGGGCGAAAGCCCGCGTCACCCGGCGTGCCCGGACCTGCCCGGCCCGCGACGCGCAGAGCGAGAAGGTGATCGATATGCCCGGCATCCTGACCCGGCGGCGTCACATCGACCTCGCACGCGTCGCCAGCGCCTTCTGTTGCCGCTGAGCGCCGCTCGCGGGCGCTGACGCCCCCGCTGCTTCCCGACCCCCGGACGGCTCCACGGACCGGCCGCCTCCCGGCCGCGCCCCGCCTCCCCGCGACCCGCGCGGCACCGGTTCCGCAGGCCGGAAGGACCCCGCGCGGGAGCCGCCGGCAGTTCTCCGCGGCGGCTGCCGGACCGGCACCCGGCAGTCGGGGGCGGCGGACGCCGACATCCGAGCGGGCAGCCGCCGGACCGCCCGCGCCAGGACGGCACCAGGTTCCCCGCCCCGCCTCGACTCCCAGGAGACTCCTCGTGACCGCTCCCCCCCGGCCCTCGACCGACCGCCCGTCCCCGCCCCCGCCCGGGCCGGCGCACGTGATCGCCGACGACGCGGAAGCGCTCGCGGCCGCCGCCGCGTTCGCGGCCGAGTTCCGGTCCGGCGCCGCGGAACGCGATGCCGGACGCCGGCTGCCGCGGGCCGAGCTCGACCGGCTCAGCGCGGCCGGGCTGCTGGCGGTCACCGTGCCGGCCGCGCACGGCGGCGCCGACGTCAGCCTGGTCACCCTCGCCGAGATCTTCCGGCTGCTGGCCACCGCGGACGGCAGCCTCGCCCAGATCCCGCAGAGCCACTTCGCGTACGTCAACGTGCTGCGCGCCCAGGGCACCCCCGGGCAGCAGGACTTCTTCTTCCGGGAGCTGCTGGCGGGCAAGCGTTTCGGCAACGCACAGTCCGAGGCCGGCACCAAGCACGTGCAGGACTTCCGCACCCGGCTGGAACCGGCCGAGGACGGCGCCGGTTGGGTGCTGACCGGGGTCAAGCACTACGCCACCGGCGCGCTGTTCGCCGACTGGATCCCGGTACTCGCGCGGGCCGGGGACGAGGGCGCGCTGCACGTCGCCTACGTGGCGGCCGACGCTCCCGGCGTCACCGTGGTGGACGACTGGGAGGGAATGGGCCAGCGCACCACGGCCAGCGGAACCGTGCGGCTGGAGGGCGTCATCGTGCCCGCGGACCGGGTGGTGCCGCACCACCTGACCTTCACCGGCCCCCAACTGCACGGAGCCGTGGCCCAGTTGCTGCACGCGGCCATCGACGCGGGCATCGCGGGCGGCGCGCTGGCCGAGGCGGTGGAGTTCGTCCGCACCAAGAGCCGTCCGTGGTTCGAGAGCGGCTTCGACACCGCGGCCGAGGACCCGCTGCTGATCCAGCGGGTCGGCGAACTCGCCGTGCAGGTGCGGGCCGCTGACGCGCTGCTGGTCGCGGCCGCCCGTGCGGCGGACGCCGCCCGGGCCGACCTGACCGACGACAGCGCCGCCGAGGCGTCCATCGCGGTGGCGGCGGCCAAGGCCTTCGCCGCGACCGCCGCCGTCGAGGTGTCCGGCGCGCTCTTCGAGCTGGCCGGCACGCGCTCGGCGGCCGGCTCGCTCAACCTCGACCGCTACTGGCGGGACGCGCGCACCCACACCCTGCACGACCCCGCGCGCTGGAAAGTGCAGCACATCGGCCGCTACGTGCTGAACGGCACCCGGCCGCCGCGGCACGGCCTGCTGTAGCCCGCGGGCCCTGCCGGCCGCCACAGCCCCCGGCCGCATCCGACGCGGCACACCCGAACGGAGAGCTCCCGTGTCCCTGACCTTCCACTGGTTCCTGCCCACCTACGGTGACAGCCGCCATGTCGTCGGCGGCGGCCACGGCACCCCGGCGGGCGCCGCGGGCGGCGACCGGCCCGCGACGCTCGGCTACCTCACCCAGATCGGCCGCGCGGCCGAGGACATGGGCTTCGTCGGCGCGCTGACCCCGACCGGGGCGTGGTGCGAGGACGCCTGGCTGACCACCGCCATGCTCGCCCAGACCACCGAGCGGCTGAAGTTCCTGGTCGCCTTCCGCCCCGGCTCCGTCTCGCCGACGCTCGGCGCGCACATGGCCGCGACCTTCCAGCGGCACTCCGGCGGACGGCTGCTGCTCAACGTCGTCACCGGCGGCGAGAGCCACGAGCAGCGCGCCTACGGCGACTTCCTCGACAAGGACGCCCGCTACGCCCGCACCGGCGAGTTCCTGCAGATCGTGCGGGAGCTGTGGGCGGGCGGGACGGTCGATCTGGCCGGCGAGCACCTGCGGGTGGAGGGCGCCCGGCTCAGCCGGCTGCCGGACCCGGTGCCCGAGGTGTACTTCGGCGGTTCCTCGCCGGCTGCCGGGGCGGTCGCGGCCCGCTACAGCGATGTGTACCTCACCTGGGGCGAGCCGCCGGCCGCGGTCGCGAGGAAGATCGAGTGGATCCGCGCGCTGGCGGACGAGGAGGGGCGCCGGCTCCGGTTCGGCATCCGGCTGCACGTCATCTCGCGCGACACCCGCGAGCAGGCGTGGGCCGAGGCCGAACGGCTGCTCGCCGGTTTCGACCCGGCCGCCGTCGCCGCCATCCAGGCGGGCCTGGCCCGCAGCGAGTCCGAGGGCCAGCGGCGGATGCTGGCGCTGCACGGCGGCAGCACCGCCGACCTGGAGATCGCGCCGAACCTGTGGGCCGGTATCGGCCTGGTCCGGGGCGGCGCGGGCACCGCGCTGGTCGGCAGCCACGCCGAGGTGGCCGACCGGATCGCCGAATACCACGCGCTGGGCCTGGACGAGTTCGTCCTGTCCGGCTACCCGCACCTGGAGGAGGCGTACTGGTTCGGTGAGGGCGTCCTGCCGCTGCTGCGCGCCCGCGGGCTGTGGACGCACCCCCTCGACGCGACCCCCGGCGCCCGGGACACCGCCCCGGCCGAGGTCCCCTTCGCGGGCCGCACCTGAGCGGCCGCCCCGGGCCGCCGCGGAACGCGGGGGCGGCCGCGCCTCCCTGGTGGCGGTTCCCCGCGCCCGCGGGCGTGGACGTGCCCCCCGGTGCCGCCCGCGTCGTCCGCCGGGGCCGCCACCAGGGAGGATGGCGGGGGGACGCCCCCACCGACCGCGGCGGGGCGCCCGCGCGACGAGGAGTCACCGGGGTGTCGGAGGAGGGGCCGCAGGGCCTGGCCTGGCGGATGGAGCGGCACCAGGTCGCGGTCTACCTTGCGGCGATGGCCGTCGGCGGCCTGCTCGGCCGGGCCGCCCCCGGCGCCGGGCCCGGCCTGGAGCACGCCGTCAACCCGGTACTCGGCGCGCTGCTCTTCGTCACGTTCCTGCAGGTGCCCGCCGCCGATCTGCTGCGCGCGGCCCGCGGGGGCCGCTTCCTGGGCGCGGCCCTGACCGTGAACTTCGCGGTCGTGCCGCTGCTGGTCGCCGCGATGTTCAGCTTCCTGCCCGGCAACCAGGCCGTACGCCTCGGGGTGCTGCTGGTCCTGCTGTGCCCATGCGTCGACTACGTGATCGTCTTCAGCGGCCTGGCCGGCGCCGACAACCGCCGGCTGCTCGCCCTCACCCCGGTCCTGCTGGTCGCGCAGACGCTGCTGCTGCCGCTCTTCCTCTACGCCTTCCTCGGCTCCGGGCTGTCCGGCGTCGTGCACGCCGGGCCGTTCCTGCGGGCGTTCCTGTTCCTGATCGTGCTGCCGCTCGCCCTGGCCTGGGCGGTCCAGGCGTGGGCACGGCGCCGGCCGGCCGGGCGGAGGGCCGCAGGGGCCGCGACCTCCGCCATGGTCCCGCTGATGGCCGCCACCTTGCTGACGGTCGTCGCCTCCCAGATCCCCCGGCTCGGCGGCCATCTCGGTGACGTCGGCGCCGTCGTCCCCGTCTACGTGATCTTCCTGCTGGTCATGGCCTTCGCGGGCCGGTCGGTGGCCCGGCTGTTCCGGCTGGGCGTCCCGGCCTCCCGCGCGGTGGTCTTCTCCGGCGCCACCCGCAACTCCCTGGTCGTCCTGCCGCTGGCGCTCGCCCTGCCCGACGACCTCGCGGCCGCCGCCCTCGTGGTGGTCACCCAGACCCTGGTGGAGGTCCTGGGCATGGTCGTCTACGTCCGGGCCGTCCCTCGCCTCGTCCCCGCCGCGGGAACCGCCTCCGCGCCCTGAGTGGCCGCCCGGCATCCGCCGCCGGCCGGGCGACAATGGTGTGGCCGCAAAAGCGGCGAAACCGCCCGAGCGGGGCGCGTCACCCGGCCGCGTCACCCGGGACGTGGCCAGGTGGCGCCACCCGGCCGCGTCACCCGACCGCGTCACACGACCGCATAAGCCGGCCCAGAAAGGAGAGTGGTCCCACCATGCGCAAGTACGCGCCGTACCTGATCACCGGAGCGATCGTCGCCTGGATCGCCACCCTCGTCCTGCTGATCGCCTTCGGACCGGACCACGGCGCCGGTGCTCCCTGATCCGGCCCCCCGACCTCGGCATACTGGCGACGCCACCTTGAGGAGGATTCCGTCGTGCCCCTGATCCGCAATCTCCGGGCCGCGGCCCGCCGGGTCCAGCGGAGGCCGCGCAGGGTGGACCTGAGCCACCCCGGCCGTTCCCCGCTGGGCAGCGCCGTGGTCAACTGCGTCGTCTACCGCGACGGGGTGCGCCAGCTGGACGACTGCACGCCGGCTGAGGCCGTGCGGAAGGTACGCCGGTCCGGCGGCTTCGTGTGGATGGGCCTGCACGAGCCGACGCAGCAGGAGTTCACCGGCGTCACCGAGCTGTTCGGGCTCCACCCGCTGGCCGTGGAGGACTCGATCCACGCCCACCAGCGGCCCAAGTTCGAGCGCTACGACGACATGCTCTTCACCGTCCTGAAGACCGTCGCCTACGTCCCCCACGACCGCCTGACCACGACCAGCCAGATCGTGAACACCGGCGAGATCATGGTCTTCACCGGCGCGAACTTCGTCATCACCGTCCGGCACGGCGGGCACGGCTCGCTCGGCCACCTGCGCGAGGAGCTGGAACGCAGCCCCGAGCACCTGGCGAAGGGCCCCTCGGCGGTGCTGCACTCCATCGTCGACCACGTCGTCGACCAGTACCTCGACGTGGCGGACGCCGTGCAGGACGACATCGACGCGGTCGAGTCCGAGGTCTTCTCGCCCCTCGGCGGACGCGGCGCCGACGTCGGCCGCATCTACCAGCTCAAGCGCGAGCTGCTGGAGCTCAAGCGGGCCGTGACCCCGCTCAGCCGGCCGCTGCAGCTGCTCACGGAGCGGCCGTACGACCTCATCGACCCGGGGATCCACAAATACTTCCGGGACGTGGAGGACCACCTGTCCAAGGCCAACGAGCAGATCAACTCCTACGACGACCTGCTCAACTCGATCCTCCAGGCCAACATCGCGCAGGTGACCGTCGCCCAGAACGAGGACATGCGCAAGATCACCGCATGGGCCGCCATCATCGCCGTGCCCACCTTGATCTGCGGCATCTACGGCATGAACTTCGACCACATGCCCGAGCTGCACTGGACGTACGGCTATCCGATCGTCCTGTCCGCCATGGCCACCGCCTGCATCGCCATCCACCGCGGCTTCCGCCGCAACGGCTGGCTCTGACCCCTTTCCGGCCACCCCCGCGCACCGCGCGTAGAACTTCCTTTCATGCGCCTTGTGCGAGACGAAAGTTTCCTTCACTCTTGGCGTGGGCGACGCGCCCGTCCCACTCGAATCACGCTTCACATCCGGAGGTTCCCCATGTTAATTTGGCATGCTCTTGCCAAGAAGCGTGTTCTCGCCACCTGCGCGGCGCTGGCCTGCGCCGCGCTGGGCGCTACGGCGGTCCCGGCCGCCGCGGCCGACCCCGGCGCCACCACGCCCGCGAACCACATCACCCACCCCGAACTGGACTGGGCCGGTTCGCAGACGGCCCTGCACGAGCCGGCGACCGGCGGGCACCTGACCGTCACCCCCAACGTCGCGGGGACGCCGGGGCTGGACGTCAGCGGCTACCAGGGCAACGTCAACTGGTCGTCGGTCGCGGCGAACGGCGGCCGCTTCGCCTACGTCAAGGCCTCCGAGTCCACCTCGTACGTGAACCCCTACTTCGCCCAGCAGTACAACGGGTCCTACAACGCGGGCCTCATCCGCGGGGCCTACCACTTCGCCACACCCGACACCTCCTCGGGCGCCGCCCAGGCCGACTACTTCCTCGCGCACGGCGGCGGCTGGTCCAAGGACGGCAAGACGCTGCCCGGCATGCTCGACATCGAGTGGAACCCGTACGGCGCGACCTGCTACGGCCTGTCCGCGTCCTCGATGGTCAAGTGGATCCTCGCGTTCAGCAACGAGTACCACGCCAAAACCACCCGCTGGGTGACCATCTACACCGCGACGTCCTGGTGGAGCCAGTGCACCGGCAACGCCGGTGACTTCTCGTCCACCAACCCGCTGGCGCTGGCCAACTACAACGGCAGCCCGGGCACCATGCCCTACCACTGGCCGGTCCAGACGATCTGGCAGTTCGCCGACAGCGGCGTCTTCCCCGGCGACCAGGACGCCTTCAACGGCGACTTCAGCCGGGTCCAGGCACTCGCCAACGGCTGATCCGCCCGCGCCCGGCCGGTTCCGGCCGGGCGCCCGCCCCGGCACCATCCGCCGGACTCCCAGGAGGCACGCCATGGCCGGCCCCGGTCATCCCCTCTCCCGCCGCAGCGTCCTGGCGGCCGGCGCCGGAGTCGCCGCGGCGGGCCCGCTCGGCGGCCGGCGCCGCTCCGGCGGCCCGGCCGCGGCGCCGGCCGCGGTCGCCAGGCCCGCCGCGCTGGCCCCGCAGCAGCAGGCCGGGCAGCGGGTCGTCTTCTCCTACTCCGGGACGACGGTCCCGCAGAGCCTGCTCGACCAGATCAGGGCGGGCCAGGCGGCCGGCGTCATCTTCTTCGGCGGCAACATCAGCAGCCTCGCCCAGATCACCTCGGCCGTGGGGCTGATCCGGCAGGCGAACGCCGGCAGCCCGTCCCCCGCGCCACTGCTCCTGATGACCGACCAGGAGGGCGGGCAGATACGGCGGCTGCCCGGCGCGCCGGTCCAGTCCGCCAAGCAGATCGGCGCCTCCGCCGACCCGGCCGGCGGCGCCGCGGACGCGGGCACCGGCGCGGGCAACCTGCTGCGCAGCGTGGGGATGAACGTCAACCTGGCGCCGGTGCTCGACGTCTACCGCACGGCCGGGGACTTCGACGACCAGTACCAGCGCTCCTACAGCACCGACCCGGAGCTTGTCGCCCGCTGCGGCGGTGCGTTCATCACCGCCCAGCGGGCCACCGGCGTCGCGGCCGCCGCCAAGCACTTCCCGGGCCTCGGGGCCGCGACCGCCGCGCAGAACACCGACCTGCGGCCGGTCACCCTGACGCAGTCGCTGTCCCAGCTGCGGCACCTCGACGAGGTCCCCTACGTCACCGCGCTCACCGCCGGGGCCGACCTGGTGATGGTGTCCTGGGCGATCTACTCCCAGCTGGACGCCGCGCACCCGGCCGGGCTGTCCCCGACGGTGGTCCAGAGCGAGCTGCGCGACCGGTTCACCTTCACCGGCGTGACCGTCACCGACGCGATCGGGGCGGGCGCGCTGAGCGCCTTCGGCACCCCCGCCCAGAACGCGGTCACCGCCGCGGCGGCCGGCATGGACCTCATCCTCGACGCCTCGGGCGACGTCGCCCACGGCCAGGCGATCGTCTCCGCGCTCGCCGCCGCCCTCCAGAACGGCACCCTGCCAGGACCGGCCTTCACCGCCGCCCTGACCAGGATCGGCGCGCTGCGCACCCGCCTCTTCTGACGGCGGGGCACCGCCTCTGCTGACGCCGCCGCCCCCCGGTCAGGAGTGGCGGGTCAGGCCGGGGGTGCCCGGTTGGGGCGGGACGCGGGGGGTGCGGGGCGCGGTGGCCCCGGCGGGCCGGTGGGGGATGGCGCGGCGAAGCAGGCGGGCGGCCGACCGGTAGAAGCGGTCCGGGAGGAACGCCGCGTCGGCGACGATCATCGCCCCCGAGAACAGCGGCAGCCCCATCAGGGCCGCGATGCCCAGGTGCATCGCCAGCAGCATGGCCAGGATCACGTACTTCAGGCGGCTGAAGAGGGCGAAGGGGAAGGCCACCTGGATCAGCACCGTCAGGTAGCTGGCGGCGGCGATGAAGAGCGGGTGGCTGTCGGCCAGCGCCGACAGCGCGGGCCAGGGGCGGAAGAGGTCGAGGTTCACCACGTAGTGCAGGGCGGTGCCTGACTGCCAGGACGGCCCCTGGACCTTGTACAGGCCCGCAGAACCGTAGAGGAGGCAGACCTGCGCGGCGATGACGAACATGGCGCAGTTGTGGAGCGCGGTGACCAGGGACCGGCGCGCCAGGTCGAACTGCGACCACGTGTCGCTGCTCGCCCGCCACATCGCCCAGCGCCCCGGGCCGCCCCCTGCCGCCAGGCGTGCCGTGCGGCGCGCGTCGAGTGACCAGCGTCGGCCGCAGGCGGTGCAGGTGAGGTAGAGGGCCATCAGCAGGATCAGGTTGTCCCCGCCGTCGGTCATGAAGATGGCCCGCGCGTGGAACGACACGACCACCAGCGCGAACAGCACCGACATCGCCCGGCTCCGCCAGCCCAGGACGAGCAGCGCGCAGACGACGAGGGCGATCGCGTAGCAGACGTCGAGATACACCGTGCTGTCCGACAGCGTCAGGGGGCTGAACCACCCGGTCTGCCGGAAGAGTTCGTCGGCCAGTGCCGGTGTCCACGGCGAGTCCGGGCCCCAGATCTCGTCGCGGTGCGGCAACTCCCGCAGCAGGAAGGCGAGATAGCACAGCCCGTAGCCGATGCGCAGCACCGAGGCCGCGTAGAGCGAGATCGGGCGGCGGCTGAGGAGGGCGATCAGGCCGCCGGCGCTGAGGCGGGACGCCGGTGCGGTGCCTGCGGCATCCGCCCGCGGGGCGGCGTCCGTCGCGGCCGCTGCCGCTTTCGCCGTCCCGGTCGCCGGGAGAGCGGTCCTGTCAGTGGCCATGCGAGGTCACCTTCCACCAGGGCAGTTCGCGGGTGTCGACCGCGGAGGGCGAGACCGGGAGGGTGTGGCCGGTGGCATCGTTCCGCGCCACCGGGACCGTACGGACCCGGAGTTGGATGTCGGTGACGGAACCGTGCCCGCTGGCGGGGGCGCGTTCCACCGCGATGTTCCGCAGGTACTCCTGCCACATCAGCGCGCGGTCGGAGTAGGAGACGTCGCTGGTGCCGTGGGTGTCCAGGTAGCCGCTCCACGCCCGGCGCAGCATGTTCTGGCTGGTGTGGCTCGGGAAGGGGTCGTGCCTGACCGCGGCGTTGTCGATCGCCGTGAGGTCGTGCCAGCCGCTGACCGAGTGCGTGCCGTCGCTGGACGTGCTGGCCGTGCGGACCGAGATCTGCGGCACGGCCGACTCCGGATCGGGCGCGAACAGGCGCCAGTTCTGCTCGAAGAAGGGGTAGACCCAGCCCTGGATCTGCCGGGCGTAACGCTGCGAGATGGGGTTCGGAGGCGCCACGTGCAGGAAGACGAAGGCGACGTGGAGCAGCGAGACCGCCACCAGCAGCGCGGCGGCCGCTCTGGTCGCGAAGCGCAGCGGAAGCGGCAGGGCGGCGAGCCGGTCGGTGCCGTCGGCGGCCGCGAACGGCCCTGTCAGGCCCGGGGGTTCGCGACGGGCTGCCGCCGGCGGCTTTCTGAGCCGGACTCCCCCCGCTGCCTCCCCGCCCACCGGCTCACCGGTGTGCTGTACGTCCTGTGGGCCAGTCGATGTCATCCCGGCCCTCCTCTCGCAAGTCTTGCCGCTGTTCGTGCTGTGCCGTGCCGTGCGGTGCGGTGCTGGACCGCCGTGATGGAACCCGCCGTGCGGACCGGCCCGGTGACGCGACCGGGCCCGGCGGGCGCGCGGGGCGCCCACCGGGCCGGAATCACGGGCCGGGTGTCAGGACTGCTCGGCCTGCTGGTCGTCGCTGTCCGCCGCGGGCCAGTCGGTGTCCGGCTTGTCGTCGCCGTACTGCGGCTGGTCGCCGTACTGCGGCTGGTCGCCGTACTGCGGCTGGTCGCCGTACTGGGGGTGGTCGCCGTAGGACGGCTGGTCACCGTAGGACGGCTTGTTGTCGTACGGCGGCTTGTGCTCGTACGGGGGCTGGTACGGGGGCTTCTCCTCGTACGGCGGCTTGCCGTGGTGCGGGGGCTTGCCGTGGTGCGGAGGCTTGCCGTTGCCGCCGCCGGTGTTGCCGGCCGTGTTGCCCTGGGTGTTGCCCTGCGTGTTGCCCTGGACGTTGCCCATGGTGCTGCCGCCGACGGTGTTGCCGGCGATCGAGCCGCCGAGCAGGCCGCCCGTGGTGACGCCGCCCAGCACGCCGCCGAGCAGGCCGCCGGTGGTCGCGCCGCCCAGGACGCCGCCGGTGGTGCCCCCCGTGGTCCCCGCGGTGGTGGTGCCGCCGGTGGTGGTCGTACCCCCGGTGGTGGTCGTACCCCCGGTGGTGGTCGTTCCGCCGGTGGTCGTACCGCACTGCGGCCGGGTGATGACGTTGGTGTCCAGCGTCACCGAGCCGTTGCGGGCCAGCGCGCGCCCGTTGACGGTCGCGCCGGTGTTCAGGCCCGTCGAGGTCAGCGACATGATCGTGCCGACGAAGGTGGTGTTGGTGCCGAGCGTGGTCGAACTGCCGACCTGCCAGAAGACGTTGCACGGCGAGGCGCCGTTGACCAGCAGCACCCGGCTGGCGGACGAGGTGATCAGGGTGGAGCCGATCTGGAAGACCCAGACCGCGTTCGGGTCGCCGGCCGCGTCCAGGGTGAGCGTGCCGGTCAGCCCGATGGAGGAGGCCGCGTTGTAGACGCCCGGGGCCAGGTTCTGGTTACCGAGGTCGCCGCTGATGCTCGCGTCCGGCGCCTGGCCGGCCGCGTCGTTGTAGGCCGTCGTCAGGTCGCTCTGGGCCTGCAGGGCGACCGCGTCGGCGGCGTGGGTCGCACCGTTCACCAGACCGGGCGGGAAACCGCTGATCGCCGTACCCGGGCTCACTCCCAGGTCACCGGTGACCGTGGTGGGACCGGTGTTGGTCACGGACTGGCCGCCCAGCACCGCGAAGCTGTCCACCGTTCCGAGCGGAACGGCGGTCGCGATGGCGGTCGCAGGCGTCGGCGTCATCGCCACCGTGGCCGCGGCGATCAGCGTGACCGACGCGATCGACGTGCACAGGGCGCGCCGGGCCGGCACTCCCATGACATTCAACAGTTTCATCGAAGAGCCTACTCCCTCTGGAGAAACGAAGCCTGGAGGGCGAGCCGCCGGTTGACGGACGAAATCACCCGCGCCCTTTTCCCGGCAACAGGCTGCGACTTCCCCATCGCCTGAACCGACACAGCCCCAGGAAAGAGACGGCATCAGCGTAGGAATCGAGAGAGGGTCCTTTGCGGAGGCATATGGGTGAAACGCGTTTCGCGCACCCTGGGTGGCTCAACTCGAACTGGCATATTCACAGGTCACACTCACGGCGCCCGAACAGCGGGACGCCGTCGCCCGCCACGCCCGGGACATCGTGAACTGGCACGGATGGCCCTTTAGTCGGGTCGTATGACGGCTCAGTAGGCGCGTACGACGCCTCAGTCGGGGCGCTTCGACGACGTGCCGGCTCCCGCCGCGGGCCGCCGGTCGGCGGGCAGCGCGCAGGCAGGGGTGCCACCCGGCATCCGGTCGCGGTTGTCGGCGACCAGCCGGTAGACGCCGCGCGCCACCCAGCGGACCGGCGGCATGCGGAGCAGGGCGCCCGCGACGGCCCAGACCCCGCCCGCGCTGAGCAGCAGCTTCGCCACGGCCTCGGCGCCGCCGTACACGACGCCCGGCGGCGTGACCCAGAGCACTTCGTGCTCGGCCCGCTGCTGGTCGACCCCGAGGGACGGGAGGTCCGCCCACTGCCAGGGGACGGTCACGCAGCGCGGGCGGATCCGCCGCTCGGCGAACGCCACGGAGGTGGAGCAGAAGGCGCAGTCACCGTCGTAGACGAGCACAGGTCGGGTCGGCATGACTCCATCATGCCGCGCCCGTCCCCTTTCGCGACGCGGCCGGCGGCCCGGCGCGCACGGTCCCGTATTCCGGCGAACCGGGGGCAGCGACCGGGAGCGCCCGTCGATCGGCGGGGATGGTGATCCGCGCCGGTGGCCCGACCTGCCGACGGCCGGTGACCGTGAGACGGTGAGAAGGAGGACCTCGATGACCCCGTGCCGCCGCCGGGACGACAGGCGGCGCCTAGGAGGAGGACCTGCGGATGAGAGCTCTGGAGACGATCGGCGTCTCGCTGGCGGTGATCGCGTTCACGGTGGCCACCCTGCTCTTCATGATGGGCGGCCTGAAATACCAGCACATCGAGGAGCACCAGGACGGCAAGCCCGACAGCGGGTGAGGAGGGGGGTGGGGTCGTGGCATGCGTGACAGTCCCGAGGTGGCTCCTGGGGACCTTTGTGCCCACCCCCCTTGACCGCGGACCTCGAAGGTTCTCTGACCGGCCTTGTTCCCGCCGTGCAAGCTAGCAGGGGGGACTGACAAGGGTCCGGCGGCAAGGGGGTTCGGCCGTCGATGGGCGCCTGGTGGAAGGGCCGCGAGGCCCTGGGGGGCGGCCGTCAGCTGCGTCGCAGAAGCATGACGACGGCGACGATGACGATGATGAGCACTACCGTGCCAAGGCCTATGTACATGGGTGATTCCTCTTCCTGAGTCAGTGCGCGTCCGGCACGGTCACGCCGTGCCGGCCGGGATTTGTTGGCATTTCCGGTGCTGTGTTCCCAAACAGCTCCTACCCGCCGTGGCGCGGTCAAACTGGCAATCGCCTGCCGGTACGGCGGCCGTCATTGTCCGGGGCTGTCGTCACCGTGGCTGCGGACGAGTTCCTTCATCTTCGCAACGGCGAAACCCCACCCCTGCTCGACCGTCGGCTTGGCGGGGACGGCCACCTCCTCCGGGTTGGTGAGCACGTCGAGCAGGACGGGTCCCGGGGTGGCGAAGGCGGTCCGTACGGCCTCGTCCAGCTCCGCCGGGTCGGTGACCCGGATGCCGGTCAGGCCCACGGCGGTGGCGACCGCCGCGAAGTCGGGGTTGTCCAGGACGGTGCCGAACTCCGGGAGGCCGGACTGCTCCTGCTCCAGCTTGACCATGCCCAGCCGGCGGTTGTCGAAGACGACGAGCTTGACGGGGAGTTGGTAGGTCTTCAGCGTCATCAGGTCGCCGAGCAGCATGCTCAGCCCGCCGTCGCCGCAGAAGGCCACCACCTGGCGGTCCCGGTCCAGGGACTGGGCGCCCAGCGCGTGCGGCATGGCGTTGGCCATCGAGCCGAGGTTGAACGAGCCCAGCAGCCGGCGCGACCCGCGCATCTCCACGAACCGGGAGAGCCACACGGTGGCCATGCCGGTGTCGGAGGTGAAGATCGCGTCGTCGGCGGCCGCCCGGTCCACCGCGGCGGCCAGCGCCTCGGGGCGGATGTCGTGCTGCCGGTTGTCCACCGCGGAGCGCAGCCGCCCGATCAGGCCCTTGTCGTGGCCCGGGGCGGCGAGCCTGGCCTGCGCCTCCCGCCAGCTGGTGAAGCGTTCGCGGGCCTGCTCCAGATGACCGCGGTCGCGGGCGCCGTCCGACCCGGGCGGCCCGGCGGTCAGCTGGGCGAGCAGGTCGCGCACGGTGGCGCCCACGTCGCCGACCAGCCCGATCTCCACCGGGACGCGGCGCCCGATGTGGGCGGCCTCGGTGTCCACCTGGATGACGGTGCGGCCCTGCGGATACCAGTCCCGGTAGGGGAAGTCGGTGCCCAGCATCAGCAGCGTGTCGGCGTCCTCCAGGGCCGAGGCCGCCGCGGGGTTGCCGATCAGGCCGGTCTGGCCGACCTGGAAGGGGTTGTCGCCCTCCATGCCCTCCTTGGCCTTCAGGGTGATCACCATGGGCGCCGCCAGGCGGTCGGCCAGCGCCAGGACGTCCTCGCGCGCCTCCCGGGAGCCCTTGCCGACCAGCAAGGTGACGCGGTCGGAACGGTCGAGCAGCTCGGCGGCCGCGCGGACCGCGTCCTGCTCGGGCCGGGTGGTCGGGGTGGTGAGGGAGAAGCGGGCCGGGCGGTCCGCGGTCAGCTCGCGGTCGCCGATGTCGCCGGGCACCGTCAGGACGGCGACACCCTTGCGGCCCAGGGCGTTGCGCACCGCCGTCTCCAGCAACAGCGGCAGCTGGTCCGGCGAGGTGATGGTCGCCCGGAAGACGGCGACGTCGCTGAACAGTGCGTCGTTGTCGACCTCCTGGAAGTACTCGCTGCCCAGCTCGGTCAGCGGCACCTGGCCGGCGATGGCGAGCACCGGCGTACGGCTCTTGGCCGCGTCGTAGAGCCCGTTGAGCAGGTGGACGGAGCCGGGGCCGACGGTGCCCATGCACACCCCGAGGCCGCCGGTCAGCTGGGACTGGGCGGAGGCGGCGAAAGCGGCCGCCTCCTCGTGCCGGCAGCCGACCCACTCCACGTCGTCGGTGGTGCGGATGGCGTCGGTCAGCGGGTTGAGGGCGTCGCCGACGACACCGAACACCTGGCTGACGCCGAGTTCGCTCAGTGCGTCCACGATGACGCGGGCTACGGTTCGGGCCACGAGGTCCTCCGGGCAGATGGGATGCGGTCAGGATCAGAGACGGTAGCCGGACAGATCGGGGCGGATCGGACCGGCCACCCGGCTGCCGCACGCGGGCGGCGGCGCTCAGACGGTGAAGGTGTCGGGGTCGGCGGCCGCCCAGTCCGCCGCCCAGTCAGCGGGCGGCTCGGCCAGCAGCTGGCCGGGCGAGAGCCAGTCGTACAGCTCGTCGTAGGAGCGCACGGTCTGCGGGTCGATACGCCGCCGCAGCATGTGCGGGCCCAACTCGGCGGGGTCGGTGACGCCCATGGACGCCATGATCTGCAGGGCGCTGGCGACGGTCGCCTGCTGCAGGCGCGTGACCCGCTCCGTCTTGTCCCCCACGTCGAGGGCGCGGGCCCGGCGGGGGTCCTGGGTGGTGACGCCGGTCGGGCAGGTGTTGGTGTGGCAGCGCTGGGCCTGGATGCATCCGACGGCGAACATCATGGCGCGGGCGGCGTTGCCGTAGTCCGCGCCCTGGAGCAGCCGCTTGACCAGGTCGCTGCCGGTGGCGATCTTTCCGCTCGCACCGATCCTGACCCGGTCCCGCAGCCCGGCGCCGACCAGCGCGTTGTGCACGGTGATCAGGCCCTCGGTCAGCGGCGTCCCGATGTTGTCGGCGAACTCCAGCGGCGCCGCGCCGGTGCCGCCCTCCGCGCCGTCCACGATGATGAAGTCGGGAGCGGTGCCCTCCTCGATCATCGCCTTGCAGACCGCCAGGAACTGGCCCCGTGACCCCACGCAGAGCTTGAAGCCGGCCGGCTTGCCGCCGGACAGCTCCCGCATCCGGGCCACGAAGCGTATGAGCTCCCGGGGCGTGGAGAACACCCGGTGGTAGGGCGGCGATTCGACGGTCCGGCCCTGCGGGACGTCACGGACGCGGGCGATCTCCGCGTTGACCTTGGCGCCGGGCAGCACGCCGCCGATACCCGGCTTGGCGCCCTGCGAGAGCTTGAGCGAGACGCATTTGACGTTCGGGTGGGCCGCCTTGTCGGCGAACTCCCGCGCGTCGAAGTCGCCGTCCCGGGTCCGGCAGCCGAAGTAGCCGGTGCCGACCTCCCAGACCAGGTCGCCGCCCGGCCGCAGATGGTATTCCGACATGCCGCCCTCACCGGTGTCGTGCGCGAAGCCGCCCGCCGCCGCGCCGCCGTTGAGCGCCAGGATCGCGTTCGAGGACAGCGACCCGAAGCTCATCGCCGAGACGTTCAGCAGCGCCATGTCGTACGGCTGCGTGCAGTCCGGGCCGCCGATACGCACCCGCGGGGGCTGCTCGGGCACCGGCCGCGGCGCCATCGACGGCACGAGGAACTCGTGGCCGGTCTGGTAGACGTCCCGCTCGGTGCCGTACGGCTCCTCCGCGTCCGTGCCCTTGGCCCGCTCGTAGACGATGCTGCGGACGTCACGGTCGAACGGGCGGCCGTCGAAGTTCCGCTCGACGAAGTACTGCTGCAGCTCGGGGCGTATCCGCTCCAGCAGGAAGCGTGCGTGGCCGATGACGGGGTAGTTGCGCAGCACCGAGTGCCGCCGCTGGACCAGGTCCCACACCCCCAGCAGCGCGAGCAGCGCCAGCGGGACGGCCCCGATCCACCACCACGGCGACACCGCCAGCGCGGCAGCCACCCCCGCCGCCGCCACCAGCACCGCCACGCCGACCAACCCGGTTCTCATCACCACCGGCGTCTGTCCGCACCAGGCACTTCCATTCCGACCGCCCCTCCCCGGCCGCGGGGGCCCGGGACGGGGCGCCGGGGTCGCCGTCCTGGGGCGATTGCCGCAGGTACCCGCCCCCCGACGGCGTGCCGGTAGGGCGAGGGGGGAAGAGGGTAGGCATGGCAGACTTCTACCTACGCCGGCTGACACGGTGGCAGGCCGAACAACAGCGGGGCCCGTTCGCCGACATGTTCGTCGAGGCGTACGACGAGGGCGCCGCCGGCGAGGAGTTCAGAGACCGGCAGGACTTCCTGCGGCGGTTCGAGGACGACGTCCAGCAGCCCGCGTTCGACATGGTGGTCGCCGAGAATCCCCAACCGCTTGGCTGCGCGTACGGATTCCGCGTGCACCGCTCGGGGCGCTGGTGGAAGGGCGTCGGCGCGGGGCTGCCGGCGGATCTGGAGGAACTGACCGCCTCCGGGCAGGTCTTCGTCATCGCCGAGCTGATGGTGCCGCCCCGCTCGCGGCGGACCGGGGTGGCCACCCGGCTGCAGGAGCACCTGCTGGCCCGCAGCGACGCGGCCCGGGCGATAGCGCTGGTCGCCGCGGGCAACACGGCGGCCGAGGCCGCCTACCGGGCGTGGGCGTGGGAGGACCTGGGCGAGGTCGGCGCCGCCGGCGGTCGGCCGCCGCTGCGGGCCTGGAGCCGGAGCCTGCCGGGCTGACCGCCCGGGCCGGCCGCGTGCGGCAGCGGAGGGGAAGGGCGCGCCACCCTTCCCCTCCGCCGTTTTCGGCCGTGCGGCTCAGGCGCCGACCTTGGAGTCCTCCGAGGGCGCCGATCAGCTTGCCCAGGCAGGCGACGGTGACGATGGCCGCGAGCTCCAGATGGCTGGCGGGCAGGTGCCCGCGGCCAGCAGGACGAACAGCGCCTGCCAGTGGTGCGGTTCGGTGATGAAGGCGGTCATGCGGGCCCTCCCGGGGCCTATCACCGGGAACATCAGCGCGACGTAGCCAGCGAGAGGGTGCCTGCCCACCCGGGCATCGTCGCGACCTGTAAGTCGGTGTGCGGAGCAAGGGAATGGAGCGAAGGCATCGTCATCTGCGGTTCTCCTCCAGGTGACTGTGCCGGACCACCGTGGAAAGCGGTGGAACACGAGCGACTGCGGAGTTGCCGGGAAGACCGATCAATCGCGTACGTGGTGCGGATAGCCGCCGAACCGAATCGGCTGTCCGGATAGCCTTTTCACGGGTGCGGCCCGGCCTCGCCGGATTTCGTGCGAGTGTAATGAGCAAGGGGCACGGCCGTCTACGGAATCACCCGGCGTGGTACGCGAGATCAATGGGCCGGGTTCTATATGTCGGCCGGCCAATTGGAAAGCCCGGCCGGCGGGCGGTAATTCCTCGCTGACGAGAGGTGTGAACCGGCGGTTCACCGCGGGTCGACCTGGAGTTCACCCCGGAACGACAGGTTCAAGCCATGACTTCACGACCCTTCTCCCGCAAACGCGCCCGGATCGTCATCGCGATCAGTGCCGGCGTCGCCGTGGTGGGTGCGGGCACCGCCGCGGCCCACGCCGGCGGCTGGCTGTCGGCGCCCACGCACGACTTCGGCGCGGTCGCCGACTCCTTCTCCGGCCACGGCACCGTGACCGGCAACGTCCTGCGCAACGACGCGGGCGCCAAAGCCGTGGTGCGGCACACCGCACCCTCCGACGGCACCGTGCAGGTCGGGGCGGACGGCAGCTTCACGTACACCCCGAAGTCCGGCTTCAAGGGCACGGACACCTTCACGTACACGACGACCGACGCCGTACAGCTCTTCCAGGACACCCAGGCGAACGGCGCCCCGCTGCCGCCGCTCGGCACGGTCGCGGGGCCGGGCGGCACCAAGACCCTGCTCTCGGGGGAGGGTTACGGCTCCTCGCTGGCCCCGGTGCCCGGCAAGTCCGGCTACTTCTACGGCCTGACCGACCGCGGGCCGAACGCCGACGCCCCCGACGGCAACAAGTCCGAGATGGTCACCTCCTTCACGCCTCAGATCCGCGAGTTCAAGCTGGTCGACGGCAAGGCCGAACTGCTCAAGCAGGTCACGCTGAAGGGCCCGAAGAGCCTCGGCGGGGTGAACTACAGCGGCCGCCCGCCGCACGACACCAGCGAGGTCATCGACGACGTCAACGCGACGAACGCCAACGGCGGCACCCCGACCCCGGTCGCCAAGGACGCCTACGGCTACGACTCGGAAGGCATCGTGGCGCTGCCGGACGGCACCTTCTGGGTCTCGGACGAGTACGGCCCGTACATCACGCACTTCGACGCCAAGGGCTACGAGCTGGGCCGGCTGACCCCGTACCGCGACAGCGCGGACAACGCGCAGCACAAGATCGTCGGGTACCTGCCCGCCGAACTCGCCTACCGCGTCAAGAACAAGGGCATGGAAGGCCTGACGGTCACCCCCGACGGCTCGACCCTGGTGGGCGTCATGCAGTCCGCGCTGCAGCAGCCGGACCTCGGCACCACCAAGGCCGCCAACGTCTCCCCCACCCGTATCGTGACGGTCGACCTGCGGACGAACAAGTCCAAGCAGTACCTGTACCTGCTGGACAACCCGGCCACCACCGGTGACGCCAACAGCGAGATCACCGCGCTGTCCAGCACGAAATTCCTCGTCGACGAGCGGGACGGCGCCTACGAGCCGTTCGCCCAGAAGTCGCTCTACGAGGTGGACATCAACGGCGCCACCGACGTCAGCGGCCTGACGGTCGGCGGCAAGTCGCCCGAGGCGCTGGTCGGTACGGCCGGCACCAACGCCGCGCTGGCCACCCTCACCGGCGCCGGCGTGCACGTCGCGCAGAAGCAGCCGTACCTCAACGTCGGCACGCTGGTCAGCCAGCTCGACCCCAGCGGCGCGTTCTTCCCGCACGACAAGGTCGAGGGCGTCGCCACCGCTGACGCCGGCAAGACGCTGTACCTGTCCAACGACGACGACTTCGGCGTCGACACCATCGCCGTCGACCCCGACGGGAAGTGGACCGTCCACCAGAAGGTGCTGCCGCCCACCGGCAAGGCCGACAACGGCGAGATCCTGAAGGTCGACACCACCAAGCTGCCCGCCGTGCTCAAGACCGTCACGGTGACGGTCCACGTGCGCTGACCCGACCCGCACGGCCAGCGGGCCGGCGCCGGGCCGTCCACTGCGGTGGGCGGCCCGGCGGTGCGCGTGCGGCCCCCCGCCGGCGCCTCCCGCACACCTCTCGTGCCTCACTGCCAGCGGGCGCACCAACCCCGGTGATTCCCGCGCGTGGCGGGCGATCCTCGCCGCATACTGAGCTCCGGTCGGCCCTCCGGCAGGCCAGTGCAACGGCGTTGCTAGGGGGATCCCCTTGAACACGACCCTGCGGTCCCGCTTATCACCCGCACCCCATGCCCCCTGGCCGCCCGCGAGCGTGCTGGGCACGCTGGACGCCGGCACCCGGGAGAGGTTCACCGCGCTCGGCCGGCCGGTGCGCTTCAGCGGCGGGGAGCGGCTGCTGCGCGAGGGCGAACCGGGCACCGAGGTCTACCTGCTGCTCCAGGGCTGGTTCAAGGTGCTTGCCACCATGGACGACTCCCGCGAGGCCCTGCTCGCCGTCCGGGCCGGCGGCGACATCGTCGGCGAACTCGCCTGCTTCGACACCCAGCCCCGCTCGGCGACCGTTCTCGCCGTCGGCAAGGGGGCCGCGCGGCTCATCGGCCGCCAGGAGTTCCTCGGCTTCCTGTCCGTCGACGAGGGCGCGACGCAGGCCGTCATGCGGGCGGTCGGCGGGAAGCTGCGCTGGGCGACCCGCCGCCGGCAGGACTTCGGCGGCAGCGACGTGCACACCCGCGTCGCCCGGGTGCTGGTCGAGCTGGCCCGCTCGTACGGCCGCCGTGAGGGCGACGGCGTCGCCATCGGCGTGACCCTCAGCCAGCCCGAACTGGCCACCCTGGTAGGCGCCTCGGAGCCGAGCGTGCACCGGGTGCTGCGCGCGCTGCGGCAGCACCAGGTCATCGACACCGGATACCGCAGGATCTTCATCCGCGACACGGCACAACTCGACGGTATCGCCGGCCCCGACGTGACGGCGCTCATCGCACCATCCCCGCAAGCACCAGCCACGCTCCCGCCGTCACGACGGCCGCCGCGACCCACATGACCGCCCGCGCGATGTAGGCGTTCTTCAGCTCCGCGATCCGGGCGATGGCGCCCGCGGTCGCCCAGGCCTCGTGCACCAGCCGCTCCGGCCGCGCGCCGACGTGGTCGGCGACGTCCAGCGAGAAGCGGTTGGGAGCGCCGGGCGCCGCCATGCGCGGCCGGATCACCTGGATCAGCAGGTAGCCGGACACCACGAAGGTGACGGTGTACACCAGGCTCGCCGCCCAGAACAGCACGGCTGCCGGACGCGACGGCGCAGGCAGCCCCGCCTGCCCCACCTGGGACGCCACGACCGCGGCGAGCCCGACGTGCACGGTCGCCATGGTCCCGGCCTTCGCGTCGGCCTGCTGCGTCACCTGCTGGAACGACGCCATGGCGGCGACCGCGCCCGCCATCTCCGCGCCCGTGTCCTGCCCGGTCACGAGCCGTGCCCGCCGAAGTGGAAGAAGTGGTGCCCGCCGTGCCCGCCGTCCAGCGGCCCGTGCCCGGGCTGGTCCACGTGCCCGGCGTCCACGCCGTGGTGCGCGTCGCCGTGGTGGTACGAGTCGGCGTCGTGGTGCGGGTCGCCGTAGTGGTCGTCGGCGTGGTGGCCGTCTCCGTGGTGGCTGTCCGCATGATGACCGTCCCCGTGGTGGTCGTCCCCGTGGTGGTCGTCGGCGTCGTGCGGGTCGCCGTGATGCGCGTCGTGGTGTGCGTCCCCGTGGTGGCCGTCGTGGTGCGCGTCGCCGTGGTGCCCGTCGTGGTGGCCGTCGTGCGGGTCCGGTTCGGTGTAGGCCAGGCCCGAGTCGTCGAAGTCGGTGGCCGCGGACGCCTCGGACGCCGCGCCGTGCTGGGCTCCGGGCAGCAGCCACTCGCGCATCCCCGCGCTGTGCGCCAGCGCGGTCGCCGCCAGGTGCGCGGCGCCCAGGGCGGGCACCACGAACTCCTTCGTCGCCGTCCGGGTCCTGGAGTGCCCCCAGATCACCGGCTCAGGACCGAAGTCCGCGGCAGGCGCGGACCGGGGCGCGTGCAGCCAGGCGGTGGCGGTGAACTCCTTCGACGGGGTGGCGATCTCCGCCCGGTGGAAGTCGGCGGCGGGCAGGCCGCGCGACTGCGGGACCACCGCGTCCCGGTAGAGGTCGTCGGACACCGCGAGGGCCAGATCGCTGTCGGTACTGCGCTCCAGCTCCCGGCGCAGCGCCTCCGCGTCCACCAGGCGGTTGACGAGGACGACGCAGTCGCCGACGTAGCCGCGGTCCGCCCGGGACAGCGAGCCCTGGCCGAGCGCGGCCCGCATCCGCAGCCGGCCGAACGCCCCCGGCGCCTGGTTGGCGCGGTAGAGCCCGTCGCGCAGGCCCAGGACCAGTGCGGGCACCGCCCGCACCACGTCGGTGCGGGGCGGGAAGACCACCAGCTGGCCGTCGCCCTGGAGCTGCTGCTGCACCCGGACCCGCGGCACGCGGGCCCGGCGCAGCGCGTGCTCCACGACCAGCCGCAGCCGGTACTGCGCGTCGGCCTGCTCGTCGTAGGGGTGGCGGCTGTAGTGGCGCAGGTCCACCGCCATCAGCAGCCGCCGGGAGAAGCGGGCCATCACATGACCGCCAGCTCGTCCACCACGTCGCCGATGTCGTCGGCCACCCGGTTCAGCTCCTCCTCCGCCTGCTTGAGCTCGGACCTGCGCTGCTCGACCACTTCCGCGCCCTGCTCGCGGGCGCTGCGGGCGCTCTCGACGGCGCGGGAGACCTCGGCGATCCGGGCGTCGAGACCGCCGGCCAGGGCCGCGGCGAAGGGCTCCATGGTGGCGTCGGCGAAGGCCTGCGCGGACTCGCGGGCCTGCTTGGGCGCCTCCATGGCGATCTGGGTGGACATCTCCCTGCCGATCGCCTCGCGCATCTTCTGCTCAAGCCGGTCGCTGGCGTGACCGCCGCGCACCAGGCCGTGGATGACGGTGGCGGCGACCAGCGTCGGCAGGCCGAACGGGGTGAGCAGCCAGGCGAGCGCGATGACGATGGCCATCGGCATGGTGCGCAGCGCCTCGCGGACCCCGAAGCGGGCGCCCATCATGCCGCCGGCGACGCCGCCGAAGACGAAGCCGCCGACGCCGGCCAGGAAGCGCTGCAACGGCGCCTCCTCCTGCCGCTCGCCGAACGCGGCGGCGTCCCTGGGGTCGACCAGCTGCAGCCGCAACTGGTCGAGACGTGCCTCGAAGGAGGTCAGTTCGCCGTGCAGCTGCTCGGCGATCTGCTCCATGTCCTGGCGTACGACGGGTTCGAGCGCGGTCTTGACCCACTCGGCGACCCGCTCCTCGACCGTCTTGGAGGTGCCCTCGGCGATCTCCCTGGCCACCATCTCCGCCCGCTCCTTGGCCTTGAGCGGGTTGAGGCCGAGCTTGGTGGTCACCGGTGCCTGGGCGGCGAAGGACGGCACGCTCTCGGCGATGGCCGTCAGGAAGCCGCCGAGCATGGTCTCCACCCGGTCCTGGAGCTGCCGGGTCTGGTTGCGGGTGTCCGCGCTGATCTGCCTGGCCTGCTCGCGCAGCGCCTTCAGCGGCTGCTGCGCCGCCTTCCAGCGGCGTTCCAGGTCCTCGGTGCGGGAGTCGAGCAGCGCGATCTCGTACGGCACGGCCCGGTCCAGCTCGCGCGCGACACCGCGCAGCGCCCGCGCCGGCGAGAGCAGCTTCACCTTGTGCCGCTCGGTGGACAGGTAGCGCTCCAGGGCCTGGGCGAGCTCCGCCACGCCGGAGCGGGTGAACGCCTCGGCGTCGCCGGCCTCCCTGGCCCGCAGCGCGCTGCGGCCGTCGACGAAGTGCAGCCGCTCCCGGTCCCGGTCGTCGCCGCGCACGCCGACGATGCGCTGCCGGGCGGCGCGGATCACGTCGTCGCGGTCGCCGGGCTCGATCGCGTCGAAGTAGGTGAAGACGAAGAAGGGGTCGTGGCTGTCCAGATACGCCTCAAGGAAGCGCGACTCGCTCAGGCTCATCGGCGCGATCGCGTGCTGCAGGAAGATCACCGCGTCGGCCTTGCTGAGGTGCGACAGGGTGATCTCGTCCCGGGTGGCGTGCTCGTTGAGCCCGGGCGAGTCGATGAGGACGACGTTGTGCCTGCACAGTTCGAGCGGCCAGAACACCTCGGCCTTCACGTACGGGTTGCGCTCGTCGCGCGCCTCGTTGTTGACGGTGATCAGGTCGGTCAGCCGGGCGGGGTCGACCGTCTCTGGGGCGGCCGCGTCCTCCCGCCACAGCCGGGCGGTGGGCGTGTCGCCGTACCGCACCTCGGTGATCACCGCGGTGGCCGGGGTGGCCTTGACCGGCAGCACCTGGGCGCCGAGCAGGGCGTTGACGAAGGTGGACTTGCCGCGTTTGAAGTCGCCGACCACCATCACGTGGAAGGCGTCGTTGTCGAGCCGCTCCAGCAGGGCGGCGGTGGAGTCCTTGGCGCCCGCGTTGCCGATCCGCGCGGCGATGTCGGCCACCTGGCGGCCGATGCCGGTCAGCCGGGAGCGCTGTCCTGCGGCGGCCTCGTAGCCGCTCTGTTCCGTCGTCATGGTCCCCGGTTCTCCTGTTCTGTGCCGTCGGCTGTCTGTGCCTCAGCCCCGGAGGGCGGTACGGATACGGGTGGCGAGGCCGGTCGCGGTTCTGGCCAGGTCCGCCCAGTCGGCGCCGGGGCGCTGCGCCGCGGCCGTGTCGGGGTCGGCGGCCCGCTGCCAGGCCCGGCGGGAGCGGTCGAGGCGCTCGAAGAGCTCGCCGTGCACGTCGGCGACCACCTGCGCGGTCTGCCGCTGGAAGGCGGCGGTGCTCTCGCCGACCACCTTCACCAGCACCGCGTCGACCTCGCGGCGCTGCTCCTCGGTGGCCGACCTGATGGACGCCTCGGCGATCAGGCCGCCGACGATGCTGAAGCCGGCGCCGTAGATCATCGGCATGGCCGCGGAACGGGCGGCCGCGACCAGGTAGCCGAGGATCGCCCCGCCCTGGGCGCCGAGGCGGTTGAACAGCCGCGTCCTGCTCAGGTCGGACACCTCGCCGGACAGCAGCGGCTCGGCGGTGAGCCGCAGGCCGCTCGGCGCGGGGCCGCGCGGCACGTCCGGCAGCAGCGCGGCGATCGCCTGGTCCAGCCAGCGGGTGTCCTCGGTGAGCGCGGGCAGCGCGACGGTGCGCTCGCAGGCGCCGGCCATCAGCGCGAGTTCGCGGCGCAGCCGGACCGGCAGGTCGCGCCCCCACCACAGCTGCGGGTCCTGGGCCCGTTCCAGCTCCCAGCGCAGCCGCTCGACCAGGTCCTCGCGCCGCTTGTGGATCTCCTCGCGCACGGCGGCGCCCAGGGCCAGCCGGCGGGACGTCAGGTCGATCCGCAGCTGCTCCCAGCGGCGGCCTGTCTCCGCCGCCGCCTGCCGCGCCGCCTCGCGCTCGGCCTCCGCGTCCTCGCCCCGCCCGGCGGCCAGCGCGCGGGCGGCGAAGGCGCTCAGGGCGGCGCACTGGTCGGCGACCTGGGCGGCGATCCGCCGGTCCCGCCACAGCGCCCGGCCGCCGGCGGCGGCGAACTCCGCCACCGCGGCCGACACCGCGCTCCCTTGCGCGGCCGGTTCCGCCGCACACGGGGCGGGCGCGGGCAGCACCCGGATCGCGGACAGGTCCGCGAGCCGCTGCTGGATGTCGAGCAGGGCGGGCTCCCGGTCGTCCGGGTCGAGCAGGTCGAGCATGGTGACGACGACCGCCGCGTGGACGACGTGGCGGCACAGCACCTCCTCCTCCAGCAGGCGGCGCTCGGTGGCGCCCAGCGGCGACAGCGCGGAGACCACGAAGAGCGCGGCGTCGCTGCTCGCCACCGCCTGCCTGACCTGCTCGAACTGCTCCTCGGCGACAGAGTTGACGCCGGGGGTGTCCAGCAGCTCGGCGTTCAGCGACCTCAGCCAGTCGCCGGCGACGGTGAGGGTGAGCGCGGGGGAGCCCGCGGCGGCCGGCTCCGACGCGGCGGCGCGGGCCGCGGGCGCGTCCGGGTGCAGGATCAGGCCGCGCCAGGCGTCGGGGGCGTCCGGCCGCCGCTCCTCCCGCGAGCCGTCCGGCCACTCGACGCTCAGCACGTCCTCGGCCCCTGCCCGCACCGCGACCGGCGTGCGGGTGACCGGCAGCGGCCCTGTGGGCAGCAGTTCCCGGCCGAGCAGCGTGTTGAGCAGCGTCGACTTCCCCCGGTTGAACTCGCCGACCACGACGATCCGGAAGGTCGGCCGCCCCCGCCCGGCCGCCAGCTCGTCGAGCACCGCGACCGTTTCCGGCAGCGCGGCCTGCTCGGCGAGGGCCCGCGCCTCCCGCAGCCATCCCGGCGTCTGCACGCTGACGTCCGGCACCGAATCCCCCCGGGGCCCGCCCTCGGGCCCGCCGCCACCCCTGCCGGCCGCCCCGCCGGACAGCGCACGGCCGGGTGCCGTCCCGCCGGATTCCGCAGCGGCCGTTCCGGCGCCTCGGGCGATCCCGCCGGTCCCCGCGGGCGGCACACCGGAGTGGGCTGGATCGCCGGGCTTCCCGGCGGCGTCGCCGGTCGGCGGCTCGTCAGCCGCCACGTACCGCGCGTCCTGGCCGCCCCCGGCGGTCAACGCGCTGTCGGGCGCCGGAATCCCGGCCCCCGCGCCGTGTCCGGCGGTCAACGCGCCGTCCCGGGGCAGCGGGGGCCGCGGGGGGTCTGTCGCGGTGGGTGGAGAGGTGGGGGCGGTGGCTCGTTCGGCGTCCACGGCGGTCACTCCTTCGCTGAGGCCGGGGTGCGCCTGATGTCGTGGCGCAGCGAGGCGATGTCGGTACGGCGGCGGCGCGCTTCGAGCGCGATCCGCTCGGCGGCGGCGATCTTCTGGGCCAGTGCGGCCTGCCGGCGGGCCTGCGAGGCGTTGAGCCGGGCGATCTCCTCGCTCCACTGGGTCAGGTAGCGGGCGCGCAGCGCCACGACGCTCTCCCCCAGCTCCGCGCCCACTTGCCCGACGGCGTCGGTCACCGCCTCGGCCACGGTCTCCTGGGCCTCGGCGATGATCGGTCTGGCCTGGGCGAGGAACTGCTCGCGGGCCGCGTCCGGGCCGCGCTTGCCGATGATCGCGCCCAGGATCCCGCCGACGATGGTGCCGACCACCGGCGCGACCAGGCTGCCGGCCAGCGCGCCGGCCGCGGCCCCGCCGCCGGTGCGCCAGTTGTCGCTGAGGGCGAGCTGGCTGCCGACCCGGGCCAGTGCCTCGTCGGTGGCCGACAGGTCGGGCGCGGGCACCGCCGCCGCCGACAGCGTGACCGGGGCCGCGGTCCGCCGCTCGCCGGCCAGCCCGGCGAGCGCGCTGTACTGGCGGCCGAAGTCGCGCGCCAGCTCGTCGGCCGCGCCTCTCAGCGCCTGCGCGGCCCGCCCGGCGGCGGCGTCCACGGTGTTCTGGGCGTCGCGGCGCAGGCGTTCGCGTACCAGCCGGGAGACCGCGGCCGCGGCGTCGTTCACCTGGGCGATCCGGTCGCCGGCCACCGCCTCGACGACCTCGGCGTCCAGCGAGGCGATCGCCGCGTCGAGGCGGAGCAGCAGGGTCGTCCCGTCCAGGGCGCGTTCGGCCCCGCGCAGGGCGCCGGCGGTCCAGTGGTCGAGGAAGGCCGGGAAGTCGGGCAGCGACAGCCGTCCCAGCGCCTCGCGTTCCGCGGCCAGCCGCACCCGCTGCTCGCCCGCGGTCTCCTCCACCGCCGCCAGCAGCCCGGACAGCAGGCCGAGTACGGTCGCCGCCACCGCGGACTGCCGCTGCCCCGCGGCCAGTTCGGCGATCCGCCGCTCGACGGCGAGGAACCGCGCCACGTGCGCGTCGGGCGCCCCGCCGCCGTCCGCGGTGCCGGCCGTGAGTGCCGCGAGAGCGCGGCCTGGCGCGCAGGGCAGCACGACAGGCTCGGCGACGCCGAGTTCGTGCAGCCGTCGCTCGACCAGGTCGGTGACGTCGTCGATGTCGTCGGGGTCCAGCAGGTCGGTCTTGGTGAGGACGAAGGCGCACCGGTCGAGGTGGTCGTGCAGCGGCCCGGACAGGAAGTCGACCAGCGTCATCGACATCGCCGCGGTCGCCGGGACGACGACCAGCGCCAGGTCCGCCTGCCGGACGGCCGCTTCGGCCAGTTCGCGGTGGCCGCGGTCCACCACGGAGAAGCCCGGGGTGTCGAGCAGCACGATGCCGTCCCCGAGCAGCCGGGCGTGCTGGCGTACTTCGAGCCGCAGCACCTGCTCGGCGAGCGAGGTGGTCAGCACCCGTTGCAGCGCCTGCTCCAGGGTCGCCGAACTGCCGGGCCCGGGCGGCCGGGTCCACTGGGTGAACGACCCCGAAGGCCAGCTGACGTCCCCCCGCCCCGACACGGTCGCCACCAGCGCCTCGGCGCCCCCGACCTGGCGCAGCACCGTCGTGGTCCGGGTCGTCACGTCGTTGGACGACGGCAGCAGCCGGCGCCGTACGAACCCGTTCAGCAGCGTGCTCTTGCCGCTGGACGCCTCCCCGAACACGGCGATCCGCAGCAGCGGATCGGCGGCCCGCGCCTGGACGACCCGCAGCCGCTCGCCGAGTTCCGCTCTGCGCGCGGCCGGTATCCGCTCGCCGCCGAGCACCCCGTCGATCCAGTCCAGGTGCCCGGCGATCGCCGGCCACCGCATATCCCCCGCCCCCTGTTTGCTCACCCCGCCAGCGTAGGAAGACCCAGGGGTTCGACATCTCATCAGATGATGGGATCTGCCTGACTTTCCTGATCCGCCCGTTCATAGGGGTGAGGAGCCCGTGCACCACCGGGGCGGGAGTCTGCCCGCGCGGTTTGCGGGCAGACGCTCTGGAACGGCGGAAGGCGCACCGCGGCAGCGTCCGCGGCGGGAGAAGAGGTGGACAGGTGAGCGGCGTAAGGGTGACGACCACGGCAGAAGTCGCAATGGAGCTTGGCACATACGGGACAGAGCGGCAGCAGGAAGTCCACGAAGCGCTCGACCGCCTGGCGGACGCCTCCGCGATCGGCGTCGGCACCCCGGACGGCGTCGGGCTGCGGGCCGAGGTGATGCCCGGGATGTACGCGCACTGGGTGCTGTTGGAGGCCCCGCGGCTGGCCATCGTCTGGCAGGTCGTGGTCGCGGACTGACCGGCCGCCCCCCTTCTTGCAGCGCGCGGCCGGACCCGGTCGGCCCTGCCTCGCGTGCTGGAGCCCGTGACTGGGATGCCGGCACCGCCCGGCTGCTGCCCCGGCTGCTCAAGGGCCGCACCCGCGGGCCGGTGTTCGTCACCCATCGCCGCCCAGGGCCGGGCAAGGTCGTCAGCTCCCGCGACGTGTGCCCGGACACCGGGCCGGCCAGGCTGTCGTACGGGCAGGCCCGCGCCCTGCTCGACGAGCACACCGCCCTGCGCGGGCCGGGTACGGGCTGGGACCTGCACGGGTACGGCCATTCCGCCCTGACCCATCTCGGCGAGCAGGGTGCCTCGCTGTTGATGCTGATGGCGAAGTCCCGGCACAAGAAGCCGGAGAACGTCCGCCGCCACTTCAAGCCCTCCCCGGAGGCGATCTCCGAGCTGACCAGCCCGCTCGCCCCCGGCGACGCCCGCCGTTGACCGCCTGCACAGGGCAGGGCAGGGCCGGCCCGCGCGGACGGGGGCGCTCAGCGCCGAATCGCCCAGCCCGGTGCCCAGGTCCCAGCGGCGTCGTGGCCGGTTGTCGTGGCGGCGAGGTGGGTGCGGAGGGTGGCCAGCGCTGGGTGGGGGTTGTCGCGGTGCCAGAGGAGTGAGTGCGGGTAGACGGGCGTCGGGTCGGTCACCGGGATGCGGCGCAGGCCGTGGTCGGTGGGCCAGATGAGGCGGGTGGGCTCGCCTATGAAGGTGGCCAGGGCAGGGGTGTCGGCGATGGTGTCGAGGAGTGCGTCGGTGCCGAAGTTGGGGCCGGTCACTTCGATGGTGAGGCCGAACTCGGCGACGAGGTCGTCGTAGTAGGCGCCCCACTCGGTACCGGGGGCGATGCCGGGCATCCAGATCCGGTGCCCGGTGAGCTGGGCGACGGTCACCGACCGCGCGCCCGCCAGTGCGTGGGCGGGGCCGGTGAGGAGTTGGAGCGGTTCGTCGAGGACCCGGACGGAGGCGATGTCCTCGGGAAGGGGCCGGCCGGGCGCGGCGACGGCGCGGAAGGACGTGTCGATCGCACCGGAGAGAATGGCGGTGACGGCCGTCTCGATGTCGAACAGCATCATCACGTCGAGGTCGATGTCGGGGTGTGCGCGGTGGAAGTCGCGCATCAGGCCCGACTGAGCGCTGCGCGAGGAGATCACGTCGACGCGCAGCGGACGGCGGCCGGGGCGCACGGACGCGCCTGCACGCTCGGCGACGCGCAGCAGCTCGCATGCGTGGGGCAGGAACGCCTGCCCGTCGATGGTGAGCTCGGCGCCGCGTGGGGCACGGGTGAACAATCGCACGCCGAGGGTGCGCTCCAGCGTGGCGATGCGTTTGGAGACGGCCTGCTGGGTGATCGACAGGTCGGCGGCGGCTTTCTGGAACTGGCCCGCTTCCGCGACGGCGACGAAGGTACGTACTGCTTCGAGGTCCACGCCGACCCACCTTAGTGAACAACTGATTGTTGTGGATTGCTGGCGGGTCGGTTGTTTGACCTGCTGTTGTCCTGCCCGCTTATCTCTCATCGGTCAACGTCAGTTTGTTCGGGTGGGACCTCAAGGGGAGTGCGCTGAGTATGGTGGGCAGGAGACGGTTGGGCCGGCAGTTCGGCTGGCTGTGGACGTCATATGCGGTGAGCGCCTACGGGTCCGGGCTGGGGTTCGGGGCGTTGCCGCTGATCGCCGTGCTGGTGCTGCACGCTGGACCCGCTGAGGTGTCCGCGCTGTCCGCGGTGGGGCCTGCGGTGGGTGCGCTGATCGCGGTGCCGCTCGCGCCGTGGGTGGAGTTCCGGCGTAAGCGCCCGGTCATGATCATGATGGACCTGACCCGGTTTACGGCCATGGCGACGATCCCCGTGGCCTACGCCTTCGGGTGGCTCAGCTTCGTCCAGCTGCTCGTGGTCTCGGCGGTGGTCGCCGCAGCCAAGATCGCCTTCAACGCGGCCAGCGGCGCCTACCTCAAGGCCCTCGTGCGGCCGGACGACCTTCTCGTCGCCAACGCGCGGTTCGAGTCCACGAACTGGAGCTCCATCGCGGTGGGGCCACCGCTGGGCGGGGCGGCGGTCGGCCTGTTCGGGCCAGTCACCACCGTGGTCGCCGACGCGCTCAGCTACCTGCTCTCCGCGCTGGGAATCACCGCGATCCGCGGCCAGGAAGAAGCGCCGCGAACGACCGACAAGAGCCCGATCCGAGCGGGCGCACTGCTCGACGGCTGGCGACACATCATGGGCCACCCCGGTCTGCGGCCGCTCTACCTCAACAACCTGCTCGTCGGCGGTCTGATCATGGCCACCGAGCCGCTGCTGGCCGTGCTCCTGCTCCGCCAACTCGGCTTCCCACCCTGGGAGTACGGCCTCGCCTTCGCCGTCCCCTGCTTCGGCGGCCTCATCGGCTCGCGGCTGGCCCGCCGTGTCGTGGCCCGCTTCGGCCGGCACCGGGTCTTCCGGACCGTTGGCACCCTGCGCGCCGTCTGGCTGATCGGCCTGGCCTTCACCCGTCCCGGCATCGTCGGCCTCGTCACCGTGATGGCCGTCGAGCTGGCAATCATCATCAACATGAGCCTGTACAGCCCGGTGCTCGCCACCTACCGGCTCGAGCACACCCCCAGGCATCTCGTCGCCCGCGCCCTGTCGGCCTGGTCGATCGGTCAGCAGGCGTCGATCGCCGTCCTCACCGCGCTCGCCGGGCTGCTCGCCGACGTCACCAGCCCACGCACCGCTCTCACGGTCGCGGGCCTGCTCATCCTGACCACCCCGCTCCTGCTTCCCCGACAGGACCAGACGTCGCAGCACCACGAGCCGGAACTGTCCCGCAGCCACTCATGAGGCACCACAACTTGCCACTCGCAGGCCGCCGCCGGTCCGCCGGTGCGCGTCCGCGTCGACCTGGCACACCACCGGTTAAGGAGAACACTCGCGTGAGCATTGCCCCCGCGCTTGACCCCACCCACACCGCGCTTCTCGTCATGGACTACCAGCCCGCGATCCTGGCCTTTGTGCCCGAAGGCGAGGACCGCAACGCGCTGCTCGGTCGTGTGGAAGCGGCCATCGCCGACGTTCGCGCACATGGCGGCACCATCGCCTACGTACGCGTCGGCTTCACCGATGCCGACTGGGCCGCGATCCCGGCCTCCAACAAGTCCTTCGCCCCGCTGGCCCAGCACCGCGTCATGCACCACGAGGACCCTGCCGCTGCCATCCACGAGCGCCTGGCTCCCCAGGACGGCGACATCATCGTGCGCAAGATCCGCTACGGCGGCATGTCCACCACCGACCTTGACCAGCAGCTACGCGAGCGCGGCATCACCACTTTGGTCGTCTCCGGCATCAGCACCAGCGGAGTCGTCCTGTCCACCGTCATCGACGCGGCAGACCGCGACTACCAGCTCTACGTCCTGTCCGACGGCGTCGCCGACCCGGACACCGAAGTCCACAACGTCCTGCTCCACCAGGTCTTTCCCTCACGAGCCCACATCATCGACACTACCGAGCTGCACACCCTGCTCCGGGCTGACTGACTCGAACCAGGAGCCGATCCCACCCGGCCGCCGCACCCACCCGGTGTGGCGGCCGCCCACTGCCTCGACAGCTCCGCCAGTCGCCGCGGCGGTATCCCGGAAATTTCCGGCTCACCCATCCCGAACGCGTCGATCTCCGCCGCCCGCTCAAGCGCCCACTTCATCTGCGGCCCGGAGATCCGCACCGGGCCGCGCCGCAGTCGGTCCAGCTCCGACACCCGCGCGCCAGGCGGCACGGTCAGCAGGGAGTCGAGCACCGCCCGCTGACCGGTGCTCAGCAGCCCGTAGAGGCTGTCCCACATCCGCTGGTTCGCCGCCTCCCGCACCGAGGCCACCAGCCGGGCGAGCGTCGTCACGCCGGGCAGCAGCACCCGCCGCCCACGCAGCCACCCCACCGCCGCGTCGAACAACGCCTTCGGGCCCTCCCCGGTCGTCCACGCCCGCGCGTCCACCCACACCCGCAACTCGGCTTCCGCCTCGGCGAACTCCGTGTACTCCAGGACCTTCCGCAGCTCACGGACGTGGGCCAGCCGGGTGTTCTCCCGTTCCCCGTACGCCTTCAGTGCCGACGCGTCCGCGATGCCGAGCTGCTCGGCGAGGTAGTCGACGACTTCAGCCGGCACGTCAGTCGGGTCGTCCAGGAACACACCGAGGTAGCGCGCGGTCGTGAGCTGGACAGTGAAGCCGAGCCGGTTGTGGGACCGCCGCTCGCCCTCGATCAGCTCCCAGTCAGCAACGTCCAGGAAGAAGAACCGCTCCAACTCCGGACGGGACGGCGCCCCGTTGTACGCCGCGTACGCGGCGGCTTGTACATCCGTCAGAAACTGGGCACCGCCCGGCGGCGAGGCCGGCTCCCGCAGGAACTTCTCCTGCGCCACCGTGCTCGCGGCGCTGGAGAACGCGGCGGGCGAGCGCCTGCGGCAGGCGTTCACCGACGCCTTCGGCGGCGAACCGCCCGGTGTGCGGCTGCGGCTGATCACCGCCAGGGACGAGGCCGCGGGCGCGCTCGTCGCGCTCGCCGACCGGCCTGACGACCTGCTCGTGATCGGCACCGGGCGCCGGGGCGGCCTCCGGCGGCTCTTCCACGGCGGCGTCGCCCGGCACTGCCTGGCCCACGCGGGCTGCGCGGTCCTCGCCGTCCCGCCGTCCGAGCTGATACGCGACCTGGGCCGCACCACCCGCGTGCTCGGCGAACTGCGCCTGCGCCACCCGGCGTGAGGCGCGCGCACAGCGGCTCACGCCGGCTCGCAGCAGCTCACAGCGGGATCTGCGGGTAGTCCACGGCGGCGACCCGGCGGATCCGGTGCCGGAGGGTCGGCGGGAGCGCGTCCAGGTCGGACGACGTGAGGCGTTCCGCGGCGGTGCCGCCGAAGACCGCGCCCGCGAGGCCGTGGTCGTGGACCGTCAGCCAGGCCTCCCAGCCGCGTACGTCGTCCACCGCGAAGGGCCGGGCCGCGTTCCGCGCCGCGGCCAGCAGGTCCTGGCGGGCCGGCGGCGACGGCCGGGAGGCCAGCGCCGCCACCGCCGCCGACAGCAGCGGCGCCGCGCAGTCCGGGTCACGGGACACGAGCCCGTCGAGTTGCCGCAGCAGGCCGGCCACCAGCTCCGGTGGCAGCCGGTCGGCGTCGGCGGCGAGCAGGTCGAGCACCAGCGGGCGCACTTTCGCCGCCCAGGCGCCGGGCAGCCAGGCCACGCACCGCTGGTAGGCGACGGCGAGCGGCCGCCACGACGTCGCCAGGCGGCTGGTCAGCCACAGCCGCAGCACGTCGTGGACGACGGAGGAGGCGCGTGCGTCGCCGTGGGTGTAGAAGGTCATCAGCTCCGGGCCGAGGAATTCGGCCACCGGTTCCAGGGCGTGCCTGACCACCGAGTCGTTGGTGCCGCCCGACACGTCCATCTTGTGCATCAGCTCGACCCAGTACGTCCTGCGCCAGGCCGCGCTGCGGACGCCGACGGCGTGGCCGTACAGCCAGACGGGATCGACCGGCTCCGGCGCGCCGACCGGGTCCGCCGCGGGCAGGATCTCCAGGTCCCGGCGCCCCGCCGGGCGGATGTGCCGCAGCCGCAGGGCCAGCGCGAACTCCGTCCACTCCTCCTCGATCATGGACGACCGCCACAGCAGTGCGCGGCGGTGCCAGGTGGCGGGCGTGTCGGGGGAGTCCGGGAAGATCCGGCCGGCGCGGAACCCGCCGGTCAGCGCGAGCAGGACCAGCAGCAGATTCGCCTCGTAGAGCCCGTGCCGGGAGGACGTGGGCCGGCCGGGGTCGGGGCGGTAGCCCTCGTGCGGGTGCTGCGTACGCGTGGCGTTGACGGCGATCACCTGGACGATCAGGTCGGACAGCCGCCGCCGGTCGGCTTCCGGTACGCGCGCGACGCGGGCCCGCACGAACCGCAGCATCTGGCGGGCCGACAGCGGCACGTAGGAGAGCAGCACGTAGAGCAGCCCGTCGTCCACCGGCGCGGGGCCGACGATGAGGCTCGGCCGCTGGTCGATGAGCCGGTGGAAGAGGTCCACCGCGAGCCGTACGGCGAGGTATTCGCCGAAGGTCGCGTGCAGGAACTCGTAGGTGGCCAGCCGGTGTCCGTCCTGGACGGCCTGCGCCCGCTGGATGAAGAAGAAGCGGCCGAGCGCCACGTCGCCGTGCTCCAGCGGCGCGCGGAACCGGGACTCGGCGGCGGCGGGCCGCCCGAGCAGGGCGTCGAGGTCGGCGCCGAGTTCGCTCGCGGTGACCCACTGGCGGCGCCGGTTGAGCATGGCGAAGGCGACCAGCGACAGGCGTTCCAGCTCCTGCCGTACCAGGACGCCGACCTCGGCGGGTGGCGCGGCCGCGGCGGACTTGCCGACCTCGCGGGCGGCGAAGGCGGTGAGCAGGTCCTCGTAGAGGTCGGCCTCGTTCAGCGGTGTGTCGCCGCGCTGGAGGGCGTTGCCGGTGGCGTCGTAGAGCGCGAGCATCAGCAACAGCAGCGGCTGGCTGGCCAGTTCGCGGTGGTGCTCGGCGACGGTCTCCGGCAGGGGGAGGGTGCCGGCGGCGGCGAACAGCCGCTCGTTCGTACGGTTCCAGATCCCCACCCAGGCGCGCACCTGGCCGTCGCTGAACGGTTCGAGGCGCAGCGCCACCGTGCCGTCCGGGTAACGGGCCCGGTCCGCCACCGCCGTCCTGGTGGTGACCAGCGCGATGACCGGCCGGCCCTGGTCGGACTCGCGCTGCTGGAAGGCGGCGATACGCATCAGGAAGTCGGACTGGCTGACGCCGGTGGCCTGGAGGAGTTCGTCGAAGCCGTCGAAGAGCACCAGCGGGACGGTGCCCGGGGCCGCGCGGATCAGCTCGGGCCAGGTGACGCGTTCACCGGTCGCGGACCGGACCGCGTACTCGATCTGGTCCTGGATCTCCGCCTCCGCGGGGATCTCCCGCAGCACCACCCGTACCGGCAGGAAGCCGGCGGCGTGCAGCCGGGCCGCGAGGACCTTCGTCAGCATGGACTTGCCCGCTCCCGGCTGGCCGAGGACGACCATCGGCGCCGCCGTCGTGCCGGGCCCGGTGAAGGCGCCCGCCAGGTATTCGCAGAGGTCGTCGCGCAGTTCGGCCCCTGACCACCAGTCCTCGTCGGCCGGCGTGCCCGCGGTGCCGTCCGTGGCCCGCACCCGGAACCGCGGATCCAGGTAGCTGTCGGCCACGGTGGGCAGGCCGGCGTAGGTCGTCATGTCGCCGTCGGCGAGGATGCGGCGGCCCAGCGTCGCCCGGTAGGCGGTGGACAGCGCGGCGGCGACGTCCACCGGCGGCGACGTCGCCGCGGCCAGGCCGTTGAGCAGCATCTCCACCGTGCTCAGCGCCGTACGCACGGTCGCCCGCGTCGCCTGGTGCTCGGTGCGGCCCGACCACAGGCCGAACTCCGGTATCTCGGCGCTGAGTCGGGCGAAGAGCTCCTGGTAGCGGACCAGCGCACCGGCCGCCACCATGCTCAACCGCCGGGTGGACACCGCCCGTTCGGTCTCGCTGAGCCGCTCCCAGAGCGCCAGCCCGCGCAGGAAGCGCAGCAACCGGCCTTCCAGCAGCGAGTACCACCGGCCGAGCTCGTCCAGCACGTCCTCGTACGGCAGGTGCGGGGCGGGCATCGGTGCGGCGGTCGACGCGACGGCGTGGACGAAGTTGTGGGCGTCGGCCTCGGCGCTGCCCGCGAGAGCGAGTTGCTCGCGGCGGGTGAGCCGCGCCTCGGCCCAGTCGAACGGCAGCGCCACCTCGCCCAGCACCTCGAAGTACGCCGTCACCACCAGCACCGCGTGCGCGGCCTCCAGTTGCCGCGTGCGCCCCACCCGGTCGGCCGCGCCCAGCGATTCCCGCAGCCGCCCGAAGACGTCCCGCCCCAGCCGCAGGATCCGCCCCTGCGCCCCGGCGAGGTTCAGCACGGTCTCGCTCACCCCGCCGGTGGCCACCGACAGGGCGCCCCCCAAGGCCTCGTCGAGCGCGACCAGACCCGGCGGATCCACCCCCAGCAGCGCGACGGCGTCCCGATACCCGACCAACCGCCGCGCCCCCATCCCCCACTTCCCTTCCGACTGTTCTCCCTGGCCCCGCCCCGGGCAGCCCACCTTGCCACGACCCCCAGCCGGGCACGGCGACTTCCCCGATCCGGTGGCCCTGCGCACCCTCGCCGGGCGCTTCGCCCGGGTGCGCCGCCGCGGTCGGGCGACCTACGGACCTGGCCCCGCCGCGACCTGCGGATCACGGCGACGGACGCGCGGACCGGGCAACTCGAGGTCTTCACCGCCGACTCCGGCCCGACCCTGCTCGAAGCGGTCGCCGCCAGCTGCGCGGTGCCGCTGATCTGGCCGCCCGTCACCGTCGCGGGCCGCCGCTGGATGGACGGCGGCAGCCGCTCGACCACCAACATCCCGCTGGCCGGCGGCCACCACCGCGTGGTGGCGGTCGCGCCGATCCCCAAGGCGGTCGGCCCGCACCCGGACGCCGCGCAGGAGGCCGCCGCACTGGGGGCGGACGGCACCGCCGTCGCGCTGCTGACCCCGGACCCGGCGGCCCGCCGCGCGATGGGCCGCAACATGGTGGACGACTCCCGCCGCCCGGCCGCCGCCCGGGCCGGCCACGCCCAGGCCGTCGCCGCCGCGGAGTCGGTGGCCGAGGTCTGGTTCGCCTGACCCGCGGGACGCGGCAGGCGCTGCGGGGATGCGCGGAGCGGCCCCCGGCGGGCCGCCGCGGTCGCACCCGGTTGTGAACTCCTCCGGCCCTAACGAGCCCGGCTGATCGTGAGATGAATCGACCGGAACCGCTGATCGAGTGCTGTGGGCGGGGGCTGGAACGTGTACGACCAGCTCGTCGGGGCGGGCGATCCCACCGGTGACGGCCGCGCCGACCTGGTCGCCCGTGACACCGCCGGCACCCTGTGCGGGGCCACCCGGGGGGCGAGGGGTGCCGGGGGCCGGAGGTGCCGGGGGCACACTGCCGGGCAGCCGGGGGCGGGGGGTGGCGGGCGACTAAGGAACGGCTTGGCGTCGGCTTGGCGAATCCCTGGCCATGGCTTCCCGCCTGGTCACCCGCCCCGGGCGGGAAAGCCGCCGTCAGCGGACCGCCGGCCGCCCCTGCCGTCCCACGGACACCGCCACCCACTCCGGTCGTCGCGGCCGGGCCGTCGGCGGGCCGGCGCCAAGTCCACGCCAGTTCGGCGCCAAGTCAGGTGGGCGATGCTCCTGCGTGTCACCCGGCTGGTGTGACCCGGCGCGGGGGGCTCGGAGCGTCCTGCAGCGTGTCATGACCGGCCCTGCCGTGAGCCGGGCGCGGGGGCGTCCATCGCTGACGGCGACCGGTCGCGCGCGTCCGTGCTCACCCCATGGGGAGGAGTTGAGGCGCGGATGCGACCTCTCAACACGCGTCGGATGGTCCTGGCCGCGGCGGCGGCCGCGGCGCTCGCCGGACTGAGCGCGGGACCGTCGGGACCGGTGGCCGAGGCGGCCGCCCGCCCGGCGGGACACCCGGCCGAGCTGACGGCGAGTGCGCCGGTCAGGGTCGTGGCGAGCGGGCTGAACGGGCCGCGCGGCCTGGTCTGGGGACCGCACGGCCACCTGTTGGTCGGCGAGGCGGGGACCATTCCCTCGCTGTGCGACACCAGCAACCCGGCGGGGGTGAACTGCTTCGGCCTGACCGGTTCGATCGCGGACGTCTCCTCCGGCTCGCCGGTACGCATCCGCACGGGCCTGGCCTCGCTGCTCAACGGGGGCGAGATGGTCGGCCCGGACGACCTGGAGTACGTCGACGGCCACCTCTACGCCCTGGAGCCGGCGTCCCCGGAGTTCGTCCCTGCCGGTCTGCCCGGCCTCACGCCGGAGCTGAGCGCGACGCTGAAGAAGCAGTACGGCGCGCTGCTGGACGTCACCGGCCGCTCCCCCCGGGCGGTCGCGAACCCCGGTGACGTCGACTACCAGTGGGCGCCGGACCACGACGGCAACCCCTACGCGCTGGCGGCCAACCCGCGTGGCGGCTTCTACCTGGTCGACGGGGGCTCCAACACGCTGGACTCGATCGACCGGCACGGCAATGTGCAGGTGCTGGCCCTGGTCCCCAACACCCCGGGCGGCGCGAACTCCGTTCCCACCTGCCTGGACATCGGCCCGGACGGTGCGGTCTACATCGGCGAGCTCACCGGGTTCGGCGGCTCGGCCACCGACGCCGACGTCTTCCGCTACGTGCCGCGCACCGGCGCCCTGACGGTGTGGCAGAGCGGCTTCAGCGCCATCAACGGCTGCGGCTTCGGCGCCAACGGTGACTTCTACGTCACCGAGTTCGACACCACCGGCTTCCCCTCGTCCGACGTCCCGCCCACCGGCGCGGTCGTCCAGATCGGCAGGGACGGGCGGCGCACCACCCTCGGCGCGGGCAAGCTCTTCGCGCCCGCGGGCTTCCTGGCCGGCCGCGACGGCTCGCTCTACGTGAGCAACTACTCCTCCATGTGGCCCTTCGGCGACCCCGCCTACTCGACCTCCGGCCAGGTCGTCAAGATCGGCTGACCCCGGCCCCGTTGCGGGCCGCGGCCACCCCGGCCGCGGCCCGTGAGGGGGCAGGACCGGCCCCCCGTGCCTCAGCCCAGCACGGTCCGCAGCCACGCAGCCGTACCGGCGAGGGAGGCGGGGGCGCCGAAGGCCGCGTCCTCGTGCCCGGCGCCGCCCAGCAGCTCGAAGCGGGTGCGCGCGCCGGCCCGGCTGAGCGCGTCGTGCAGCGCCAGGCCCTCGGCGGGGGGAACGATCCGGTCGCGGTCGCCGTGGGCGATCAGGAACGGCGGCGCCTGCGCCGACACCCGCGGCAGCAGGCTGAGCGCCCGGAGCGGGCCAGCGGCAGGCTCGGGCGTGCCGAGCAGGTCCGCCTCGAAGTGGAACGGCAGCAGGCCGGCCTCCACCGTGCTGCGGGCCGCCGAGGCGGCGAGGTCCGTCTGGCCGAACCAGTGCACCACGGCCTGCACGGCGCTGGACCGGTCCGCGTTTCCGCCGACCGTGCCCTCCAGGGCGCTGTCGCCCGCGGACAGCGCGAGCAGCGAGCCCAGATACGCCCCCGCGGAGGCGCCCCACATGCCGAGCCGTTCGGTGGCCAGCCCCAGGCGCCCCCCGTTGGCGCGCAGCCAGCGCACGGCGCCCTTGAGGTCGTGCAGTTGCTGCGGGAAGACCGCGCCTGGCGCGAGCCGGTAGTCGACCGCGACGACGGTCACGCCGTACGCGGCGAGCGGGGTCAGCCGGGTGGCGCCGTCGGCCTGCCGGTCGCCGCGGGTCCAGCCGCCGCCGTGCGCGTAGACGACGACGGGGGTGCCGGGCAGAGCGGGGCGGTGGATGTCGAGCCGCAGCTCGACGCCGTCGACCGTCGCGAACAGCACGCCGGACTCGACCGTCACCGCGGTCCGCCCGTCCCCCACGTCATGTGGGTCGTGCACGGCTCCCGCCTTTCCCGCGGCCCCCGCGACCCCTGCGCCTCCCGGGTCTCTCGCGTCTCCCGCGTCGGTCATGCCGCCTCCGTCCCTGGCGGGCGGCCCGCCCGCGTACTGGTCACTCATGGTAAAGAGCCCGTCCGGACGGGGTCATATGCGACGCTTGTCCTGAGGGAAGAATCCGACCGGGAACGTCCGTGCCACGGAGATCCCGCGCCCGCCGCCGTCACCGGCGGTGCCCGGACGGGATCGGGAAAGGGGCATCTGATGGCCGTATTCGGACTGGGTCTGGCAAGCCTCGGCCGTCCTGAGTATCTGAACGTCGGGCACGGGGCCGCCCTCGGCGACGACCGTTCCGTCGAAGGCCTGCGCAGGCGGTGCGAGAGCGTCTGCGACGCCGCGTGGGAAGGCGGGGTGCGGTGGTTCGACGCGGCGCGCTCGTACGGTCTGGCCGAGCAGTTCCTGGGCGGGTGGCTGGCCGCCCGCGGCATCGGGGCCGGGGACGTCACCGTGTCCTCGAAGTGGGGCTACACCTACACCGCCGACTGGCAGCCGCACGCGGAGGTCCAGGAGGTGAAGGACCACTCAGCCGCCGCCCTGGCCCGGCAGTGGCCGCAGACCGAGGCCCTGCTCGGGCCGTGGCTGCGCCTCTACGCGGTCCACTCCGCGACCCAGGAGTCCGGGATCCTCGACGACGCGCAGGTGCTGCGCGACCTGGCCGCGCTCCCCGTCCCCGTCGGCCTCAGCCTGAGCGGCCCCGGGCAGGCCGACACGCTGCGCAAGGCGCTGGAGATCCGCGTCGAGGGGCAGCCGGTCTTCTCCGCGGTGCAGGCCACCTGGAACGTCATGGAGCCCTCGGCCGGCCCCGCACTGGCGGAGGCCAAGGCAGCGGGGTGGACCGTCATCGTCAAGGAGGCCCTGGCCAACGGCCGTCTCGCCGTGCCCAGTCCGGCGACCCAGCGGCTCGGGCCGCGCCCCGGCGTTGCCGCCCTGGCCGCCGTGCTGGCCCAGCCGTGGGTCGACGTGGTCCTGTCGGGCGCCGTCACCGTCGAGCAGCTGCGGGCCAACCTCACCGCCCGCACCGCCCCCGCACCCGACCCGGACCGCTACGCGCCGCTCGCCGTCGACCCGCAGACGTACTGGCGCCGGCGCGCCGCGATGCCCTGGACGTAGGCCTGCTCTCGGCCTAGCCCTCCCGCGACCTGGCCCTGCCCTCGACCTGGCCTCCCGAGCCGAGCCGAGCGGGGCCGGGCGGGGCGCCCGGTCAGGGCCGGGCGGGGCCGCGGTAGGGGAGGGTCTGGCGGTAGACGACGCCGGTGGTCGTGCTGCCGAAGCCGGCCAGCTCGTCGACCACGCTCTCCAGGTGCTCCATGGACGTGGCGGCCACCTTGAGGGTGTAGCAGTCGTCGCCGGTGGTGCGCAGGCACTCCAGGATCTCGCGGCGGTCCTCGAGCAGCCGGCGCAGCGGCTGGTGGTGGTTGCCCGGGTACTTCAGCCGGACGATCGCCAGCAGCGGGTAGCCGACCTGCGCGAGGTCGACCGCCGCGTGGTAGCCGGTGATCACGCCCAGCGTCTCCAGCCGCCGCACGCGCTCGGCGGCGGCCGACGCGCTGAGGCTCACCCGGCGCGCCAGCTCGCTGACCGAGACGCGCGCCTCGCGCTGGAACTGCTCGATGATCGCCCAGTCGACGTCGTCAAGATTCGCGGTCATCCGGCAAGACTACCGGGAGATCAGCGGTGGCAGGCGGGGAGTCCCGGGAGATTCGGCTTCCTCGCCGGGGAAGCACCGCTATAGCATCCGATCATGGAACTAGGCGTCAACGTGCCGAATTTCGGGCCGGGAACAGACCCGGGGGTGCTGCGCGAATGGGCGCGGACCGTGGAAGGGCTCGGCTTCGGGCTGCTCATGGTCTCCGACCACGTGGCCGTCACCCCCGACGTGGCGGAGAAGTACCCCGAGCCCTTCTACGAGCCCTTCACCACGCTGTCCTGGCTGGCCGGGATCACCACCACGGTCCGGCTCGGCACCACCGTGCTCGTCATGCCCTACCGGCACCCGCTGCTGGTGGATCGGATGGCGCGCAACCTCGACGCGCTCAGCGGCGGCCGGCTGGTGCTCGGCGTGGGCGTCGGCTGGGCGCGGCAGGAGTTCGAGGCACTGGGCGTGCCGTTCAGCGCACGCGGCAGGCTGACTGACGAGCACCTGGCCGCGCTGCGGGAGGCCTGGCGCGCGCAGGACGGCGGCCGGCCGATCCCGCTCTGGGTCGGCGGCAACAGCGACGCGGCGATCCGCCGCGCCATCGCGTACGGGGACGCCTGGCACCCGATGCGCCTCACGCTGCCCTGGCTGCGCTCGGCCCTGGCACGGCACACGCCGCCGTCCCTCGCCCCGCGCATCTCGCTGCGGCTGACCGGCGCGCCGGTCGACGACCCGGAACGCCTCGCCGGTACCGGAACCATCGAGCAAGTCATCGACGACCTCGACCAGTTGCGCCGGCTGGGCGCCGGCTCCGTCCTGCTCGACCCCTACCGCGGCGACCCGGAGGAGACCCGCAGGCCCCAAGAGGTCTGGCAGGCGCTCACCGCCGTGGCCGAACACTGGAAGGCAGCATCGTGATCACCTCCGCCGACGAGGAACTCCTGCGCCGCGCCGTCGCCTTGGCCGCCCGCGCCATCACCCTGGGCGACGCGCCCTACGGTTCGCTGCTCGCCGGGCCGGACGGCACGGTGCTGGCCGAAGCGCACAACACCGTGCGCAGCGACAACGACATCAGCGCCCACCCGGAACTGAAGCTCGCCCGCTGGGCGGCCCGCGAACTCGCCCCCGAGGCGGCCGCGCGCACCACGATGTACACCAGCTGCCAGCCGTGCGGCATGTGCACCGGGGCCATCGCCCGATCCGGCCTCGGCCGCGTCGTCTACGCGCTCGCCACCGACCAACTCGTCGCCCTCAACCCGGACTCCGGCGCCTGGCCCACGGTCCCGCAGGACGGCCCGGCCCTGCTGGACGAGGCCCGCGTCCCCATCGAGGCGTACTACCGGCACTAGGCCGCGTCCGGCGCCGGCGTACTGCCGGGTGTCATCGGGGCCCGAGCGGGCACGCGACTTCACGTGAAGACCCAAGCAGCGAGAGAGCCCGGCCGGCGTGACTCCCGAAGCATGGCCGGCAGCAAGGCGGTTGCGGCCGGCGGCCGTGCGGGCTTCGTCGCCCGCGGGATCATCTACGTCCTGGTCGGCGTGCTGGCGATACGCATCGCCACCGCGGACAGCGGTGGCCAGCAGGCCGACCGGGGCGGCGCGCTCGCCGAGATCGCGCACAAGCCGTTCGGCGACGTCCTGTTGTGGCTGCTCGGCATAGGCGTGGCCGGTATGGCGCTGTGGCGCCTGTCCCAGGCCGTCTTCGGCCTGGGCGGCCCGGACGGCGACAAGCCGGCCAAGCGCGCGATGGCCGCAGTGCGCTGCGTCTTCTACGGTTTCGTCTGCTACTCCGTGCTGGCCTACGCGGCCGGCGACAAGGGCAGTGGCAGCGGGTCCACCGACCGGAGGACCAACGACGTGACGGCCAAGGCCCTGGAGTGGCCCGGCGGCCAGTGGATCGTCGCGATCGCCGGCGTCGTGGTCGGCTGCGTGGGCGTGGGGATCGCCGTCCGCGCCATCATGCGGAAGTTCCACAAGCACCTGAAAATGGCGGAGATGTCCCGGACGGAGCAGCGCGCGGTGGACTTCCTCGGGGTCTTCGGCGGCACGGCCCGCGGCGTCGTGCTCGCCACCGCCGGCGGCTTCGCCGTCGCGGCCGCCGTCCAGCACACCCCCGGCAAGTCCAAGGGCACCGACGACACCCTGCGCTCCTTCGTCGGCACCCCCGCCGGCCCCTGGCTGCTGGTCCTGATCGCGGCCGGCCTGATCGCCTTCGGCCTCTTCTCCTGGGCCAACGCCCGCTGGCGCAAGCTCTGACCCGACGCTGCCGGCGGCCTGCCCCGCCGTGGACCCCGAATCCCCCGCTCGACGAGCGTCCCGGACCGCCCCTCGGCGCCGGGCCGTTCGGCGTTCCGATGACTCGGGCCGCCGCGAGGCGGGAACGGCGACCGCCGCGGATGAACATTCGTTTTACGATGGGCCATGCCCAAGGTCAGTGAAGAGCACCGCGAAGCCCGCCGCCGGCAGATCCTCGACGCCGCCTGGGTGTGCTTCGCCCGCAACGGCTTCCACAAGACGTCCATGCCCGACGTCTTCGCCGAGGCCGGGCTGTCGGCGGGTGCGGTCTACCGCTACTTCCCCGGCAAGGAGGCGCTGATCACCGCGATCGCCGAGGTCTCGACGCGCCAGCTGATCGACATCCTGGACGCGCACCTCGGGGCGGCCGAGCTCCCGGCGCCGGATGAGCTGCTGCCGGCGATCGTGGAGGACCTGACGGTCCTGGGGGAAGGGTCGCTGCCCGCTCCCATGGCGCCGCAGGTGTGGTCGGAGATGATGCGCGACCACCGGCTCGCGGCGGCGGTCGCGGACATGCTGGGGGACATCCAGGACCGGCTGACCCGCCTGTGCAGGCGGTATCAGGACGCGGGGACGGTCGACGCCGACCTCGATCCCGGCGACACGGCCCGCGTGATGCTCGCGCTGATCCAGGGCTGGATCATCCAGTGGAACACCATGGGCCTGGCCGCCCACCAGCAGATCAGGGCCGGGGTACGCGCCCTCCTGGCGGGGCCGCGTGCCGCGGGGGCACGAGGCTGAGGCCATCGGTGCCGCCTTCCGCGACCAGTACGGCCTCCGGGACGACGGGGCGCCGGCGCCCGAAGGCGACGACCGCAAGCCCGAGCACGCTCCACACGCCGAGGACGACGAGCGGGCCGGCCGAGCCGCTGCCGCCGAAGTAGGCGGTGCCGCGCACCAGGCCGGCGCCCGCCCCCGGCGGCAGCCACCGGCCGATGTCGGCCGCCGCCTTGGGCAGCAGCTCGGGCGCGGACGTGCTGCCGGAGAACGGGTTGCCGACGAAGACCATGAGGGCGGCGCTGAGGCCGAGACCCCGGTGGCCGAGCAGTGTGACCAGGCCGGCGGTGGGTGCGGAGATGGCGAGCATGGTGAGGGCGACGGCCGCCCAGGTGGCCGCGTGGTCGTGCGGCAGCGCGCCGAGGAAGGTCTGGGCGACCAGGTAGACGGCGAAGGCGGCCGCGGCGCAGGTGGCCATCAGGGGCACGACCCTGCTCGGGCCGGGTCGCAGCCGGGCGCCGATCGTGGTGAACAGGGCGATGATGATGCTGCAGATGGTGAGCGGGAGCAGCGAGGCGCTGAACGCCAGGCCCCGGGGGTCGTGCACGGAGGTCGGGACGACGTCCACCGTACGCACCACGGCCCCGGCGCCCCCCGCCCCGGAGGCGGACGCGGACGCGGGCGCCGACCCGGACCCGATACCGGACGCGGCCGTGGACGTGCCGCCCGCCGAAGCTGCCGTGTGGGCGGCGAGCTGGTGTCCCGCCGCGTCGACCAGCTGGGCCACGGTCGGGCTCGCGGCGGTGGCCTCAAGCACGGTGACGTGGCCGGGGGCGACGACGAAGGCGCCGTAGACGTCGCGGTGCTCGATGGCGGACCGCGCCGCCGCCTGGTCCGGGTAGAGGCGGATGTCGAACGCGCCAGGCCGGCCGTGCTCCAGGCCCTCGACCACGCTCTGGCTCGCGGTGCCCGTGCTGACGACCCCCACCGGCAGATCGCGCGGCGCGATACGTGCCGCCGGCCACGCGTAGGCCATCACGGCGAGCGCGATCACGAGGGGCAGCCCCACGATCATGATCACGGCCTGACGCCATGACGGGACGCCCAGCGGGTTCTTCACGGTCGTGCCTCCGGTGGCGGAATGATCATATTGGTACAGATCGCAGCGTAGATTCCGCATATTTCAAAGTCAAGACGAACATTCGTTTTCTTATTTCCTGGACCGGCCCCCCGCCAGGCACCCCCAGGTCGACAGCTCCCAGTCCGATCGCCTCGGTCCCGCGTGTACACAGGGCGGAACGGGCCGTTCGTTTTACGGTACTTTTATGGGATATGTCACCTGGTGGGCTGTCGTGTCGTCCGGAGCCGCCCCCGTCCTGCTGGTCGGCGGCTCGACGACCGCCGCGGTGCTCGAAGGTCCCAGCTACAACCCCGTCCGCCAGACGATCAGCGTCCTGGCGGCCGGCGGGCCCACCGTCTACTGGGTGTTCACCGCGATGGTGGTCGCGCTGGGCGTCTGCCACCTGGCGACCGCCACCGGGCTGCGGGCGGCCAGGCTCGCCGGGCGGCTCGCGCTCGGCGCCGGCGGGTTGTGCGCGATCATCCTGGCCTTCGTCCCGGCGCCGAAGAGCGGGGGCTCCTTCTCGCACGGCTCCGTGGTCACGGTCGGCTTCACGCTGCTGGCACTGTGGCCGGTGCTGGCCGCCGACCGGCGGCCGCTGGTGCCGTGGGGACTCCGGCTCAAGCCGTCGATCGCGGCGACCTCACTGATGGCGCTGTGCGCCGCCTGGTTCCTGGTCGAGGACCAGATGCGCGGCGTCGCCGGTGTCGCCGAGCGCACGGTGACGATCCTGCAGGCGCTGTGGCCGGTCGTGGTCGTCATCTCCTGCCTGCGCTATGCCCGCCGCGCCTGACGGGTCACGCCCCAGGGTCCCGGAAAGCCGGCGGCCTGGCCTGATTCAACGTTGTAAACAACAGATCCGGACAGCGCAGCGGGTTCAGCAAGAATAAAAGCAACAAATATTGACGCATTCGACCAGCGCGCGTACGTTCCGTCGCAGCCGTCGGCCGTGGTGCCAACCGCGCCGCCCCGCCGGCGAGTTCGAGCTCCCTCCCCCCACCAAGGAGCACACCATGCGCAGAACGGGATCCGCCGCCGCGCGCGACCCGCTGAGCGCCCCGGCGGCACCCCGTCCCCCTCACCCGGGCATCCGGCGGGCGCTCCTCTCCGCCCTCGCGACGTTCGGGATGCTGCTCGCCGCGTTCCTGAGCCTGCCCGGCTCGGCGGCGCAGGCCGCGGGCACCCTGCCCTGCGACCTCTACGGCGCCGCAGGCACGCAGTGCGTGGCCGCGCACAGCACGACCCGGGCGCTCTTCTCCTCCTACAACGGCCCGCTCTACCAGGTCACCCGCGCCTCGAACGGCGGCACCGCAGACATCGGCCTGCTGTCCCAGGGCGGTTACGCGAACGCCGCCCAGCAGGACGCGTTCTGCGCGGACACCACCTGCCGGATCAGCAAGATCTACGACCAGACCTCCCGGCACAACGACCTCTACCCCGGCCCGGCGGGCACCGCCGGCGGGGCCGACCGGGGCGCGGACGCCGCCGAGCTTTCGGTGACGGCCGGCGGCCACAAGGTGTACGGCATCTGGATCTCGCCCGGCGTCGGCTACCGCTCGCACGGAGCCGCGTCCGGCACCGCGGTGAACGGGCAGGCCGAGGGCGCGTACATGGTGGCCAGCGGCACCCACGTCGGCTCCGACTGCTGCTTCGACTACGGCAACGCCGAGAGCACGCCGGCCGACACCGGCAACGGCCACATGGACGCCGTCAGCATCGCCACCACCTGCTACTTCGCACCCTGCAACGGCACGGGTCCCTGGGTCGAGGCCGACATGGAGAACGGCATGTTCCAGGGCGACAACGGCTCCAACACCGCCAACGCCGGCAACAGAAGCGCGTTCGTCACCGCCGTGCTGAAGAACAACGGGCAGACGACGTACGCCCTGAAGGGCGGCAACTCGCAGTCCGGCGCCCTGAGCACCTGGTGGAACGGCGGGCTGCCGACCCGGGGCGGCTACCGGCCGATGCAGCAGGAGGGCGGCATCATCCTGGGCACCGGCGGCGACAACAGCAACCGCAACAGGGGCACGTTCTTCGAGGGCGTCATGGTCGCGGGCTACCCGACCGACGCGGCGGAGAACTCGGTCCAGTCCAACATCGTCTCGGTCGGCTACTCCGGCGAGACGAACGTGCCCAACGGCCCGCAGGGCACCATCACCGGTCCCGGCGGCAAGTGCGTGGACGTCGCGGCCGACGACACCGGCGTCAACGGAGCGGCCGTGCAGCTGTGGGACTGCCAGAACTGGGCCGAGGACCAGTTCTGGGCGCACCACACCAACGGCTCGCTCAGCACGATCGGCCGCTGCCTGGACATCGTCGGCAACGGCACCGCGAACGGCGCCAAGGTCGAGCTGTGGGACTGCAACGGCGTCGGCGGGCAGGTCTTCAACCAGCGCTCGGACGGGTCACTGTTCAACCCGCAGTCCGGCCGCTGCCTGGACTCCCCCAGCGGCGCCGCCGCCAACGGCACCCGGCTGCAGATCTGGGACTGCAACGGGACCGCGGCGCAGAAGTTCACCCTGCACTGAGGTCGCCGACCGCGCCGGTGCCCCGGTGGGGCGCCCACGGCCGGGCCGGTTCCGCCGCCGCGGAACCGGCCGGGCCGGCGTGCTCAGTTGTCCTCGTACTCGCGCCAGAGCCGTACGACGTCGGGCTGGGCCCGGTAGAAGGACAGCAGCTTGAAGTACTCGCCGGCCGGCGACGAGGCGACGTAGGCGATGAACCTGCGCTCGGCGCCGGGGTCGGCCGAGGGGGCGTTCCGCGCGAGCTGCTCGATCCTGGGTTCGATCCGGCCGCCGGTCACCGCCGAGGGGTCCGCCGTCATCGCGCTGAAGCAGATCCGCTGGACGCCGGGGGAGTCCCAGTTCAAGGTGACGTAGAAGCCGCCGGCCGACCGGGCGTGGGTCAGCAGCTGGTCGCTCGGCTCCGGCATGTCGATGTCGCTGAGGATCGCCGCGACGTTCTTGGGCTCCCGCAGGTAGCCGTCCGGCGTCTTGAAGTAGACGTTGAAGGTCCTGTGCTCGTAGTCCATGCCGGTCAGCGCCACCTGGTCGGCCACCCCGTGCCGGGCGAAGAACGGGGAGTTCTCGGCCAGCGCCGGCGGCACCGCCGCGATGTCGGCCAGCGTCGAGACCGGCTGCAGGTCGTCCGGCGGGAAGAACTGGAAGGTCTTGGTGAAGCCGCCGACGACCCCGAAGTCCACGCCGTAGTTGTCGATCGGGCACGCGGCGGCGATGTCCGCGCTCAGCGAGGCGACGGGGTGGCCGGTCCGCGGGGTGAGGCCGTTCGCCAGGGCGAGCGCGTAGGGGTCGACGTCCTTGGGGATCATCGTGAAGCGGCAGCTGAAGTCGTCGCCGCGACGCGCGCTGGTCTCCACCCGGAAGGCGATCGCTGACTGCGGGATCACGTCCCGGTACGCCGTCAGGACCGGCCAGACCTTGTCACGCGAGGCGTCGACACCCACCAGCCGGGCCGATTCCCCGATGACCGAGTAAAGGTCTTCCAGCTCCGTCGTCCCGGCCATTCGCCCTCCAAGTTCGGATGAGGCAAGATCACCGACTGTCCAGTGGTCGTCACCGTACGTGTCGGCATCCTGCTGCTCTGTCACCTGAGCATTGGCCGCGGGCCTTGGCGTGGACTATGAATCGGCTTGGCGCCGAGTTGGCGACCCTCGGGGCGCGCGAGCACGCCCATCCGGAGGGCGGCCGTCTAGCCTGGCCAGCGTGTCAGCCTCCCGCCGCCTGCATCGCGTCGCCGTCCTCGTCCTTGAGGGGGCCAAGCCGCTCGACGTCGGCATTCCCGCGCAGGTGTTCACCACCCGCGCGAGCATGCCGTACGAGGTGCGGGTGTGCGGGGCGGCGCCCGGGCTCGTGACCGGTGGCGACGGGCTGTCGTACCACGTCGCCACCGGCCTGGACGCGCTCGCCTGGGCCGACGTCGTCTTCCTGCCCGGCTACCGCTTTCCTGACCGCGACGCCCCGCCGGGTCCGGTGCTCGACGCGCTGGTCGCCGCGCACGAGCGGGGCGCGCGGCTGGCGGCGATCTCGACCGGGGCCTTCGCGCTCGCCGCCACCGGGCTGCTGGACGGCAAGCGCGCCACCACCCACTGGCACTACACCCGGCGGCTCGCCGCCAGGCACCCGCTGGTCCGGGTCGACGAGAACGTGCTCTTCGTGGACGAGGGCGACGTGCTGACCTCGGCCGGCGCCGCCTCCGGCATCGACCTGTGCCTGCACATCCTGCGCGGCGACCTCGGGGTGGCCGCGTCCAACCACGCGGCCAGGCGGCTGGTCGCGGCGCCGTACCGCAGCGGCGGGCAGGCGCAGTACGTGCCGCGCAGCGTGCCGGAACCGCTCGGCGAGCGGTTCGCCGCCACCCGGGAGTGGGCGCTGCACCGGCTCGGCGAGCCGCTCACCCTCGGGGTGCTGGCCCGGCACGCGGCGGTGTCGCCGCGGACGTTCTCCCGGCGCTTCGCCGACGACACCGGCTACACCCCGATGCAGTGGGTGCTGCGGGCCCGTATCGACATGTCCCGTGAGCTGCTGGAACGCTCCGAGCGGAGCATCGAGCAGATCGCTGCTGACGTCGGGCTCGGTACGGGCGCGAACCTGCGGCAGCACTTCCAGCACATCCTCGGCACCACCCCGAGCGAGTACCGGCGCACCTTCACGCAGGGCGAGTAGCCGGGCCAGGGCCGTTCCCGACCGTGGTGCCGGGGACCGGGGGCGGCGCCGGTGGCGGGATCCTTTCGAACCGTGGCGCTCACGCCGCCGTCGTGCCGCGGTGCCACGCGCGAGCCTGGGTGGCGAAGGAAGGGACACTTCTCATGACTCGTATCGCCATCAACGGATTCGGCCGCATCGGCCGCAACGTGCTGCGCGCGCTGATCGAGCGCGACAGCGACCTCGACGTCGTCGCGGTCAACGACCTCACCGAGCCGGCCGGCCTCGCCCGGCTGCTCGCCTTCGACACCACGGCCGGCCGGCTCGGCCGCCCGGTCAGCGTCGACGGGGACACCCTCGTCGTCGACGGCCGCCGCATCAAGGTGCTCGCCGAGCGCGAACCCGCGCAGCTGCCGTGGGCCGACCTCGGCGTCGACATCGTGCTCGAGGCCACCGGCCGCTTCACCTCGGCTGCCGCCGCCCGCGCCCACCTGACCGCGGGCGCCAGGAAGGTCCTGGTCAGCGCGCCCTCGGACGGCGCCGACGCCACGGTCGCCTACGGCGTGAACACCGAGGTGTACGACCCGGCCACCCACACCGTCGTCTCGAACGCCTCCTGCACGACCAACGCGCTCGCGCCGCTGGCCGCGGTGCTCGACCAGCTGGCCGGCATCGAGCACGGTTTCATGACGACCGTGCACGCCTACACCCAGGAGCAGAACCTCCAGGACGGCCCGCACCGCGACGCCCGCCGGGCCCGCGCCGCCGCCGTCAACATCGTGCCGACCACGACCGGCGCCGCCAAGGCCATCGGCCACGTGCTGCCGAACCTCGACGGCAAGCTGTCCGGCGACTCGATCCGCGTCCCGGTCCCGGTGGGCTCGATCGTCGAGCTGAACACCACCGTCGCCCGCGACGTGACCCGCGACGAGGTCCTCGCCGCCTACCGCGCCGCCGCCGAGGGGCCGCTGGCCGGCATCCTCGAATACTCCGAGGACGCGCTCGTGTCGTCCGACATCACCGGCAACCCCGCCTCGGCGATCTTCGACTCGGCCCTCACGCGGGTCGACGGCCGGCACATCAAGGTGGTGGCCTGGTACGACAACGAGTGGGGCTTCTCCAACCGCGTGGTCGACACCCTGCACCTCCTCGCCGGCTCCTGACCGCCGGGCGGGGCGGCCCACCGCCGGGAGGCGCTTCCCGGCGGTGGACAACTCCCGGGCACCGTCAGCCGCCGTCCACAGCCCGCGTGCGGTGTCAGGCGTGGTGGTGGCCGGGCTGGTAGTCGCCCGCGGGCTGCCTGACTATGACGTTGACCCGGTTGTAGGCGTTGATGACGGCGATCAGGCCGACCAGGGCGATGAGTTGCTCCTCGTCGTAGTGCTTGGCCGCGTTCGCCCACACCTCGTCGGAGACGCCGCCCGCGCCGTCCGCGATACGGGTGCCCTCCTCGGTCAGCTCCAGTGCGGCGCGCTCGGCGTCGGTGTAGACCTTGGCCTCGCGCCAGGCGGCGACCAGGTACAGGCGCTGCGAGGTCTCCCCGTCCGCCTCGGCGTCCTTGGTGTGCATGTCGGTGCAGAATCCGCAGCCGTTGATCTGGCTGGCACGCACCATCACCAGGTTCTGCGTCGCCCGGGGCAGCGTCGAGTCGGTGATCGCCTGCCCTGCCGTGTTGAAGTGCTTGATGAGCTTCTGGCCGGTCTCGCTGCCGAAGAAATTCAGGCGCGCGTTCATCGCGAACTCCTCTGTTCTGCTTGGCTGTTGTGCTCTGCTGTTCTGTTCTGCTCGGCCGTCGCCGGCGATACACCCCTCTGACGGGCGGGACCCGGCCGTCGTGACCGGGCCGGGTGTGACGTTCCTCTCTCCAACCCTCCCGGCCCCGGACAGCCGAGCGGCGCGGCGGCCGGGAGGCCGCCGCGCCGAGGTGACACGCGGGGAGTGATCGCGCGGAGGTGCGGAATGGTCAGCCGGCGCTGCAGGAGACCGAAGGCCAGGTGGTCGAGCCGTTCTTCTGGATCGTCAATCCCCAGTTGTTCCCCGCACCGTTGGGCCTGGCGACCAGTTGCTGGGCGCTGGGGTAGCTGGCGGTGACGTTCCAGGTCGCCATGACCTTCTCGGGCGAGGGGACGTTGACCGTCACCGTCCAGTTGCTGGAGCCGGTGACCGCGACGTTGAGGTTGTAGCGGTCGCTCCACTGCTGGCCTGCGGACAGCGTCGCGGTGCAGCTGCCGCCACCGCCACCGCCGGTCCCGCCGCCGGTCGTCCCGCCGGTCGTCCCGCCGGTCGTGCCGCCGGTCGTGCCGCCGCCGCTGGTGCCGCCACCGCCGTCGGGGGCCACCGCCCTGCCGGTCTGCGGGGAGATCATGCCGTAGCACAGGCCCCGGCTGGCCAGTCCCTGGGCGATACGCGGGATGGCGGCCAGGGTGTTGGCGGGCCACTCGTGCATGAGGATGATCTGGCCGTTGGTGAGCCGCGCGTTGGCCGCGACGATGGCGTCGACGCTGGCGCCGTTCCAGTCCTGCGAGTCGATGTCCCAGATGACCTGCGTCAGGCCGTACTTGGCCTCGACGCCCTGCAGGGTCCCGTTGGTCTCGCCGTACGGCGGCCGGAAGAGCTTCGGGGTGCCGCCGCCCGCGCTGGAGATGGCCTGCTGGGTCCTGGAGACCTCCGAGTCGATCTGGGCCTGGCTCTCCTGGATCAGGTGCGGGTGGGTGTAGCTGTGGTTGCCCACCCACATACCGGCGTTGACCTCGGCCTGCACCTGCGACGGGTAAGAGGCCGCGTACTGGCCCTCGTTGAAGACCGTGGCCCGCAGCCCGTTCTGCTTGAGCGCGTTGAGCAGGGCGGGCGTGTGGTCGTTCGACGGCCCGTCGTCGAAGGTCAGTCCGACGTAGCCGTTGCAGGTGGCGGCGTGCGACACAGTGGCGCCGGTGGTGAAGGTGAGGGTCGCCGCGACAGCCGTCGCGGCGACGGCGAGTCCCGTGATCAGGGTGCGTGGCGACAGTATCCGTGGAGTACGCATGGGGGGTGGGTCCTCCTCGTGAAGGTGGGGGGCGAGGCGGCGCGTCGCGGCTCTGGGCGCCGGAACTGCTACCGGGGACCAAGGGCGACGGCGACAGTGTTGATCCGGCCCTGACGGGTGTCAACGCTTTCGGCAGGAATAGCGAAAGCTTCGCTCTCATCTCCCGCTACTGGCGCGAGAAGTCGGCAGGTCAACGGCCATCTACCGGGCCGCCGACGGTGATTGATCGCCAGCGGGCCGGATTTCGCGATCAACACCACCGGTGAAAATCCCGAAACTTTCGGCCGCCTTTCCGTCACCTGAGGAATACCCCCGAGGGGTGCGCGGACGGCCGCGCCATCGCCACGCCTAGCGCGACGCGGCGTCGTCCTTCTTCCACGGGGCGACGGCCAGCTTCCCGGTGGTGCCGAGGTCGAGTTCCGGCGTCACCGTGACCGGCTGCGTCCCGGGCCGCGCCGTCACCCTGACGTAGGGGACGTTCACCGAGGTGCCGTCGGTGACGGTGTTGCGCCACATCAGACCGGAGGACGCGCTCTGACCCGGCTGCAGGGTCATCGCCCGCGCCGGGTCGTCGAAGCCGGCGACGGTGGAGACGCCGCCGCTGCCGTGCAGGACGCTGACGCCGGTGACGGGCTGCCGCTTCAGGTCGAGGAGCTGGATCTGCGGGAATCCGTCGAGGCGATAGGGGCGGGTCGAGCAGTTCTGCAGGTGGAGTCCCACCACCCGCAGCCCCATGGCGGCGTCGCCCCTGTCCGCGCTGACCCGGACCCCGGACGGCGGGCAGGGGCCCGACGAGGAAGGCGCCTCGGCTGCCGGGACGCTCCGCACCTGGAAGATCCGCACATGCGCCCCGAAGGCGTTGCGGCTGACCGGGCCGAGGGTCACGCCGGCCTGGGCGGTCGTGCCGGGGGCGACGTGCTCGATGGTGTGGTCCGCATACGTCAGCGCCTCGCCCGAGGCCGCCACCACCTCGAACTTGACCGTGTACGTGAGCGGTTGGGCCGCACGGTTGGCGACCCGGAAGCGGGCTTTCACCATGCCGGACCCCGTCGGCGTGCCGCAGCCGATCGCGCCGCCGCTCACCGCGGTGATCCGCACGCCGTCCTGCGCTGCTTGCGCCGGGTCGGTGGGAAGCCCGCACGCGCGCAGGCCAGTCGGGCTCGGGGCGATGTTCGCGCCTGCGGAGCCCCGCGAGTCGGCGGTCTCCGTTCCGCACGCCGTCAGGAGCAGGGCGCCGGCCAGCAGGGCGGAGGCGGTGAAGGCGGGGGAGGTGCGCATCGGCCCACCCCACCAGAACCGGCGCCCTTTCCCCTGTGATGGGGCTCACATCCCCCGTCACAGGGGCGTCACACTTGTCGGGACCGGGCCGATGCTTACGCGGGAGCCACCGTCAGGGTGGTGATCCGCTGGGCGCCCTGGTCGGTGCCGGGGTGGGCGCTGGTGAGGTCGGGGCGGAGACGGTCGGTGTGCAGCCGGGCGAAGGCGACCACGGTGGGCGCGTCGGACGCGGTCGCCCAACTGACCTGCTGGTCGCGGGCGGTGACGAAGCGGTCGTCGCCCCAGTAGGAGACGCTGACCGTGGCGGGCAGCGTGTGGGTGGCGTCAACAGTGAAGGAGACGGCCACGGACTCGATGCTGCGGGGCGCGGCCCAGCCGACCGAGACCCAGTCGGCAGGACGGGCGCCGCTGAAGGCGGGCAGCAGGGCGGTGGCGCTCTTGCGGAAGGCGTTGGACCAGCCGGTCGCCGGGTCGCCGTCGAGCATCGCGGCCGGCAGCGTGGTCGGCGCCCCGGAGTAACTGGCTTCGCCGAAGGGGGAGTCGGGGGCTTCCGGCACCGGTCCCGGGGTGAGCCGCGCGGGTCGGGTGGTGGCGGCGTCGGACGCGCGGGTCGTACGGATCCGCGTCGTGGCCGGCCGCAGTCCGGGGCCGGTCGCGGTGACGGTGAGCCGGCCCGCGGCGGTGCCGGAGCGGACGATGGCCAGCGCCTTGCCGTGGAAGGCGGTGCGGGTGCTGGCCTGGTAGCGCTCGGTGCCCCCCTGCCGGCCGTTGTCGACGCCGGCCAGCGAGCCGCCGTCGACCGCGAAGGTGAGCAGGTGGTCCGCCCCGGGCACCACGGTGCCGCGCGCGTCGATCACCTCGGCGGTGACGTAGACCAGCGAACGCCCGTCGGCGGGCAGCGTGTCGCGGTCGGGCAGCAGCCGTACGGTGTGCGGCGCGCCCGCGGTCCGCAGCACGTCGGTGGCCACCGTCCGGCCGCCCCGCCTGGCGACGGCCTTCAACTCGCCCGGGGCGAAGGCAACTCCGACGCCATCACCTCGACCATCGACGGGCTCGCCCGGCGCGGCGAACTGGTGGCCATCGGCGGCACCTTGGACCCGCTGGGCGCCAGCCCGCTGCAGCTGCTCATCCCGGGCAAGGTCGTCCGCGGCCACCCGTCGGGCACCTCGCAGGACGTCGAGGACACGATGGACTTCAGCGTCCTGAACTGCGTCCGGCCGATCGTCGAGCAGCGGCCGCTGGCGGAGATCAAGGAGGCGTACCGGCGGATGATGACCGGCGAGGCCCGCTACCGCATGGTGGTCACCCCGCACTGAGGCGGACTTCCGCCCGCCGGGGGCCCTCCCCGCAGCCCGTCGCCCGCCGCCCGGACCAGCCGGGCGGCGGGCGACGGGTGCGGCAAGTGGATGGGCCCAGCTGCGACTTCGCCGTAGAGTCGGACATGTGTACTGCCGGCCGGGGGCCCGGCACGCGGTTCCGGGACGGCACGTCCCCCGGGGGAGGGCAACTCCGCATGACTCGTCGCTCCAAGAGCGGTCCGGTCGGCGTCTGGGCCGAGATGCAGCGTCAGCAGCAGCGGCAGCAGGAGGCGCACCTCCGGGCGCGGGCGCAGCAGCAGCGCGAGCAGGAGCGGCAGCAGCGCGCGTACGAGCGGGACATGGCACGGCAGAACCGCGAACGACAGGCCGCCTACCGGCAGCACCAGGAGGCCGACGCGCTGCGGCGTACCGAGGAGCTCGACGCCCGCGTCGAGGCACTCAGCCGGCTGCTGGCCGCCGGCTCGCGGACCCCGGCCTTCCGTACCGCCGCCCTCGCGATGCCCGAGCGCCTGCAGCCGTTCGACCCCGGCCCGCTCGCCCGCCCCGTCCCGCTGCCGGACCCGCAGCGCTACCAGGCCCAGGCGCCTGGCGGTTGGGGCCGGGCGAACCGGCGGGCGCAGGAGGAGGCGCAGGCGCGGTACTCCCACGACCTGGCCGCCGCGCAGGCCGCAGAGGCGCATCGGCAGCGGCAACTGGCCGCCTACCGGCAGCAGTACGACGAGTGGGCGGCCGGCCGGCGTGCCGAGATCCGGCGGCACAACGCCGGGGTCGAGCAGCTGGCCGCCGCCGTGCGGGCCGGGGAGCCGGACGCGGTCGTGCAGTATTTCTCCGCCGCCCTCTACACCTCCACCGGCTGGCCCGAGGGCCTGCCGCGCCATGTCGAGGCCGCCTACGACCGGGGCGCGCGCCAACTGGTGCTGAACTGGGAGCTGCCCGGTTACGACGTGGTCCCCGAGACGAAGTCGGTGCGGTACATGCCGACCGCCGACCGCCACAAGGAGACCCCGCGCCCGGTGACCCAGCGCAGGGCGCTCTACCGCGACCTGCTCGCCCAGTGCGTGCTGCTTGCGCTGCGCGACGTCTTCGCGGCGGACGAACCCGGCGTCCTTGACTCGGTCGAGCTGAACGGCTTCGTCGACGACCACGACCCGGCGACCGGCCGCGAGGCGCAGATCTTCCTGGCGGCCGTGACGGCGTCCCGCGGCGCCTTCGACGCGCTGGACCTGGAGCGGCTGAGCGCGGTGGACTGCCTGGTCGACGGTTTCCACGGCCGGCTCTCCGTACGCCCCGAGCAGCCCGCCCCCGTACGCCCCGGGCGGCTCCCCGACGACGTGGGCCGGGCGCCCGCCCCCGCCGGCGCCCGCCCCGCGCCCGCCGCCGCCGGGGACGCGGAGGAGCCCGACCTCTTCGCCATGGACCCGCTGGCCTTCGAGTCGCTGGTCGCCGAGCTCTTCCGTGCCATGGGCATGGAGGCGGTGACGACCCAGCGCTCGGGCGACGGGGGCGTCGACGTGGACGCCCTGGACCCGGCGCCGATCCGCGGCGGCACGATCGTCGTCCAGGTCAAGCGCTACCGCCACACCGTCCAGCCCACCGCGGTGCGCGACCTCTACGGCACCGTCCAGCACGCGGGCGCCAACAAGGGCGTGCTGGTGACCACCTCCCGCTTCGGCCCCGGCTCGCACGCCTTCGCCCACGGCAAGCCGCTGGAGCTGGTCTCCGGCGAGCAGCTGGTCGAGCTGCTGCACCAGCACGGGCTGCGCGGCCGCCTCGGCCCCACCGACCGGCCGCCGGCCCCGGCCGCCACGCCGCTGCCCGGCCACAACGTGCTGGGCGTGACCTGGTCCGGCGGGGTCGCCCTCGACGTCTGCGCGCTGGTCTGCCGCGGCAACACCGTGCTGAGCGACGACCACTTCGTCTTCTACAACAACCCCGCCACCCCCGACGGCACCGTCACCGCGATCCCCGCGGCCGCCCCCGACAAGGCGGCCCTGCGGGTGGCCTTCGACGCGCTCCCCGACCGGGCCGACCGGCTCGTCCTGGCCACCGCGATCGACCCCACCGTCAACCCGGACGCCGACCTGTCCGGCTTCACCCGCGCCGGGATCCGGCTGCTCGACGCGTCAGCGGCGGAGCTGGGCCGGCTCGACGTCTCCGACGGGCGGGCCGGCGAGACCGCCCTGGTGCTCGGCTCGTTCCGCCGCCGCGCGGGCGGCGACTGGGACTTCGTGCCGGGCGGTAAGGGCTACGAGGGCGGGCTCGAAGCCCTCATACGCGACTACGGGATCGACGTCTCGTAGCCTCCCGGAAGGCCGGCCTCAGGGCGGGCCGGCCCCCGGCGTTCCGAAGCGGTGCTCACCAGCCGCCGTGCGAACCGCCGGGCTCCAGGTCGCCGACGACGCCGATCCTGATGCCCAGCCAGGGGTAGACGTGGTCGAAGAAGACGTTGTCCTGCGGCTGGAGGCCGACCGCGGAGGGCCACATCTGGAAGGCGGGCGCGTTGGAGATGCCGCCGTGCAGGCGGCGCCAGACGCGGGCGGAGGACTGGCCGACCGGCGGCGGGGCGATCGTGTCGGTCCACTCGACCGCGTTGCCGCCCTGGTCGAGGGTCCCCCACGGGGAGGTGCTGCGGGCCTGGCCGACCGTGGAGAGGCTGCCCTGGTAGATCGCGGCGTAGGTGGCCGGGTCCAGGCCCAGCGGGTTGACGGTGGAGCAGTCGGCGGCGGGCACCTGGCCCGGGCACCAGGTCGGGGCGGGCAGGTTCGAGGCGTGGTAGGAGGCCAGTGGCTGCGTCGCGGCGTTGGTGACGTCGCCGGTGGCGGGATCCAGCACGGTCGGGGCGGGCGCGGTGGCGTCGCCGTCGCCGAAGGTGCCGGGGTTGGTCGGGTACTTCCAGTACGAGTACGTGCCGCCGCCGTTCGGGTCGTAGTAGGCGGCCTTGATCCACTCGTCCTGGCTGGGCACGACGAAGCCGGTGCCGTGCGTGCGGGTCGTCTCCGGGCGGGCGAGGTCGTACATCCCGCGCTCGGTCGTCGCCGACAGCTCGACGGTGTAGCCGACCTGGTCGAAACCGCCCGAGCTGGTCGCCTGCTTGGAGATCAGCCGGCCGTTGTAGAGGGAGTTGGCGAAGCGCGCCGCCCGCAGGAAGTTCGCGAAACCGTACGGCTTGTCCGCCCACTGCGGGTACGCCACCGTGTAGTGCCGGCCGCGGCCGGCATGCATGTCCCGGTCGATCTGGCCGTACTTCGGCCACGCCGTCCCGCTCTCGGTCTCGTCGTACAGGCCGTGGGAGCCGGTGCCCGCCGGGTCGGCGGTGTTCAGGAACGCCACCCACTGCCCGACGGTGACTTCGAGCTGGCCGATCTCGTACGGGCGGCTCACGCCGCCGACCATAAGGCAGCCGGAGGAGGCGGGCGCGTCGGCGCACGAGCGGTAGAGGGCGTCCGTGAAGGGGACGACGCCCACCGCGGGGTTGCCCGGGTCGCCGACCTTGACCGTGGTCACCGTGATGACGGAACCCGGCACGGACGCCGGCCGCCCGCCCGCCGGGGAGCGCGGCGCCGCCGCCACGGACCCCGCACCGGCCAGCGCCGAGGCGGCGAGCAGCGCCGCGACACCTGCCGCGGCTCTCAGCGGCCGGCGGCGGGCGCGGCCACGGATGCGGGTGGGGCCGGATACGACGTGCATGGGCGGTTCCTCTTCAGCCTGGACGGCCCGCCCCGCAACGGCGGATGCCTCCGGGGCGCCGCAATACCGACAATTCGGGCGCCGCCAGCCTAGCCACGCCCGCCGGAAGGAGCGGCTTCCCGCGCCCGGAGCCGGATCCGAAGGCACCCGAAGAGCCGAACCTGAGAGCCGTGCGCGCGGCGCAGCAGGCGTAATCCGCGGTTATACAGCGATATACGACGGCCGGTGATCGAATTGCTCTCAGCGCGTTCCGGCGCCCCAGGTGCGATGATGGGGAATATGGAAAAAAATGAGGCTCGCCGAATCGCCGTCGCCCACTTCACGAATGACGGATCAGACCACGCCGGGTGGACGATCACCGGCCCGACCTCGCAGGACGTCATGACGGCCGCGGGCGCGCGCCCGGCCATGGTCTTCACCTTCCGCGCCCCCGCCGGTGACGCCTGGAACCGCAGGTCCCTGCCGCTGCGTGTCGCCGTCGAGATCGAGACGGGCGTGCCGGACATGCTGCGCTGAGCGCGGAACAGAGAACGCCCGGGCACACGGCCCGGGATTTTTCGTCGCCGGTGCAATGGCGCCGGGCACGTTTTCCCGCGATCACCGGCATTGCGGACGTCACCGCCCGTCGACAAGACTGAGGTCATGACGGGTGAACCGACACCGGCCCACGAGCCCTCCGCGAGCCCTCCGGCGCCCGACCTGCGGGCATCGGACCGGGACCGCGACCAGGTCGTCGAGATCCTGCAGATCGCCGCGGGCGACGGCCGCATCACGGCGGCCGAGCTGGACGAGCGGCTGGACGCGGCGCTGACCTCCCGCACGCAGCGCGAGTTGGCGGTGCTCACCGCCGACCTGCCGTCGGAGGGCCTGCCCCCGCAGGCCAAGGACCTGATCCGGATCGACCAGCGCTTCGGCGACGTCACCCGCACCGGCCGCTGGCTGGTCCCGCGCCGCATGGAGATCCGCCTCACCTTCTGCGACGCGAAACTCGACTTCACCGAGGCGGCGATCACCCACGGCACCCTGGACATCGAGGTCGACCTGCGCATCGGCGGCAACCTGACGCTGGTGACCCGTCCCGGTATCGTCGTCGACACCGACGACCTGGAGCGCAGCAGCGGCGAGATCACCATCCGCCCCACGCTGGATCCCGACGTCCCCAACGTCCTGCGCATCCACCTGTCCGGCGAGTCCCGCGGCGGCGACATCACGGCCCGCCCCCCGCGCCGCTTCCCCCTCTCCCCTCGCCTGCGCCGCAACCGTTGACGCTCTGCCGCCCCAGCAGCCCCGCACATCCCTCCCGTATCGGCCGAAAAAGCCTGTTGCCTACATCTGTTCACCCGGAGGTTCACTCCTGATTCGGCCGGAAGCCCTAGCGTCGTCCGGCATGGACATGGAGCACAACGGCACTGCCGAGATCACACGTCGCGGCCTCATCGTGGGGGCTGTCGCCGCCGCGGGGGTCGCCGCGACCGGCGGGACCGCGGTCGCCGCCGGCGACGAGCGGGGCGGGCACGGCGGCGGCGACGCCGGGGGCCCGGGCAAGGGGCAGGGCGGATTCAAGCCGCCCGCCTACGAGTTGACCGTCGCCGGGGAGTCGGTGGTGAGCAGCCGGGTGGACCACCCGGTGGCGCCGGGGATCGCGCTGACCTCCTTCGACGTCTTCGGGCGCACGGGATGGCTGCGGGCGCACGTGCTCAACGCCGACCTCGGGGACAGCTCGGTCGGCGTGGACCTGGTCGCCGGCGAGGTGAGCGACGCGCGGCCGCTCAGGGCCGCCACCGACGCCCAGCACGCGGTCGCCGCGGTGAACGGCGACTACTTCGACATCACCGAGACCTTCGCCGCCGAAGGACCGGAGATCCAGGGCGGCCGGCTGCGCAAGGGGACCAGCCAGGCGTCGACGGTGATGGCGTTCGGGGCCGACCGGGTGGCGCGGCTCGCCGACCTGATGATCACCGGGACCGTCACGGTGGCCGGGGCCGGGCAGCCGCTGGCCGCCCTCAACTCGCCCGCCACGCCCGCCGACGGGGTCGCGGTCTTCACCCCGCTGTGGGGGAACGGCGACCGCACGCTGCTCCAGGACCCGGGGCCGTACACCGAACTGGTCGTCGCCGGGGGCCGGGTGACCGCCGTCAACGCCCAACTCACCGCGACCGCCGTGCCGGCCGGCGGGCTGATCGTGCTGGGCCGCGGCAAGTCCGCGGGCCTGCTGGCCGGGACGCGCGTCGGCGACGCCGTCAGCGTGGACTTCGCGCCGAAGAGCGACACACCCGGCGCGCTGCGGATGGCGCTGGGCAGCGGCTCGGTGCTGGTCAAGGCCGGTACGGCGGTGGACTTCCCGCCGAGCACCGGCAACGACGCGCCCAAGCCGCGTACCGCGGTGGGCTGGCCGGCCGGCGGGCACCGGCTGCTGCTGGTGGCGGTCGACGGGTCGGCCAACTTCTCGGCGGGGCTCGGTTTCGACGACATGGCCGCGCTGATGGTGCGGCTCGGCGCATACGAGGCCTTCATGCTGGACGGCGGCGGCTCCACCGAGATCGTCGCCCGCAGGCCCGGCGACGCGGCGGTCGGTGTGGTCAACACGCCCTCGGACGGGGCAGAACGCCCGGTGCCGAACGGCATCGGCCTCTTCGGCCGCCGCGGCTCCGGGCAGTTGCGCGGCCTCGACGTGCGCCCGCAGGCCGACCGGGTGGTCCCCGGGCTCACCGTGGACGTGGCGGTCGCCGGTTACGACGAGGCGTGGGCTCCGGCGGCGACCTGCGGGCACCACGTCGGCTGGACGGCGGAGCCCGGCTCGCTCGGCAAGGTCACCGACGGCGTCTTCCGCGCCAAGCGGTCCGGCGCCGGGGTGCTGCGGGCGCAGGCCGGCGCGGCCGGCGGCGAGCACGGGTTGCGCGTGCTCGGCGACCTGCACCGGCTGGCCTTCACCGAGCGCACCGTCACCATCGACCCGGGCGCCACGGTGGACGTCGGCCTCACCGGCTACGACGCGGACGGCTTCGACGCCCCCGTGGCGCCGCGCGACGTGCGGCTCGACTACGACAAGGCCGTCCTCACCGTGACGGCGGGCAAGGACGGTTTCACGGTCACCGGCGGCGCGGACGCGGGCGGCACGTCGGCGACGCTCACCGCGACCGTGCAGGGCGTCACGGCGAAGCTCCCGGTGACGGTGGGCCTGATCGACGTGTCGCTGGCCGAGTTCGAGCCCGGCGAGACGTGGACGGCGCTGGCCGCCCGCGGTACGGCCTCGATCGCGGTGGTCGCCGCCGCCGACCGCCCCGGCGCGGCCGCGGACAACCACGCGCTGCGGCTGACCTACGACTTCACCGGGCAGACCAGCACCTCGGCCGCCTACGCGGTGGCCGCCCCGGGGCCGATCACGCTGCCGGTGGGCACCAAGAAGCTCGCGCTGTGGGTCAACGGCGACGGGCAGAACCACTGGCTGCGCGCGATGCTCTCCTCGCAGGGCACCACCAACGTGCCGTTCACCTTCGCCACCACCGTCGACTGGACCGGCTGGCGCCGGGTCGTCGGCGACATCCCGGCCGGCTTCTCCGACCCGGTCACCCTGTTGCGGCTCTACATCGCGGAGACCGCGCAGACCAACAAGAACGCGGGGCAACTCGACTTCGACGGGCTCGCCGCCCAGGTCGGGCAGCAGCCGGACCTCGCGGAGCCGCCGCAGCCCGACCCGTACGTGGTGGAGCAGGGCGGACTGCCCGACCGGCGCTGGACCTTCGCCGTGCTGTCCGACCTGCACATCAGCGCGGCCGCCGGGCTGGACTCCTTCTCCGGGCGGCAGGCGGTGGCCGCGCTGGGCCAGGTGGTGGCGAGCAGGCCCGACTTCATCCTGATCAACGGCGACTTCGTCGACAACAACAACCCCGCGGACTTCGACCTCGCCGACGGCCTGCTGCGCGACCACGTACCGGCCGGCCTGCCGGTCTACTGGACGCCCGGCAACCACGAGGCGGGCCTGTCGGCGACCGGCGGACTGGACACCTTCCTGGCGGTGACGGGCCGGCCCAACAAGCAGGTGCTCGACCACAAGGGCACCCGCTTCATCCTGCTCGACTCGCACACCGGCGACATGCGCACCTCCGACTGGGACCAGGTGCCGCTGCTCCAGGCCGAGTTGGCGAAGGCGGCCAAGGACAGGTCGGTGACCGGGGTCGTGGTCTCCTTCCACCACCCGCTCCAGGACCCGTCGGGCGCGGCGGCCTCCCAGTTGTCCGACCAGTTGGAGGCGGGGCTGCTGAAGCGGTGGCTGGCCGACTTCCGCGAGCAGTCGGGCAAACCGGTCGCGCTCTTCACCGGCCACGCGCACACCGCGTCGGTCAGCCGCTCCGACGGAGTGCTCGACGTCACCACGCCCGCGGTGGGCAAGACGCCGTACAGCTCCCCCGACCAGGGCGGCTTCTTCGGCTGGATGCACATCGGCGTCGACCCGCGCCCGGCCAGGATCAAGGCAGGGCAGCCGAGTCCGGAGACCCGGGAGTGGCTGCAGGCCGAGAGCCGGCCGCTGATCGACGGGATCGACCTGTCGGCGCCGGCCCGGCTCGCGGTGGGCGCCTCGGCAGCGGTGGCGGCGACCGGTGTGACCAGCGAGTTCGGCCTGCGCTTCCCGCTGCGGTTCCCCGCGAGCGTCACCTGGTCGGGCGGCCGCGGGCTGGTCGTGGCGGCGACGGCGTCCGCCGCACGGACGGCCCGCGGGCACTCGGGCACGCTGGCGGTGCTCGACCTGACCGCCGGCACGCTGACCGCGGTGCGCCGCGGCCGGGTCACCGTCACGGTGGCGGCGGGCGGTCTGACCGCGTCGGCCGAGGTCGCGCTCGGTTAGGGCGGGTCCGCCAGCCGGCCAGGCACCGAACAGGCACTGAACAGCGACAAGGCAGGAACTGGGCAAGCGCGCACCGTCCCGGCCGGGATTTCCCGGCCGGGACGGCCGCCCGCGGCGGGACGCCCACGGAAAGCGCTCTCACAAACCGGCCCGCCCTACCCGCGGTTACGCTCGCCGAGCCGTGAATTCGCACCTGCCGCGTGCCGGTGGAATCCACGGCCAAACAGCGGATGTCTGTTTCTTTGTCAGGACATGGAAAGTCCGGTGCCCCACGAGCCCGGTTGATCATTGCCCGCGATTTCCGGTCACCGCCCCCCTTTACGTCAGGTGACGGCCGGGAACGGCCCGTGACCGGTGCCGACCGGCCCCCGCTCAGCGGAAATTCACAGGTGGCACGGCCGTCCTGCGGCGGAGGTTGCACAACCGTGATGTAGCGGTATTTCAAGGACTCCCGCGCTGAAGAAAAGCCCGCGGACGCCGATGGCGTGGTGTAGCGTCTGCCCCCAAGCGGAGCGCCCACAGCAATCACCGGGTGCGGCAATCCGCTGTCGGGGGCGTTTGTGCCATTCTCGCGGGAATGGCCATTCGGGCCTGGCGGAGGCCGAATGAGGTCGAATACGGCTGTTCCGCCGCGCCCTTCCACGGACGCGTCTCAGCAGGGAGCAGGCAGGATGGCAGACGTGGCGGTGCGGACGGGCCGGCAACGGGCCGTCCTGGGGTGGGCAACGCTCGGCGTGCTGCTGCTGACCGCCGTCCTGTGCTCGTTCCTGCTGGCCCCTGACGCCTTCGCCACGGCGCCGCCGATACCCGGCTCACCGCTCGACGCATACGACAAGCGGGTGCCGTACGACGTCGGGGCGCACAAGATCGCCCGGCTGGCCGCGCTCATCGCGTACGTGCTGATGGTCGCCACCGTCGTCCTCGGGGTGATCCTGCGGCTGCGGTTCCTGCAACGGGCGGTCAACCGGGCGACGTTCTACGGGGCCCACATGACGCTGGCGCTCTCCGCGATGATCTTCGGCGGCATCCACGGGCTGACCTTCCTCTACCAGCCGGTCTGGCGGATCGGCTGGACCCGGCTCGCGCTGCCCTTCACCGGCGGGGTGCAGCGGATCCCGGTCGGCCTCGGCATCCTCGGCACCGAACTGGCCGTCGCCGTCGCGTGTTCGGTGTGGCTGCAGCGCCGGCTCGGCTACCACCGCTGGCTGCGGGTGCACCAGTTGGCCTACGTGTCCTTCGCGCTGATCTGGCTGCACATCTTCCTGGTCCACCCCGAGCCGCGGCACCTCAACCTGGTGTCGGTGGGCGTGGCCACCGGCGCCGGCACGATCCTGCTGGCCTTCCTGATCCGCGCCCTCCCCTCCCGCTCCCGGCTCCGCAGACGCGCCTTTCCCGGCGGGACGGGGGTGGTCGAATGACGTACCCGCCACGGAACGCGCCGCCCGCCCCGCACCCGCAGCCGCGGACCTACATACCGGTGCCGATGCCGCCGCAACCGCAGCCGTACGCACCCGTACAGCAGCCCCCGCAGCCGTACGGACCGGTGCAGCCGCAGATCCACCCACCCGCCCACCAGCAGCTCCCGGCGCACCCGCACCCCCACCTGCCCGCGCCGGTCGTCCCCGCGGAGTCCTTCGACCTGCCGCGGCCCGCGCTGGTGCCCGAGGACGAGCCGGTGCGGATCAGCGTCGACAACAACCGCTGCCACATCTACGGCATCTGCCAGCAGGAGGCGCCGGAGGTCTTCCGGATCTCGGAGGGCGGCTCCCTGCACTACACCCGCACGGTGCCGGCCGAATTCGCCGCCAAGGCCCGGCAGGCGGTGCGCTGCTGCCCCATGCAGGCCGTCACCATCCGCGGCGGCGCGCAGGCAGGCGCGGCGGTGGCGGGTACCGGTGACCGGCGGCCCGCGCGGCCGCTGCGCAGCGGGACCGCGGCACGGGCGAGCCGCCGCCGGATCGTGGTGGCCGGCGCGGGACTTGCCGGGCTGAGCGCGGCGACCCGGCTGCGGGAGCGCGGCTTCGACGGGGAGCTGGTGCTGGTCGGTGAGGAGACGCAGCGCCCCTACAGCCGGCCGCCGCTGTCCAAGCAGTTCCTGTCGGGCGCGCTCAGCGAGGAGCAGCTGACCTTCAAGGCCGACACCGGGCTCGACGCCCACTGGCTGCTCGACACCCGCATCACCGGCCTGGACCTGCACGGTTCGGCGCTCGAACTGCGCGGCGGTGAGCGGCTGCCCTTCGACGGCCTGGTCGTGGCGACCGGTGTGGACGCCAAACGGCTGCCCGAGGCACCGCTGTTCAGCGACCGGGTGCGGACCGTGCGCACCCTGCGGGACGCCGCCGCGTTGCAGCGGGCCATGCACGCGGCCCGCGCCCACCACGTGGTGATACTCGGCGGCGGCTTCATCGGCTGTGAACTGGCCTGCACCGCGCGGGAGCACGGCATGGACGTCTCCCTCGTGGTGCACAGCGCCCCGCTGCTGCGCCGGGTCCTCGGCCAGAAGATCGGGTCGGTGGTCGGCGGCATCCAGCGCAGGGCCGGGGTCGACGTCCGGCTCGGCACCCAGATCACCGACTGGCAGGACCACGGCGACCTGCTGCGGCTGCGGCTGGACGACGGCGGCCTGCTGGACTGCGACTTCGTCGTCCTCGGCCTGGGCGGTTCGCCGCGCACCGAGTGGCTGCGCGGCAGCGGACTCGACGTCTCCGACGGGGTGTTGTGCACCCCGACCTGCCACGTGGTGGACGAGTGGGGCCGCACCGCACCGCACATCGTGGCCGCGGGGGATGTCGCCCGCTGGCCCAACCCGCGCTTCGACGCGCAGCCCCGGCGAGTCGAACACCTCATCCACGCGGTGGAGATGGGGCAGCACGCGGCGGACTCGCTGCTGCGCGGACCCGCCCGCGCCGCCCGCTTCGCACCGGTGCCGCGCTTCTGGTCCGAGCAGCACGGCACCCGCATCCAGGCGGCGGGCATCCCGGCGCTGGGCACCGACGTCGAGATCGTCGAGGGGACGCTGCGCTCCGAGCGCTTCGTCGCGCGCTACTCGCGGCAGACCCCCTACGGCCCGCAGATCGTGGCGGCCGTCGCCTTCGACATGCCGCTGGAACTGCTCGACTACCGCGACCAGATCGGCCGTTCGCAACCGCGTACACGCACCGCGGGCAGGAGGAGGCGCCGGTGAGCCGGGGTGTGGGACCGCGCAGCCGCCGGGCGGTCAGGCGTCCGCCCTCGGGCGGCCTGCTGTCCTGGGCGCTCAGCCTGCCGGCCCGGATGCACGTGCGCTGGCTGGTGATCCTGGTCGTCACCGCGGCGGCGATGGGCGCGTACGGGCACGTCCTGCTCACGGCCTCACCCATGCCGCCGGGCAGGGCGCCTTCGGCCGGGACCGCGCACAACTACCCGCCCGCCGCGACCAGTCCGCCGCCGACGCCGACGGCCGAGCACCGGCCGAAGCCCACCGCCGAGACGTCCCGTTCGCCCGTGGTCGGATAGCGGCCGCCCGTGCCTACGACCGCAGGTGCGCCGTCCGCATGGACGCCGCCGCGTCGGCGACGGTGCCGCGGTACTGGCCCAGCTTCGGCCTGAGTACCGGTGAGCCTTTGCCGAGCGGGATGTTGAGCATCCTGGCGTCGGACATGTGGTCGCCGTCGGGCAGCAGGTTCAGCTCGTCGACTCCGCGGGTGACGAGGCTCGACCCGTGGCTGGGGTCGAGGTCGATCACCGCGTACGCGATCCGTCCGGCGCCGAGGGGGTAGGCCGGCGGGGCGCCCTTGCGGCACGGGAGCGGCGGCCAGTCGGGGGACGTGCCGGGCGAGGCGGCGTCCAGGCCGCAGGGGACCAGCGGCCTGACGATCCGCGACATGTCCTCGGAGGCCGTCTCGTCCAGGGTGACCCGCGGGTGGAGGCTCAGACCGCAGGCGTTCGTGCCGGTGTTGCGCACCGCGATCACCCGCTGCGCCGGCTCCCCCGCCCTGCGGGTCACCCGCACCGACAACTGCCCTTCGGAGCACGGGTGCCGGTAGGCGTAGCCGTCAGTGCCGCTGACGCGGGCCGCCTCGGAGGTGGCGGACGCGGTGGAGGAGGCCGGCCCGCACGCGGTCAGCGCGAGGGCGCCGAGGAGGAGCGCGACAGCGGGCGGCACAGCGGGGTTCACGGACACGGTGGCTGCCTTTGCTGGAGTACGTGCTGCCAGCGTCATCCGCGCCGGCTCCCGGACGCCACAGTTCCGCGACAAAGGGGGACGCCGGAACGATTCCGCAGCTCTGACCGGCGATGATGGTCACTGCCTGGAACGCCGGGCCGGGACAGGGGAGGGTGGAATGGGCACCGAGGCGGGGGAGTTCGCAGCACAGCTGCACCGGTTGAAGGAGCGCTCGGGCCGCAGCTACGGCGTGCTCGCCTCCCGGCTGCACATCAGCACCTCCACGCTGCACCGCTACTGCAACGGTGCCGCCGTGCCCCGCGACTACGCCCCCGTCGAGCGGTTCGCCCGGCTGTGCGGCGCGTCGCCCGAGGAGTTGCTGACGCTGCACCGGAGCTGGCTGCTGGCGGACGCGGCCAGGAGCGAGCCGGACCGCGCTGCCGCCGCGCGGGCCGCGGCGCCGGAACCCGAGCTCGCCCCCGGCCCGGACCCGACGCCCCCGGCGGGCCCGCCGCCCGCGCCGGAGGCGGCGGAACCTGTGCCGGCTCCGGCGCCCGTGCCCCTCCCGGCGAGCGCGCCTCGCGGATGGTGGACGCGGCGGCGGACGGCGGGTGTTCTGGCGGCCGTGACCGTGCTCGCCGCCATCGCCGCCTTCTCGCTGCGATCCGGGTTCACCGGCGACACGAGCGACGCCGTCCTCCCGGCCCCGGTGGCGTCGAGCGTCGAGCTCGCACCGTCGGGCTCCGTGCCACCCCTCCACGTGTCAGTCACACCGGACAACTGGAGCAGCCCGTGCGACCAGTGGTTCCTGCTCTCGCAGCAGCCGGACCGCGTCCCGCCGCCCCCGGTCTCGCCGCAGGAGCGGACGGGCTGGGCCACCGCGCTCGGCGGGATCCCGGCCCACGGCCTGCAACTGGCGCTGAGCACGGCGGGTTCGCCCGGAGAGCCCGTCATCCTGCACGCGCTGTACGTGACGGTGCTGAGCGACCGGCCCGCCCCCAAGGGCATCGGCTACACCACCGGGGCCGGCTGCGCCGGCCGGCTCGTCCCCCTGTCCTTCCACGTCGACCTCGACAGCGCGCCCGCCCGCGCGACACCCGTGTCCGTCCCCGGATACGACCGGACACGGGTCGTGTCCGGCTTCCCCTTCCAGATCTCCGCCACCGACTCGCAGATCCTCGACGTGGCCGCCTTCACCGCCGACCGGGACGTCAGCTGGTATCTGGAGCTCGCCTGGAGCCGCGGCCACCAGCAGGGCGTCCTCCGCGTCGACGACCACGGCAGGCCGTTCCGCACGGTCGGCCTCGACGGCGACCCCGCCTACTCCTTCAACGGCCACACCTGGAAGCCCACGCCGGCGCCGAAGTGACCGCGCCCCGCACGTCTTTCAGCGGGGCACGGTCAGGACGATCTTGCCGATCTGCTCGTTCGACTCCAGATAGCGGTGCGCGTCGGCGACCGCGTCCAGCTCGAAGGTGCGCGAGACGACCGGGCGGAAGGCGCCGGAGCGCAGGCCCGAGCTGACGAAGGCGGCGGCGCGGCGCAGCCGGTCGGGGTGGGTGGTCGTCTCGAAGATCAGGTAGGTGCGGATGTTGACCGCGGGCATGCCCAGTTCGAGGGCCGGGTAGGGCGTCGGCTGCCCGCTGAGCGCGCCGTAGATCAGCAGCCAGCCGTCGGGGACGATGACACTGGCCAACTCCCGCACGCCCGGGCCCGCGACCGCGTCGAAGACGAGGTCGGCGCCGCGACCGCCGGTCGCCGCCAGAATGCCCTCGGCGACGCCTTCGCTCTCGGTGACGACCACCGCGGCTGCGCCCTCCTTGAGCAGCGCGTCCTTCTTGGCCGCGGTACGGGTCAGCGCGATCGGGGTGGCGCCCATGCGGTCGGCGAGGTGGATGGCGGCCAGACCCACGCTGCTGGAGGCCGCGTTGATGACGACGGTGTCGCCGGGGCGCATGCCGCCGGTCTCGACCAGGGCGCCGTACGCCGTCAGGTGCGGCATCCACACCGCCGCGCCCTCGACCGGCCCGGTGCCCTCCGGGCGGTGCAGGACCGCCGCCGCCGGGACGACCGCCTGCTCGGCGTAGACCGCGTAGTCGTTCTGCGAGAACGCGGGCACCACGCTGACCGGCTGGCCGGCGGTGAGGCCTTCGACGCCTGGCCCGACCGCCTCGATCACCCCGGCGGCCTCCTGGCCGAGCCGGCCGGGGAAGCTGCGGACGGCCTCGATGTAGTTCCCGCTGCGGAAGAGCGCCTCGGCCCGGTTGACGCCGATCGCCTCGACCGCGATCCGCACCTCGCCGGGGCCGGGTTCGGCGGGCGCGACGTCTTCGAGGCGCAGCACCTCGGGGCCGCCGAGTTCGTGGAAGAGCACGGTCCTTGACATGCGTGGGTCCCTTCGTCGAGCCGGGTGATCCACCCAAGCCCAAAGTACGACGTTGGTCAAGCTTTGACCCTCGTCGTACTATGGACGCATGTCCGACCGCATCCCGCCGCACCCCGAGGTCACGGCGATCACGCTGCAGCAGGTGCTCGACGCGCTCGTCGACCCGGTACGGCGCAGCATCGTCACCCAACTGGCCGACGCCACCGCCGACATCAGGTGCGGCGACTTCGACCTGCCGGTGAGCAAGTCCACCGCCACGCACCACTTCCACGTCCTGCGCGAGGCCGGCCTGATCAGGCAGCACTACGCCGGCACGTCCCGGCTGAACACACTGCGGCGGTCCGAGGTCGACGCGGTCTTCCCCGGCCTGCTCGACGCCCTTGTCAGCGCCGACCGCGTGCGCTGAGCGGCGTCACCCGGTGGCAGCCGCCGGCGTCTCGGCGAGGAAGGGTGCCGCGGTGGCGGCCGCGACCGCGGCCAGACCGCCGTCGAGCCCGGTCAGGGCCGGGGCGGGCGCGTCGACCTGGGTGGCGGACTCGGTGATCGCGACCCGCGCGCCCAGCCGCGGTTCCGCCAGCGGCCCCGCCTCGCCGCGCAGCAGCAGCCGTACCGCCGCCCAGGGCAGGTTCACCCCGGTGAAAGCGGTCTGGAAGATGCCGGCGGAGGCCCGCGGGTTGGCTTCCAGCAGCACCGGTCGGCCTGCTCGGTGCCGCAGTTGGACGTTGGACAGATACGCCAGCCCGAAGTGCGCCACCAGCCGCCGGGCGATCCCGGTGGCCTCCGGGTCGTCCAGCAGCAGCCGGTAGCGGCCCTCCTTGGACCGCGCCACGGCCGCCAGCGTCCGCCCGCCGGGCGCCGACAGGCAGTCGACGCTGATCTCGGGCCCCTCCAGATACGGCATCACCAGGAACTCCGGCACCGTCTCGCCGTCGTCCTCCGCCCGTGCCAGCGCGTCGGCGACCGCGCCCACCGACGCCAGCGGCACCGGCGGCGCCAGCAGGTCCCGTATCCGCAGCGGCCGGTCGTCCAGGACGCGGAAGCCGAACGCCGAGTATTCGCCCGCGGGCTTGAGGCACACCCGCTCGCCGCCCGCGGCCAACTCCGCGGCCGCGGCCCGGAATCCGGCGGCGTCGCGGACCGACCGCCACGGCGGCACCGGCACCCCGGCGGCCTGTGCGGCCTCGTATGTACGGGTCTTGCTCGTCAGCACCTCTATCGCGGCCGGCGGCGAGCACATCAACCGCGTCCCCGCCGCGGCGAACTCGTCGCCGAGCCCGGCAAGGGCGGCCAGCCGCCGGGGCGGCACCAGCACGTCCACGCGGTGCCGCCGGCAGAAGTCCAGGGCGAAGGCGGCGTATTCGTCGTCCCCGACATGCCGCGGCTCGACCTCGGCCACGTCGCACGCGGCCAGCGCGGGCGCGTCCCGGTCGACGTTCGTCCCGTAGATGTGGACGCCGACGGCATCCGGGTTGTCGCGCAGCATCCGCATCACCTGCGTCGAGGCGACTCCCGCGCTGCTGAGCCATATCCGAAGCGCTATGGCGAAGCTCCTTGCTGCCTGGCACAGCACGCGGCCGGTGCCTGCGCCGATCATGGGTGAGCGGAGCGTAGCGCCGGACGATGACGGTGGCGTTTCGCGGACATGCCTCCCCGGGGTCGGCCTGCCAGGACCGCACCGGCCTCGCGCCCGGCCTAGACGGCCACCGGCGCCGGGTCCGCGTCGAGGGCGAGCAGGGCCCGCAGCGGAGCGGTGTCCGGGACCTCCGCGACCGCCGCCGCGACGGCCGGCGCGAGCCGCGACTCGTACTCCGCCGGCAGCCCCAGCCGCGGCTGCACCGCCCAGGACATGGCGGGCCGGGTGTAGCCGTCGGCGATCAGCCGCAGCTCGACCAGCGAGGTCAGGCCGTCGCTGATGGCCGGGCGGATGAAGTTGCGGGCGGACTCGCCGGTCAGCCGGGAGGCCGCGGCCGGCTTGGGCATGCGGTCGGCGACGGCCATCCAGAGCAGGCCCGCGTCGATGGCGTCGAGCACCGCCTCCAGACCGGGCAGCTCCTGCTCGCCCGCCGCAGCGCCCCCGGCCGCACTGCGTGCCGCCCGGCTCACCGCCTTCTGGAACTGCTCGGCAGCAGTGTCCGCCTCGGCCCTCGCGGTGGCCATCAGCAGGTCGGGCCAGTCGAGCCGCGGCCGGGCGTTGACCTCCGCCGCCAGCGTCGCCGCCTCGACCGCCGCGTGCACCTCGCCGGTGTCCCGCACCAGGGTCAGAGCCGCCGGCGCCGCCGGGTCGTCGGTCCTGCCGTCGTCGGGCAGGGCCTCGACCAGGGCGACCCGCTCGGCGGTCGGCGGGTGCGAGTCGTACACCGTCGGCTTCCGCGTCGGCCGCCGCCCCTCGCTCAGCGCGGCCACTCCCTCGGGCCCGCGGGCGGCGAGCAGCAGCGGGAAGCCGCCGTAGACCTGCCCGGCCGGCGGCAGCGCCCCGGCCCCGGCGCCGAGCAGCGCGTACTGCTCGACGTAGTAGCCGTAGGCGATGTCCAGCAGCTCGACCCGCCCCAGCGCGGCGGCCGTCGTGTCGCGGCCCGCGGTACGCGCCGCGGCGGCGTCCGCCGCCAGTTCCTGGCGGCGGCCCACCGACTCCGAGGTGCGCAGGAAGAAGTTGGCGTAACGGACGTAGAGGTTGCCGATGGCCGCGTGCGCCCCGGTGCGGCCGTCCCGGAAGCCCTCGATGGTGTGCGCCACCGCCGCCCGGCCGCGCATCGTCATCCCGGCCAGCCGGGTGTCCCGGTTGCTGAAGTGCCCGAACTCGTGGGCCAGCACCGCCCGCAGCTGCGGCACGGTGAGCCCGGCGAGCAGCGGCAGGCCCAGATACATGGTGCGCCGCCCGCGCAGCATGCCCAGCAGCCGGGTGCGTTCCGACACCGCCGCGTTCACCTCGCCGGCCAGGACCAGCTGGTCGGGCGCCGCCGTCCCGGCGGCCCGCGCCGCCTCCTCGACCTCGGCCCACAACTCCGGCTGCGCGTCAGCCGTGACGGCCAGACCCGGACCGTCCCCTGTGTGCAGTCCCGCGGTCAGGAAGAGGAACATCCCGCGCAGGATCGGGGAGATGAGCACGGCGGAGAAGACGATCAGGCCGAGCGGGTAGTAGCCGCTCGCCCCGGCCCCGGCAATCACCAGCCAGTCGATGCCCAGGACCGCGGCCAGCAGGCCGATCCCCATCAGATAGAAGCCGGCCAGCAGAAAAAGGGCGCGCAGGGCGCGCAAGGACGCGGTCACGGATTTCCCCCCACAGGAATCGCGGACCTTCCGGTCGGCGACCGGCTTCCGCGATGCCGGATCATATGCTCCCCGCACCCCTGCCGACCAGCCGATTCCGCCGGCCCCCCGGCCCCGGGCCGGTCCGGATCCATGAGGCGGCGCGGCAGTCAGGGAGGGCTGCCGCGCCGCCGGTCGTGCGATGGTGCTGTCAGTGCGGGGTCAGCCTGCTTGGCAGGTGGGGGTGAGGGTGGGGGGTGTGCCGCCGTTGACGACGTAGCCGAAGGTCGTGGTGGCGCCAGCGCCCACCTGACCGTTGTACGCGGCGTTCTTCGCCGTGGTCAGACCACCCGAGGTGCCCTGCACCGCGTTCCACAGACTCGCGATCGTGTCCCCCGAGGGCTGCGACCACGACACCGTCCAGCCCGAGATCGCCGAGGAGCCGGTGTTCTTCACCGTCACCTCGATCTGATACCCGCCCGACCACGCACTCACCGTACGGAACGTCGCGGAACACCCCGCACTCGGCGGCGGCGTACCACCCGACGAACCCGTACTCGTGCCGGTCGAGGTACCCGACGAAGTGCCCGACGACGTACCGGTACTTGTCCCCGTCGAGGTGCCCGCCGACGTGCCGGACGACGTACCGGTCGACGTCCCCGTGCTCGTGCCCGACGACGTGCCGCTCGACGTCCCGGACGACGTACCGCCGGTTGTGCCGCTGCCGCTGTTGAGGGCGTTGAGAACGGCGGTGTAGGAGGCCTTCTTCTGGTAGCTGCCGTCCAGTAGCAGCGGGGTGTCGCTGCTGCGCCAGCTGTACTTGTCGGTGACGCCCCACACCGTGATGCCGGTGCAGCGGCTCACGGCCAGGCAGCCCTTGACGATGGTGGTGTAGTTGTTGGCCTGTGCGGTGCCGGAGCCGGCGACGTCCACCTCGGTCATCTGGACGTCGACGCCGAGGTCGGCGAAGCGCTGGAGGTTGGCCTGGAAGTCGGAGGGGACCGGGGACTGGGAGTTGAAGTGGCCCTGGAAGCCGACGCAGTCGATGGGGACGCCGCGGGCCTTGAAGTCCTTGACCATGTTGTAGACGGCGGTGCTCTTGGCGTTGACGCCGTCGGTGTTGTAGTCGTTGTAGCAGAGCTTGGCGTTGGGGTCGGCGGCCCGCGCGGTGCGGAAGGCCTCCTCGATGAAGCCGCTGCCGAGCTTGTCCTGGAAGGGCGAGCTGCGGCGAGCTCCGGACGAGCCGTCCTGGAAGGCCTCGTTGACGACGTCCCAGGCGTAGATCTTGCCCTTGTAGTGCGTCATCACCTGGGTGATGTGGTTGTTCATCGCCGCTTCCAGGGCGCTGGCGCTCAAGCCTGAGACCCAGCCGGGCAGCTGGGAGTGCCAGACCAGCGTGTGGCCGCGGATCTTCATGTTCTGCGCCTGGGCGTGCGCGACGATCTGGTCACCGGGGCCGAAGTTGAACGAGTTCTGGTTCGCCTCGATGGTGTCCCATTTCATCTCGTTCTCCGGCGTGACCGCACCGAACTGGGCGTCCAGCGCCGCGGTGTAGTCGGTCTCGCTGAGATGGTTCGCCGCGACCGCGGTGCCGAAGTAGCGGCCCTGCGCGGCGGCAGCGGTACCCAGGGCGCCGACCGCGTGCGCGGTGCCAGCGGTGGTCATCAGACCGATGGCCGCCACCGCGCCCGCCGTGCCCGCGGCGATCGCGATCCGCAGTCCGGAGCGCCGGTGCAGGCCGGTCTCGCTGGGTTCTCGGGGGATGTCACTGAACACTTCCAACCTCTTCTTCCTCTTCTGCTGGCAGTCCGGGATCGGCGCAGTTCGCACCGGCCCGAACAGGTGGGGGGTCCATTCGCGAGGGTGTTGTCGGCCACGGGAGTTGTGCCGCTGGCGCGGCATGGCCGGGAGGAGGGTGGATCGGTGGCCAGTGTGGACCCTGAGCTTCGAAACGTCAACGACTCTTTTCCGAAACAACCGGAGAGCGTGGACAGGGTTCTGACGGAGCGTCGGCCCGTGCTCCGACACCTGCGTACGGGCGGTTTTCCGGTGCCGCAGCAAGGGGAGAGGTCCCGAACGTACCGAAGGGGCGCCACCCCACCGGACGTCGCCAGATGTATTGACTCCGTCACTTTGCCGCCCTATGGTGCCCGAAACATTCGCGCAAGGGTCGAAAACTTTCGCACCTCACAGCGGGCGTCCGCCGCCCGTACGCCACCGTGGCCGGAGAGGGAGCCTCCACCAGGGCGGCAACACCCCGGAAGGAACACCGCCATGCCCCCCACACGAGCGCCGAGCGGCGCCGGCGTCAGCGCCGGCATCCGTGCCGGCAGCGGCAGGAGGCGTCTGGGGACGCTGCTGACCGCGCTGCTCGCCGCGGTCGCCTCGATCCTGGCCGCGATCACCCTGTCCACCCAGAGCGCCGCCGCGGCCTCGCTCACCGAGGTCACCAACTTCGGCAGCAACCCCGGCAACCTGCGGATGTACGAGTACGTGCCGAACTCGGTCAAGCCCAACCCGGCCATCCTGGTCGCCGTCCACTACTGCACCGGCACCGCTCCCGCGTTCTACTCGGGCACCGAGTTCCACACTCTGGCCGACCAGTACGGCTTCATCGTCGTCTACCCGGACGCCAACGTCAGCGGCCAGTGCTTCGACGTCTCCTCCTCCGGAGCACTCACCCACAACGGCAACAGCGACCCGGCGAGCATCGCCTCGATGGTCTCCTACGTCGAGCAGCACAACAGCGCCGACGCCGGCCGCGTCTACGTCACCGGCGCCTCCTCCGGCGCGATGATGACCGACGTCCTCCTCGGCGACTACCCCGACATCTTCAAGGCCGGCGCCGCCTTCATGGGCGTGCCCTTCGCCTGCTTCGCCACCTCCGACCCGTCGGGCTGGAACAACGCCTGCGCCAACGGCCAGATCACCAAGACCCCGGCGCAATGGGGCGACCTGGTCCGCGCCGCCTACCCCGGCTACACCGGCCCCCGCCCCCGCGTCCAGCTGTGGCACGGCACCGCCGACACCACCCTGAACTACAACAACTTCGCCGAAGAGATCAAACAGTGGACCAACGTACTCGGCGTCAGCCAGACACCGGTCCTCACCGACAGCCCACAATCCGGCTGGACCCACACCCGCTACGGCACCAACACCGCCCAAGCCCCCGTCGAAGCATTCAGCATCTCCGGCGTAGGCCACTCCCTCCCCACCAACGGCATGGCCGCCAAGGCCATCACCTTCTTCGGCCTCGACAACACAACCGGCGGCACCTCCGCCGGCACATCGTCCGGGACGTCGTCGGGCACCAGCAGCGGTACGTCGACCGGTACGAGCACGGGTACCTCGTCGGGCACGTCGACGGGGACGAGTACCGGTACGTCGAGCGGCAGCTCGACCGGCACGAGTACGGGTTCGTCGGGTGGTACGCCGCCGCCGAGTGCGGGGTGTTCCGCGACGTTCCGTACGGTGAGTGCGTGGTCGGGCGGGTATCAGATCGAGGTGACGGTGAAGAACACCGGCTCCTCGGCGATCTCGGGCTGGACGGTGTCGTGGTCGCAGCCCTCGGGGGACACGATCGCGAGTCTGTGGAACGCGGTGCAGGGCACCTCGGGTGGTCTGACCACGGCGAAGAACGCCGCGTACAACGGTCAGGTGGGCGCTGGCGCCACCACGACCTTCGGCTACGTCGTCAACGGCGGCACATCCCCCACCCTCACCCCCACCTGCCAAGCAGGCTGACCCCGCACTGACAGCACCACCCCCCGGCGCGGCCACCTGACCGGCGCCCCACGGATGCACCACCGCACGACAGGAGTTCCGCCGTGACCACCACAGCAGAGGGACCGGCCGGCCGGCTCGGCCGGACCGGGCCCGTCGTGGAGACCACCCGCCAGGTCGGTTCGTACCTGGCGCTGACCTTCGACGACGGGCCGCACCCGGTCCACACCCCCCACCTGCTGTCCGTGCTCCGCGAGCACGGGGTCACGGCGGTCTTCTGCCTCTGGGGCGCGCACGCGCTCGCGCACCCGGAGATCGTCCGCGAGATCGTCGCCGACGGCCATCAGCTGGGCAACCACGGCATGCACCACGACGACATGTCGGGCTGGTCCGCCGAGCGGGTCCGGGCCGACCTGGAGAGCACCACGGCGGCCATCCGGGCCGCCGTGCCCGGTGTGCCGGTCCCCTACTTCCGGGCTCCTTTCGGCAGCTGGGGCGGCACTCCCGAGGTCGCCCGGCGGCTCGGCATGGTCCCGCTGGGCTGGCGCGTCGCCGCCGAGGACTGGGAGCCCCCGGGCACCGGGGAGCTGGTCCGCCGGGTGGAGAGCCGGCTGACGCCGGGCGCGGTCGTCCTGCTGCACGACGGGGGCGGCGACCGCTCCCAGACCGTCGAGGCGGTCGCCTGCCTGCTGCCCCGCCTCGCCGCCCGCGGCTGGCACTTCACCGGCCCGTCCCGGCGCTCCTGAGTTCTGCCGCTCGCGGCGGAGATCCGCAGGTCACAGGCTTATCGTTCACCCGGATGGCCCTCGGTGGCTGTCCGTGCGGCCGGGCCGGCCGGAAGCTGGAAGGCATGCGACCGCACAGGGTCAAGCTGGTGTCGTCGCTTCTGTCGCTGGCCTTTCTGGGGGCCTGCTCGGCCCCTGGTCATCCGGTGCAGAGGCCTCGGCACACCCGCGCCGTCCTGCACCCCGCGGTGCTGCGGCCGGTGGTCGTCGGGCGTACCGCCTGGCACGCCGACGAGCAGTCGGTGCGCAAGGGGCTCGTCTACGACCACTCGGTGAAGGCGGTGTTCGTGCACCACACGGACAACCCCAACGACTACGACTGCAAGAAGGACGTCCCCGCGATGCTGCTCGCCCTCGAACAGCAGCACATCGCGCTGGGCTGGGACGACCTCGGCTACAACTTCGTGGTGGACCGCTGCGGCGACATCTACGAGGGCCGCTCCGGCAGTGCGGTCCGCGACGTGCGCGGCGCCCACACGGAGGGCTTCAACACCGACACCATCGGGATAGCGGCGCTCGGCAACTTCGGCGCGGGCCGGAAGGTCCCGCGGGCGATGCTCAGGGCCATCGCCTCGATAGCCGCCTGGAAGCTCGACCCCTCGGTGGACCCGCTCGGCAAGGTCCGCCTGGTCTCCACCAACGACGGCAGCCGCTACCCCAAGGGCACGGCCGCCACCCTCAACGTCATCTCCGGCCACCGCGACGTCTACGAGACCACCTGCCCGGGCCAGGCCCTCTACGACGCGCTGCCGTGGATCCGCGAGACCGCGGCCGCCATGCGGCAGAAGGCGACCTGGGCGGGCTGAGCAGCCGGCCCGCGGTCAGGGTACGGCCCTGGCGTAGCGGGACCAGATCGCCGCCGGGTAGGTGCTGCCGGTCTTCTCGGCGGCCCGGCTGCCCGTGGTGCCGGTGAGCGGCTCCAGTTGCTGGGACGCCGGGTCGACGCGGAAGAGGGCGACGGATGTCGACACCGTGCCGGTGTGGCCGACGTACCAGGCAGCGGTGTTGTCCTGCGCCGTCCCCGCGGTGCCGGCCCGGTCGGGTCCCGTGGTGAGGGCCGCTTCCACGTCGGCGGCGACCGCGGGGGTGAACGGGTGCGTGACGGTGGGGGATTGCAGCCGGAGGCGTTCGCCGTCGCGGGTGATGCGCAGGACGGAGCAGGGGGCGGTGTGGGTGCCGTCCGCGGCGAAGGTGGCGTAGGCGCCGGCCATCCTGATCGGGCTCGGGGTGGCGGTGCCGAGCGAGAACTCCGGTGTCTGCGCGCCGAATCCGCTGTCGGGCAGCAGGCCGGCGTCGATCGAGGCCTGCCGCACGCGGTCCAGGCCGACGTCCATGCCCAGTTGCTCGATCGGCCCGTTGACGGACTCGGCGACCGCCTGCCGCAGGGTGACGGGGCCGTAGGAGCGGTGGCCGTCGTTGGACACCCGCACGATCTTGCCGTCCCGGCTCCAGTACGGGCCCTCGGGCGTGCGGATCTCGGCCTTGTCGTCGCCGTCGTAGACGGTGCCCGGCGTGACCGGCGTACGGGGGGCGCCGCGGGTCAGCAGGACGCCGTCGCGCAGGCCGGCCGCGTAGACGAACGGCGCGTAGGCCGTACCCGCCGGGACGATGGCGATGTTGGCGTCGTCGAAGCCCTGCTTGACGTAGTCGGGGCCGCCGTAGAGGGCGAGGATGCGGCCGTCGGTGCCCACCGAGGCGGCGCCGACCCGCACATCGCGGTCGGCGGGGCGGTCGGCCGGGCGCAGGCCGCCGAGTTGCTGCTGGACCGAGGTGGCGAGGGCGTCGACCCGGGGCCGCTCGAAGGTGGTGTAGATCTGGTAGCCGCCGCGGTCGAACTCCGCGTCGGAGATGCCGCTGTGCGCGGAGACGTACGCCCGCGCGGTGTCCACCAGGTAGCCGGTCTGGCCGCTGAGTCCGGCCGGGCGCGGCGGCGCCTTCGGCTCGGGGAAGACGGTGTAGGTGGCCCGTTGTGCGGCCGACAGCCTGCCGATCTTCACCATCCGGTCCAGCACCCACGCCCAACGCTTCACCGCCCGGCGGTGGTTGGCCGCGCTGACGGCGGGGTCGTAGAGTCCGGCGCCCTTGAGCAGGGTGGCGAGGAAGGCCCCCTCGCTGGCGTTGAGCTGCGAGACGTCCTTGCCGTAGTAGGCCTTGGCCGCCCGCTGCACCCCGTAGGCGCCGCGGCCGAACCAGCTGGTGTTGAGGTAGCCGTCGAGTATCTGCTGCTTGCTCATCCTCCGGTCCAGCTTGACCGCGATGAACATCTCGGTGACCTTCCGCGACAGCGTCTGGTCCTGGCTGAGGTAGACGTTCTTCACGTACTGCTGGGTGATGGTGGAGCCGCCCTGGGTGGCGCCGCCGGTCGCCATGTCCTTGACGGCCCGGGCGATGCCCGGCACCGAGATGCCCGAGTCGGAGTAGAAGGAGGCGTTCTCGGCGGCGAGCACCGCCCACTGCACGGACGTCGGGATGCGGTCCAGCGGCATCGACTGGCGGTCGACCGGGCCGACCCTGGCCATCTCGGTGCCGTCGGCCCAGTAGTAGACGTTGTCCTGCTGGGTGGCGAAGGCGTTGAGGTCGGTGGGGATCCGGGTGCGCTGGTAGCCGTAGCCGACCAGCCCGGCGAGCAGCAGCAGCACCCAGCACAGGACCAGCAGCGTCTGCCGCGGCGAGGGCAGCCAGCGGCGCGGCCCCCGGCGCCCGGGCCGCGGATAGCGCGGCCGCAGCCGGCGCAGGCCCGCCCGCCAGGCCCGCCGGTCGCCCAGCGCCCGGACCGCCGCGACCGACTTCCGGCGTACCGCGCCGGGGGCCGCCGACACCGCGCCGGGGGCCGCGCGGACCGCCCGGCGCGCCGCCGCAGCCGACCTCCCCGCCGCCCCGCGCGCTGCCGCAGCCGACCTCCCCGCCGCCTCGCGCACCGCGCCCGCCGCCTTGCGCGCGGCCGCGCCCGCCGCCGTCCCTGCCCGCTCTCCCGCCTGGCGGTGGTGCGGCACCATCCTCACCTCTGCGCGGTCTCGACGTGGGCTCCTGGCCCCGGCCGCCGCCACCGTAGGAGCCGGAATGGGGCGGGACCGGGATGGGACTGCGACAGGTGTGTAACAGCGATGCGGCCAGGGGCAGTTGCGGTCCTGTGACAGTTCGGTCCAGTCGCCATCACCTACGGATCGCAGGGTCGGACCCATGACCGCCGCCCGGATCCGACGCCTTCTGCCCGCTCCCGGCAGCAAGGGCCGCCGCCGCAGAACCGCCGTGCTCTGCGGTCTGCTGTGCACCGGCCTGCTCGGTACGGCCGTGGCGGTCGCGGGCGGGCACGGCGGGCACGGCGGGCACGGCGGGGGCGGCGGCGCCGCCCGTGCGGTGCCCCGGCAGGGCAGCGCCGCGCTGGCGCGCCCGGTGAAGCCGCAGCAGACCGGGAAGTCCGGCACCCCCGCCTGGGACGGCAAGGTCCGGGTGATCGGCGACGGCTCGACCTCCGACACCGGGCCGCAGCCGCACCAGCCGACGCCGCAGAAGCTCAAGCCCGGCGAGAAGCCGCCGCAGTTCGTGGTCTTCTCCTGGGACGGCGCCCTGGAGAACGACGACCACCTCTTCTCCCGCTTCCGCAAGCTCGCCGAGCAGAACGACGCCCATATGACGTTCTTCCTCAGCGGCATCTACCTGCTGCCGGACGGGAAGCGCAGCCTGTACAAGCCGCCCCAGCACGCCCCAGGCGCCTCTGCCATCGACTTCCCGACCGGCGAGCACATCAAGTGGACGCTCGCCGAACTGCGGCAGGCCTGGGAGGACGGCGACGAGATCGGCACCCACTTCAACGGCCACTTCTGCGCCCCCGACCCCGGCGGCGGCGGGAACTGGAGCACCGCGGACTGGGAGAGCGAGATCTCCCAGGCGAAGTCCTTCGTGGAGAACTGGAAGACCAACACCGGCTTCACCGACATCCCGCCGCTGCCCTTCGACTACTCCAAGGAGCTCGCCGGCGGCCGCGCCCCCTGTCTGGAGGGCCAGAAGAACCTGCTGCCCGCCGAGAAGGCGAACGGCTGGCGCTACGACGCCAGCTCGCCGGGCGACTTCCAGATCTGGCCGTCCAAGCAGGACGGGGTGTGGAACTTCCCGCTCCAGCTGATGCCGTACCCGGACAAGGACTTCCAGGTGCTGTCGATGGACTTCAACTTCCTCTACAACCAGTCCGGCGGCGATGTCACGCAGGGTGACCCGGCGAACTACCCGGCCTGGGAGAAGCAGGCCAGGCAGGGCTACCTCAACGGCTTCGAGCGCGCGTACAACGGCAGCCGCGCCCCGCTCTTCATCGGCAACCACTTCGAGACCTGGAACGGCGGCATCTACATGCAGGCCGTCGCGGACGTCGTCAAGGACGTGTGCCGCCGCACAGGCGTGCGCTGCGTGTCCTTCAAGGAGCTGAGCGACTGGCTGGACGTGCAGGACCCCGCGGTGCTGGCGAAGCTGCGGACGCTGGATCCGGGCGAATCGCCGGACTGGTCAAGGTTTGTGAAGTAGGACACGGGTGTGAAAGAGGACACGGCGGGGTTATGTGATCGTCCCGTAACGATTCTCCAGGTCGCGCCCCCGTATACGGATACTGAGGTCATGCCACGACTGCTGCTCATCGAGGACGACCGCGCGGTCCGCGAGGGCGTCGAGCTGGCACTGCGCAGGCAGGGCCACGACGTCGCCGCGGTGGCCACCGGCGAGGACGGGATGCACCTGCTGCGGTCCTTCCGGCCCGACGTGGTGGTCCTCGACCTGATGCTGCCGGGGATGACGGGTCTTGAGGTGTGCCGGCGCATCCGGGTCGACAACCAGGTGCCGATCATCATGGCGACCGCCAGGGGCGACGACGTCGACATCGTCGTGGGCCTTGAGGCGGGCGCCGACGACTACGTCGTCAAGCCGGTGCAGGCCCGGGTGCTCGACGCGCGAATACGGGCCGTGCTGCGCCGGGTCGGCGGCGGCCTGGACGGCGGGGACGGCCCGCCGCAGCCCGAGACGCACGACGACCTCAGCATCGACCGGGCCGGGCTCACCGTCTCCCGGCAGGGCATGCCGGTGCCGCTGGCGCCCTCCGAGCTGCGGCTGCTGCTGCTCCTTTCGGCCTCGCCCGGCCAGGTCTTCAGCCGGCAGCAGCTGCTCGAAGCGGTGTGGGAGCACAGCTACCACGGCGACTCGCGGCTGGTGGACGCCTGCGTCAAGCGGCTGCGGACGAAGCTGGGCGAGCCGCCGGGGCGGCCGCGCTTCATCAGGACGGTGCGCGGCTTCGGCTACCAGTTCGCCAAATTCGCCGACCCGGCCCGGCCGGGACCCCGATGAGACGTCCGAGGCTGCCGCGCGGAGGCCTGCGGATGCGGCTGGTGGTGGCCTTCGCCCTGGTCGCCGTCGTCGCCACCGTCACCACCGGCGCGCTGACCTTCCGGGCCGCCCGTACCGACCTGCTCCAGCAGGGCCAGGACACGGTGATCACCCAGTTCCGGGACGGCGTCGACAGCGCGGCGCCCGGCGTCACCTTCCCGCCGGCCCGCGCCGACCTGCAGAACTTCGCCTCCGAGGTGTCCAAGACGCAGCGCACCGCCAACTGGCGGGTGATGGCCACCTACGGCGGCCTGAGCGCGACCTCCGCGCCCGGCGACACCTTCGCCGAGCTCACCCCCGCGATGCGCAAGTCGGTGAACACCCGGGCGGCCACCGTCTTCCAGCGGGTGTCGACCGGCCACGGCCCCGCCCTGGTCGTCGGCATCCCGGTCCGCTTCGGCGACGTCACCTTCGGCGGGGGGACGCAGACCTCAGGGCTCGCGGTCTTCCTGACCGTGTCGCAGGACAGCGAGCAGGGTTACGTGGACGCGCTGGTCGCCGCCGTCGAGCGGGCGACCGTACCGGCGCTGGTGGTCGCGGTGCTGCTGGCGCTGCTCGCCGCCCGCGGGGTGCTGCGGCCGGTCCGCGCCCTGCGCGGGGCCACCCGGCGGATCGCCGAGGGCCATCTGGAGACCCGGCTGGCCGTGAACGGCTCCGACGAGCTCGCCGACCTCTCGCACACCTTCAACGACACCGCCGCCGCACTGGAGGAGTCGGTCGCCGAGCTGCGCCGGATGGAGGCCCGCGCCCGGCGCTTCGCCGCCGACGTCTCGCACGAGCTGCGCACCCCGCTGGCCGCGATGTCGGCGGTCACCGACGTGCTGGACGAGGACGCGGCGCACCTCGACCCCGACACGGCCACCGCCGTGCGGCTGATCAGCGGGGAGACCGTGAAACTCGCCCGTCTCGTGGACGACCTGATGGAGATCTCCCGCTTCGACGCGGGCGCCGCCGCCCTGCACCTGGACGAGGTCGACCTCGCCGAGTCCGTCCGCCGCTCGCTGGCCTTCCGCGGCTGGCAGGACGCCGTCACCACCGTGCTGCCGCCGCCGGACACCGCCCGCGGCCGGGTCGACCCGCGGCGGCTCGACGTGATCGTGGCCAACCTGGCGGGCAACGCGCTGCGGCACGGCGGCCGGCCGGTGCGGCTGACCATGTCGGTGCGCGAGTCATGGGGCGCGGACCCGCTGGCCGTCATCGAGGTCGCCGACAGCGGCCCGGGCATCCCCCACGACGTGCTGCCGCACGTCTTCGACCGCTTCTACAAGTCGGACACCTCGCGCACCAGGACCGAGGGCAGCGGCCTCGGCCTGTCGATCACCGCGGAGAACGTCCATCTGCACGGCGGCACCATCACCGCGGGCAACCGTCCGGAAGGCGGCGCGGTCTTCACCGTCGCCCTCCCGCTGCGGAGGGACGTGTGAGGGCCCGCGTCGCCCTGCTGACGGCGGCCGGACTGCTGCTCGCCGGCTGCGGCATCCCGACCACCGGGGTGGTCGAGGCCGGCGAGCCGGGCGTGGGGGTGCACCAGGACGTGACGCTCTACTTCGTCCGCGCCGCGGACGGCTCCCTGGTCACCGTGCCGCGCAGGGCGCAGGGGACCGTCGACGCCGCCACCGTCGTCACCATGCTGGCCAACGGGGTGGGCGCCACGGAGCAGAAGGCGATGGGTCTGACCAGCGCGCTGCCGCCGCCTGTCCCCGCACCGTCGGTCCGCACGCAGGACGGCACGGTGACCGTCGACCTGCGGGCCCCGGCGGAGGAGCTCAGCGGGACGGCCGTCGACCAGGTCGTCTGCACGCTGCTGGCCAACCGGGTCAGCATCGCCCCGCGGAGCCCCACCCTGACGGTGACGGTGACGGCCGAGGGCACCGCGGTCCCGCAGACTTCCGCCGACCCGTGCGCCGGCGTCCGGGAGTTCTGGCGGCCGGGGCCGACGAAGCCGCCGCCGGGCGACCCGAAATCGTCGCCGGCGACGACCTTCCAGAAGCCGCCGCCGGTGAGCTGAACCCGGCGCCTGTCAGTGGCCGGTGAAGAGCGAGATCATCAGCGACCGCTCCTCCTCGGTGAAGGGCGGGTCCTGGGCCGGCTCGGGGTGCACCGGGTTCAGGACGGCGGCCAGCGCGTCGGGGCGCAGCACGGTGGCCTGCCCGGCCGACAGGCTCAGGACGTCGAGCAGCGCGCGGGCGGCGGATCGGCGGTGGGTGGCGGCGCGCATGAGCAGGTCGGTGTAACCGGTCAGCAGCGTGCCGAGCGGACCGGGGCTGCGGCCCTCGGCCCCCGGGTAGCGCAGGTCCTGGGTCCCGGCCAGCGTCCAGGCCGCGTCGGTGGCGCGGGCGGCGGCGCGCTGCACCCGCCGGGCCAGCCCGGACCCGGGGTTGCGTGCGACCTGGTCGCGCAGCACCAGCGCGTGCTGGGCGGCGACCGACATGCCGTGCCCGTAGAGCGGGTTGTACGTCGCCAGCGCGTCGCCAAGCACCACGAGCCCGTCCGGCCAGACGTGCATCCGCTCGTAGCGGCGACGCCGGTTGGCGGTGCTGTGCGAGACGGTCACCTCGGTCAGCGGGGTGGCCCGGGTGACCAGGTCGCCTATCACCGGGTGGCGCAGGCTCCGCGCGAAGGCCTCGAAGGCGGCCGGTTCCCCGGTGGGCTGCCCGCCGCGGGTGCCGGACAGCGTCACCAGCCAGCGGCCGTCCTCGACCGGCAGGATCGTGCCGTTCAGGCCCGGTACGTGCTGCCGCGGGTCGGCCTGCACGTTGACGGCGGGGAAGCCGCCGGTGCCGGGCGGCGCGTGGAAGAGCCGGCTGGCGTAGCCGAGCCCGGAGTCCACCACGTCGGTGCGCACCGCGGGCAGCCCGAGCCGGTCCAGCCAGCGCGGCATCGCCGAGGCGCGCCCGCTCGCGTCGACCACGAGGTCGGCCTCCAGGGTCTCCTCGCGCCTGCCGCCGCGCACCAGCACGCCGGTGACCCGTGTCGTGGTGCCGCGCAGGCCCAGCGCGGTCCGCCCTGGCAGCGTACGGACCCGGGGCTTGGCGCCGGCCAGGTCGCGCACCACCCAGTCGACCAGGTCGCGGGTGCAGGACAGGAAGTGCTGCTGCTCGGGGAAGCGGGTGAGCCAGCCGCCCGAGGTCAGCACGACCAGGTCCTCAGGGACGCCGATGTGCCGGGCGCCGGCCGCCAGCAGCCGCTCGGTCGCCCCGGGCAGCAGCTCCTCGATCGCCCGCGCCCCGCCCGACCACAGCAGATGCGCGTGCCGCGCCTGCGGTACGCCCTGCCGGGGCAGCGGCCCGTGCGGCAGCTCGTAGCGCTCGACGACGATCACCTCCGCCATCGTCTCGGCCAGCGCGGCCGCGGCGAGCATGCCGGTGAGACTCCCCCCGATCACCAGCGCCCGCCCCCGCCGCGGCCGTCGACCGCCGTCCGCCGGCATGAGACCTCCCATGTCTCCCGTCCCCCGCGCCCCACGTTCGCATCTCCCGCCACGCAGCGGCAAGTCCCGGCGGGCGGCGCCCGCCGCTCCCGGTTTCCCGCCCACTCCGGGCCCGCAGCCGGGGACTGCCGGTCCCAGGATCAACGGGGTACTGCCGCGCTCGCGGCGGGTGGAGGAGGGTGGGGATGTCCCGGGAGGAGCTCGGGGCGCAACGGAAGGTAGCACTGGATGACCGGCACGATCTCCGGCGGGGTCTTCACCCCCGCTCCCGGCCTGACCCTCAGCCGCATGGGGTACGGCGCCATGCAGCTGGCGGGACCGCATGTCTTCGGGCCGCCGAAGGACCGCGACGAGGCGGTCGCGGTCCTGCGTACCGCCGTGGAGCTCGGTGTCACGCACATCGACACCAGCGACTTCTACGGCCCCGCCGTCGTCAACGAGCTGATCAAGGAGGCGTTGTACCCGTACCCCGAGGACCTGCACATCGTGACCAAGGTGGGCGCGCGGCGCGACAGCCAGGGCGCGTGGCTGCCGTCGCTGGAGCCCGAGTCGCTCAGGCAGCAGGTCAAGGACAACCTGCAGCGGCTCGGTCTGGACGCGCTCGACGTGGTCAACCTGCGGGTCGGCGGGGTCGACGGGCCGGGCAGCACGCCGCTGGCCGAGGAGTTCGGGGTGCTCGCCGAGCTGCGCGAGCAGGGACTGATCCGGCATCTGGGACTGAGCAACGTCACCGAGGGGCAGCTGGACGAGGCGCAGGCGGTCGCCCCGGTGGTGACCGTGCAGAACCTCTACAACATCGCCAACCGGGCGGACGACGCCCTGCTCGACCGGTGCGCGGCCGAGGGCATCGCCTTCGCCGCGTTCTTCCCGCTGGGCGGCTTCAGCCCGCTGCAGTCGGCGACGCTGGAGTCCGTCGCCGCCAGGATCGGCGCGTCGCCGCAGCAGACCGCGCTGGCCTGGCTGTTGCAGCGCTCCCCCGCGACGGTGCTGATCCCCGGCACGTCGTCGGTGGCGCACCTGCGGGAGAACGTCGCCGCCGCCGATCTGGTGCTCCCCGCGGACGCGGTCGCCGAGCTGAACGCGGTCTGAGCCCCCGGGAGCCGCCGCCGGAACGCCTGCGGGCACCCCTGCGACGGTCCGACTATACGCGATGTGTATAGTTCCTCGCGGTCCGCCCGAGCGGGCGATCCACCACGAGGAGGGGGACTCCCGCATGCGGAGCACCATCACCGCGCGCCGCGTCCGTACGCTGACCGCGCTGCTGGCCACGGGGGCCGTCGCCGCCGGCGTGTCCGGCTGCGACGGCTACGACGCGACGGCCCCGGCCAAGGCCCGCAGCCAGGTGGCGGCGAACGGCGCGGCCGCCTTCGCGCCGCGCGCGGACGGCGGCACGGTGGACTGCCGCAAGGCCAAGTGCGTCGCCCTGACCTTCGACGCGGGGCCCAGCGTCCGCACCCCGCAGATCCTGGCGATCCTGAACAAGTACCACATACATGCGACCTTCTTCACGCTCGGCAAGAACCACGTGCGCAAGCACCCCGAGATGGTCAGGGCGATGGCCGCGCAGGGCGACGAGGTCGAGACGCTGACCTGGTCGCACCAGATCCTCACCAAGATCAGCAAGGACGAGGTGCGCAAGGAGATCACCGAGGGCCGCGACGCGGTCGAGAAGGTGACCGGCGTACGCCCGACGCTGCTGCGCCCCCCGCAGGGCCGCACCAGCAGCACTGTCACCGCGATCGCCAAGGACCTCGGCATGGCGGAGGTCGTATGGAGCGCGGACGGGGCGGACTACCGGACCACCGACTCCCGTCTGATCGCCCGGCGGATACTGCAGCACACCAAGCGGGACGGCATCATCCTGCTGCACGACCTGGTCGACCCGACCGGCAAGGGCTACAACGGCACCGTCGCCGCCGTCCCCGGCATCATCTCCGCGCTGCAGGCCCGCGGTTACACCTTCGTCACCGTCAAGCAGCTGCTGGCCCCGGGCACGCCGCAGCCGGGCAAGGTCTACAAGTAGCCGGACATTGCGGCAGATGTCACCGCCCGGCGGTTAAAGGTCCAGCTAAGGACCACCTTTCGCGGTTCCCTCCCCCTTCGTGTGGCGTGCACACTACAGCCCGGCGGCCGGTCAGTTTCCGGTCACCGAACGGTCAAGTCCCGCCACCAGCCACACGTTGGAGTAGTCATCACCGACATACACAAACCCCGTGCAGTGCGGGCCGCCGTGATCGCGGCGGCCTCGCTCGCCCTGGCGTCCGGCTCGCTGCTGATCGCCGCTCCGTCGCAGGCGGCCGGCTCGGCCGCCGCGCCCACCGCGAAGACCATCGCGGGCACCCACCCCGCGTGGGCGACCCCGGCGGGCGACGCCGGATCCGTACCGTCCGGCACCGAGATCACCGGCACCGTCTACCTGGCGGGCCAGGACCCGGCGGGCCTGACGGCCTACGCCACCGCGGTCTCGGACCCGGCGAACGCGAGCTACGGGCAGTTCCTGAGCCCCGCGCAGTACCAGGCGCGGTTCGGCGCCACCGCCGCGCAGATCGGCGCGGTCACCAAGTGGGCGACCGGCGCGGGCCTGAAGGTGGTGGGCAGCACCCAGCACGCGATCACCGTACGGGGCACCGACTCGGCCATCACCAAGGCCTTCGGCACCGGTATCCACCAGTACCGGGTGGGCGGGCAGCTGCGGCACGCGCCGGCCCGCGACGTCACCGTCCCCGCGACGGTGTCCTCCGCGGTCCTCGGCGTCAACGGCCTCAGCTCGGCCGGCACCAAGGCCAGCCCCGACTCGATCCGGGTGGACGACCCGGCAGGCGCCACCGGTGCGAACCGCACGGCGAGCCCGGCGCAGAAGGGCAAGGGAACGCTGCCGACCACCGCGACCTGCTCCGACTACTGGGGCCAGAAGTCGACCACGGCCGGCCCTGCGGGCTACTCCAAGGGCGCGACGCCCTTCGACCAGTGCTCGTTCTACCCCTCGCAGCTGCGCAAGGCCTACGGCATCACCGCCTCCGGCCTGACCGGCAAGGGCGCGACGATCGCCATCGTGGACGCGTACGGCAGCTCGACGATGCTCGCCGACGCGAACCAGTACGCGGTCAACCACGGTGACAAGGCGTTCAAGAGCGGCCAGTACACCGAGCGCGTGGACCCCTCGCAGTGGCAGGACCAGGACCTGTGCGGCGGCCCGGAGGGCTGGGCGCCGGAAGAGGCGCTCGACGTCGAGATGGCGCACGGGCTCGCGCCCGACGCCAAGGTCGTCTACGTGGGGGCCAACTCCTGCAACGACGATGACCTGTTGAGCGCGATCACCACGATCGTGGACCAGCACCTGGCGGATGTCGTCTCCAACTCGTGGGGCGAGATCATGCACACCTCGGACAACCTCGACGTCTCGGCGTCCGAGATCGCCGCGTACGAGCAGGTGTTCAAGCAGGCCGCCGCCGAGGGCATCGGCATCGGCTTCTCCGCGGGCGACTGCGGCGACAGCAGCCCGCTGGCCGCCGCGACCGGCGCCAACTGCCAGGCCGACACCACCCGCGCGCAGGCCAACTGGCCCGACTCCGACCCGTGGGTGACCTCGGTCGGCGGCACCGCGCTGGGCATCGACAACAAGTCGGGCAGCTACGGCTTCGAGACCGACATGGGCACCCTGCGCTCCAACCTGTCGGCGGACGGCACCAGTTGGGTCCCCGCGGTCCCGGCGCCGTTCTACTTCGGCGGGGGCGGCGGCACCAGCGAGGACTTCGCGCAGCCGGCCTACCAGCGGCGCTCGGTCCCCAACTCCCTGTCGCACACCCTGATGACGGGCGCGCACAGCCGTGACGCCATGCGCGTGACGCCCGACGTGTCGATGGTCGGCGACCTCTACACCTCGGTGCTGGTCGGCATCTCCGACGGCGCCGACTACAGCGAGGCCGGCTACGGCGGCACCAGCGTGTCCTCCCCGGAGTTCGCCGCGGTCCAGGCGGACGCGCTCCAGGCCAGGCACCACGCCGTCGGCTTCGCCAACCCGCTGCTCTACGCCCACCCCGGCCAGTTCCGTGACGTGGTCGACCAGAACGCCGCCCACCACGCGAAGACCCCGCTGAGCAGCATCGTGGACTTCGGCGAGGTCAACGGCGCCCTGACCGTGCGCCTGGTCGCCTTCGGCCAGGACACCAGCCTCAACGCGGTCCGCGGCTACGACGACGCCACCGGCCTCGGCACCCCGACTCTCTCCTACCTGACCGGCGCCCGCCGGTAGGTCCCTCCCGCAGCACCCCACCGGCCCGGCGGAGGATCTCCGCCGGGCCGGTGGCGTGCCGGGCCTGCCTCGCGGCAGACGGGGCCGGTCAGGGGCCGGCCGGGTCAGGGCCCCAGGGGGAGGCGCTGCTCCACCCAGATGATCTTGCCGGACTTGGTGTAGCGGGTTCCCCAGTGCTCGGCGAGCTGGGCCACCAGGAAGAGCCCGCGGCCGCCCTCGTCGGTGGTGGCGGCGTAGCGCAGGTGCGGGGAGGTGCTTGAGGAGTCGGCGACCTCGCAGATCAGCGTGCGGTCCAGCAGCAGGCGGACGTGGATCGGTCCGGTGGCGTAGCGGATCGCGTTGGTGATCAGCTCGCTGAGGACCAGCTCGGTGGTGAACGCCAGGTCGTCCAGGCCCCACGCGGTCAGCTGGCCGATGGCCGCGTTGCGGATGGCGGCCACCGCCGCCGGGTCGTCGGGCACGTCCCAGCGGGCGATGCGGTCCTCGGGGAGCGCGCGGGTCCCGGCCACCAGCAGGGCGATGTCGTCCTCCTGCGCGGTGGGCAGCATCGCGCTGACGACCGCCTCGCAGGTCTCCTCCGCCGTACGCCCGGGCGGGCCGCTCAGCGCGGTCAGCAGCAGGTCCATGCCGACGTCGATGTCCCGGACGCGGTCCTCGACCAGGCCGTCGGTGTAGAGGACCAGCCGGCTGCCCTCGGCCAGTTCGTGCTCGGCCGACTCGAAGGGCAGGCCGCCCAGGCCCAGCGGCGGGCCGGCCGGCACCTCCAGCAGCTCCACCGTGCCGTCCGGGCGGACCACCGCGGGCGGCAGGTGCCCGGCCCTGGCCAGCTGGCAGCGGCGGGTGACCGGGTCGTAGACCGCGTAGAGGCAGGTCGCCCCGGCGATCGGCGCGCCGGCGCCGGGCAGGCCGCCGCCCGGGGCCGCCTCGTCCTTGTCGATCCGGTTGACCAGGTCGTCCAGGTGCGCCAGCAGGTCGTCGGGCGGCAGGTCGAGCATGGAGAAGTTGAAGACGGCGGTGCGCAGCCGCCCCATGGTGGCCGCCGCGTGCATGCCGTGCCCGACGATGTCGCCGACCACCACCGCGACCCGGGCGCCGGCCAGCGGGATGACGTCGAACCAGTCGCCGCCGACCCCCGCCTGCGCGGGCAGGTAGCGGAAGGCGACGTCCAACGCGTTCTGCTCGGGCAGGCCGTGCGGGAGCAGGCTCTGCTGCAGGTTCACCGCCATCGCCGTGCTGCCGGTGACGGCCGCGTCGATCTGCTCCTGGGTGGAGTATCTGGTGTCGAAGAAGCCGGTGTTGCGGCCGACCCGCAGCACCGCCATCCGGTCGGTGACCGCCCGGACCTCCTCCATCTCCGGGCTGACCAGCAGCACTCCGAGGTGCTGGTCGCGCAGCCGCTGCACCAGTTCGAGCACCCGGGCGGCCTGGCGCGGGCCGAGCGCGGCGGTCGGCTCGTCGAGGATGATCAGTTCGGGTTCGCCGATCAGCGCCCGGGCGATGGCGACGCCCTGCCGCTGGGCGCCGGACAGCGACGCGACCGGGACGCGCAGGCTGCCGATGGACACCGACAGCGCGTCCAGCAGGCTGCGGGCCCGCTTTTCCATCTTGATCTCGTTGAGCATGCCCAGGGTGCGCAACTCGCGGCCGAGGAAGAGGTTCTCGACCGTGTCGAGGTTGTCGCACAGCGCCTGGTCCTGGTGGATGGTGGCGATGCCCAGCTTCATGGCGTCCTGCGGCCGGCGCAGATCGACCGCCCGGCCCCGCCACTCGACCACGCCCGCGTCCGGCTGTGTCACCCCCGCGATGACCTTGACCAGCGTGGACTTGCCCGCCCCGTTGCTGCCGACCAGTCCGACGGCCTCGCCCTCGTTGACCGTGAGGCTGACGTCACGCAGCGCCTGCACCGCTCCGAAGCGTTTGGAGACGCCGTGCACGGCCAGCAGCGGAGTGCTGTTCACGCCAACCACCTCCAGCCCGCCGGACGACCCTCCCCCGGTTACCGAGTCTGCCCGGCGTACCGCCCCCACGCATCGTGCCGCCCCCGCGCATTGCTGTGAGCCCCGGATCGCAACGGCTCCGTAATAAACGCGGGCGCCCGCGCCACGGACGCCCGCGCCTTTTCACCGGGGTGCCCTATCCCGGGCGCCCCGCGGTATTCGGCCGCTTTCAGGCGGTCGGGTGCTGGTGGTCGTGGCCCGAGGGCTGCGCGGCCGGCTGGCCGTACTGCTGCTGCGGCTGCCCCTGCACGCCGGCCTGCAGCTGCTCGGCCTGCTCCTTCGACAGCTGCTGGGCGGCACCGCAGAAAGTGCACTGGGTGACGTACTTCGTGCTGATCGGGAAGAGCGGCACGAAGAAGAGCGTGAACTTGGTGACCCGCTTCTTGAGCGAGTGCGCGGCCGGATTGCCGCAACGCCCGCAGACCAGCGTGATCATCGCCAGTGTGTAGAGATAGCCCCGGGTCCCGAATATGATCATGCGAAATTCCCCCCTCGTCTCGGTGTCCTGCTGAGGAGAGTGTGCCGCACGGGTGCGCCCCCGCGATATGCGGGGGCGGGGACCCGGCGGCCGGCGCCGGCTACTCCGTCCGCAGGCTCGACGCGGTGGACGTCCGCGCCGCCCACATCGCCGGCAGCAGTGCCCCGGCCACCGCGATGGCCAGGCCCGACAGGGCGAGCAGCGCGACCGGCAGGACGTGGTAGACGTCCAGGTCGACCGGTGGGATATGGGTGCCTGCCGCATCGCCCATGGCCGGGATGACGTAGCCGTGCAGGGCGATGCCCAGCGGTACCCCGACCGCGCCGGCGACCACCCCGATACCGGCGACCGAGGTGACGACCATCGCCACCGTCTGGCGCGGCGCCATGCCGAGCGCCTTCATCACGCCGAGGTCGTGGACCCGCTCCCGGGTGTCCAGGACCACGGTGTTGAGCACCCCCAGCCCGGCGACGACCACCAGCATCACGGTGAGCATCACGATCATCGTGTCCATCGCGACGACCGTGGAGCTGACCTGGCCGCCCTGCGCCCGGGCCTCGACCCGCAGCGGGCGCAGGGCGGTGTCGAGGCCCTCCAGATAGGCGGCCCGGTCGGTGCCGGGAGCCAGCTCGACCTGGAAGGTCTCCGGCCGGACGGTGACACCCACGGCCCCGAAGGTCCCGGCGTCGGCCGCGACGCGCATGCCGTCGTCGCTGACGGTCAGCGCCTCGCCGACGATGCGCACCGCGGCCTCGCGCCCGTCCCCTTCGAAGGTGACGCTGTCGCCGACGTGCTTGCCGGTGGCCTCCAGGAAGCGCCGGCCGACAACGATCTGGCGCGGCCCGTCGAGCCAGTGCCCGGAGACCATCTGGAGGCCGCCCCAGGACGAGTCGCCCTGGTAGGCGGTGACGGTCACCGCGCCGGGGACCCCGGCGAAGCCGGCCTGCCGGGTGGCGGTGCCGAAGTATCCGGCGGTGCCGGGCCGCGCCGCGATCGTGCGGGCGACGGCCGCCGCGTCGGCGGGGGCGGGCGGTCCTGGCGGGCGGTCGCCGGGGCTGCCGGGGGCCGGCATCGCGAACGTGTCGACCGAGACCTGCCCCGGGTCGTCCCGGTTGACGCCGTCCTGGATCCCGGACAGCGACGAGCCGAGCCCGAAGGCGAAGGTCACGCCGACCGCGCCGAAGGCGACCGCCGCCCAGATGGTGGCCGAGCGGGCCGGCCGGGCGAAGGGTCCCGCCAGGCCCAGGGTGAGCGCGCGGGACAGCGGCAGCCGGGCGGCCAGCCGCGCGGCGAACCGGCCCCTGCCCACCTGCGGGGTGCGGCCGACGGCCAGCGCCTCGACCGTACGCAGCCGGGCCGCCCGCAGCGCCGGGGCGAGCGCGCTGGCCACCACCAGTGCGAGCACGCCGGCCGGCACCGCGAGGTCCAGCCACCAGGCGACGGTCAGCGGCGCGGTGCCGTACGCGTCGGAGGCCTGCGCCAGCAGTGGCAGGGCGGCGAGGTTGCCGAGGGCGACGCCCAGCGCGGTGCCGGTCGTCGCCGGGATCAGCGCCTGGCCGACGTAGGCCCTGCCGACCTGGCCCGGGGTCAGGCCCAGCGACTTGAGCACCCCGATCCGCCGGGTGCCCGCGCTGACCGCGCCGCTGACCACGATGCCGATGATCAGCACCGACATCACCAGGCCGAGCACCCCGAAGGCCACGATGAAGGGCACGAAGGTCGCCGTCTGCCGGTCGGCGGTGTGCTTGGTCGTCAGGTAGGACACCGACCCGGTGAGCGCCCCGTGCGGCACGGCGGCGGCCAGCGCGGCCTTGTCGCGGGCCAGTTGCCCGCCGCTGCCGGCGTGCGCGAAGCGGTAGAGCATCTCGTACGAGGGTGCCGCGCCCGGCCTGGTCAGCGCGGCGAGCTGCGCGGGCACCACCCAGGCGTCGGCGGTCCTGCTGACCGATCGCGCGAGGCCGACGACCGTCAGCGACGGCTTCCCCGGCAGCCCGGGGAAGTCCACCGTGTCGCCGACCCGGGCGACGCGGGGTCCGTCGTCCTGCACGGCGAGCACGATCTGGCCGGCCCCGGTGACCCAGTGGCCCTTGTCGAGGGAGACCGCGTCGACCGGGCCGCCGGCCCGCGCCCGTCCCACGACGGTCAGCGGCGGCATGCCCTCCCCGAACAGGTCGCCCTGGCCGGTGCGGGGCGTCGCGGAGACCACCGCGAAGGGTCCGGCGGCCGCGGTCACGCCCGCGGAGTGCGCGGTCGCCGCGACCTGGGCGGCGCTCGCCCGGCCCCCGTCGAACCGGCCGGCCAGGTGGGCCCCGTGCTGGCGCGCGAAGGCGTGGTCGAAGGGCGCCTGGGAGGCGACCACCAGGCCGCCCGCCATGATCGAGGCGGTGACCGCCATCATCGTGGTCAGCACCATCACCACGGTCTGCACCCGGCGGCGCCCGACACCGGCCCGCACGACCTTGCCGAGCGCGCTCATCGGGCCACCGCCGCCGAACCGCCGGCCGTGCCGCCGGCGGGCGCCGGGCGGCCGCCGCCCACGTCGCGCACGATGTGGCCGTCGACCAGCTCGATGGTGCGGCTCGCGCACGCCTCGGCCAGCGCCAGGTCGTGGGTGACCAGCAGGATCGTCTGGCCGTCGTCGTTCAACTCGGTGAGCAGCGAGCGCACCTCCGCGCCTGAGGCGGTGTCCAGCGCGCCGGTCGGCTCGTCGGCGAGCAGCAGCGCGGGCCGGTTCATCAGCGCCCGCGCGACCGCGACCCGCTGCCGCTCGCCGCCGGACAGCCGGCCCGGGTAGGCGCGGGCGTGCCGGGCGATGCCGAGGTGGTCGAGCAGTTCCGCCGCCCGCGCCCCGGCCTGCGCGCGCCCCGCGCCGACCAGTTGCGAGGGCAGCAGCACGTTGTCGGTCACCGTCAGGTCGTCCAGCAGGTTGAAGAACTGGAAGACCATCCCGATCCGCTCCCGCCGGAAACGGGCCGAGCCGGTCTCGCCCAGCTCGTCCACCCGGACGCCGTCGACGGTGACGCTGCCGCCGGTCGGCCGGTCCAGGCCCGCGATCAGGTTCAGCAGCGTCGACTTGCCGCTGCCCGACGGGCCGAGCACGGCCAGCGCCTCCCCCGCCCGCACGGTCAGCGACAGGCCGTCGAGCGCGGGCGGGCCGTCGTCGTAGCTCTTCCGCACCTCGCGGATGTCGATGATGGGCGTGCTGCCACTGCTCACGTGGGTCCTCCCCGTACGGGCCGGTTGTGCGGTACGCCGACGCTAGGTTCGGTGTGTGCGGCGCCGCGTCGGCCGGCCTGTGGATCCCGGGTACGGCGGTGGGCGGACGGCCGCCGGCGTCATCCCGGAGGCGTACGCGGAAGTCGTACGCCTCCGGGCCCGTACCGGTCAGCCGGGGGATGTACCAGGTCACGCCGGTTGTGCACACTGGGCCGGTGACCACCCCGCCGCTCGCCGCCCGGATCAAGGACGCCCTGGCACCGCTGTGGCGCCCGGCGCCGCCCGCGTCCGAGGGACGGCAGCGGCTGTCGCGCTGGGCGTGGGCGGCCGACGTGATGCTCGCGGTCTTCCTGGCCGCCACCACCGTCTACGCAGCCGCGCACGACGTCACCGACGGTCCCGTGCCGCGCCACACCGGCGTCCCGGCCGGGCTCGGCGCACCACCCCGGCCGCCGGTGCCCGACCTGCCGCCGCTCCCGCCGATACCCCGGCTGGACGGCGACACATACCCCTACCTCGGCGGCCCGCACCCCACCGAGCTGGGCACGGCGCCCCTGTGGCTGCTCGGGCTCGCCGCGCTGACCGCCCTGCCGCTGGCGCTGCGCCGCCGCTACCCGGTGACCGCGTACACCGCGGTGCTCACCAGCACCCTGGTCTTCCACTGGGCCGAGCAGGAGACCTGGGTGCGGTACGGCGCCGACGACCTGGCCGTCCTCACCTTTGTCGGCTGCCTCATCGGCGCCTACAGCGCCGCCCTCTACAGCCCCTACCGGCGGCTCACGACCGTCGCGCTGCTCGTCGGCGCCGCGCTGATGGCGGCCTTCCACGAGGTGAACATCCCCGACATCTCGCCGGGCTTCGTGCCGTTCGTGCTGCTGGTGCCGATCGGGCTCGCCGCGAACACGGTGCACACCTGGCGGCAGCGGGTGCACACCATGGAGGCCGACCGGGAGGCCGCGACCCGGCTCGCGGTGGACCTGGAACGTGCCAGGATCGCCCGCGAGCTGCACGACGTCGTCACGCACAACGTCAGCATGATGACCGTTCAGGCCGGGGCCGCCCGCACCGTGCTGACCGCCCAGCCGGAACTGGCCAGGGAGGCGCTGCTCGCGGTGGAGTCAGCGGGCCGGGCCGCGATGGCCGAACTGCGGCACGTGATGGGCCTGCTCGCCATGACCTCGGACCCCGCCGACGCCGAGGCGGCCGCGCTCGCCCCGCAACCGGGCCTCGGCCAGGTCGGCGTGCTGGCGGAACGCGTCCGCGGCACCGGCGTCCCGGTCGACCTCGCGGTCACCGGCGCCCCCGTCCCGCTGCCCGCGGGCGTCGACCTGGCCGCGTACCGGGTCGCGCAGGAAGCCCTCACCAACACCGTCAAGCATGCGTCGGGTGCCAGCGTCACCATCACCGTCGACTACCTGCCGGGCGAGGTCCGCATCGAGGTCGCCGACACCGGCGGCACCCCCTCACCGGCCGCCGGCACCGGAAACGGCCGCGGCCTGCTGGGCCTGCGCGAACGCCTCGCCGTCTACGGCGGCACCCTCGACGCGGGGCGCCGCATCACCGGCGGCTACCGGGTCCGGGCCGTCATCCCGGTAGGAGACGCATGAGCGCGCAACCGCCGCTGCGGGTCGTCATCGCCGACGACCAGGGGCTCGTACGCACCGGCTTCCGCATGATCCTCACCGCCGCCGGCATCGAGGTCGTCGGCGAAGCCGCGGACGGCGCCGAGGCCGTCGACGCGGTACGCCGTACCCGGCCGGACCTGGTGCTGATGGACATCCGCATGCCGGGCCTCGACGGCCTCGAAGCGACCCGGCGCATCCTCACCGGCGCCGCCGCCGACCCCCGGGTGGTCATCCTCACCACCTTCGACCTCGACCAGTACGTCTACGCGGCGCTCGCGGCGGGAGCGAGCGGCTTCCTGCTCAAGGACGTCACGCCGGAGTACCTGGTCGCCGCGGTCCGCCTGGTCCGGGCCGGCGACGCGCTGCTCGCCCCGGCGATCACCCGGCGCCTCGTCGAACGCTTCGCGGCGGTGGGCGGCCGCGGATCCACCGTCCACCGCGACCTCGCGGCGCTCACCCCGCGCGAACTGGAAGTCCTGCGGATGCTGGCGGGCGGCCTGAGCAACGCGGAGCTTGCCCGGGGGCTGGGGGTGAGCGAGGCGACCGTCAAGACGCATGTGACGCGGATCCTGTCGAAGCTGGGGTTGCGCGATCGCGCGCAGGCGGTGGTGGCCGCATACGAATCCGGCCTCGTCACCCCGGGTGCCGCTGCCCCATGAGCTGACTGCCACTTGCGGCGGCGTCGCTTCCTCCCCGCCGTGGGGGCTTGTCGCCCAGTTACTCGCGCCCCTGGGGGGGTTGCCACTTGCGGTGGCACTTCGCAGATGCGGTGCGTCGTGGTTGCGCGCGCAGTTACTCGCGCCCCTGGGGGGGTTGCCACTTGCGGTGGCACTTCGCAGATGCGGTGCGTCGTGGTTGCGCGCGCAGTTCCTCGCGCCCCTGGGGGGGTTGGCCTCTGGGGAGAGGGTGACCGTTTTTCAGGGGCGCGGGGAACTGCGCGACAAGCCCCCACCGGGCCGCAGGCAAGCCGACCACCGCAAGTGGCAGTCACCTCACGGGCGCGGCCCACCGCACGGGCGCGGCCCACCGCGTGGGCAAGCTCAGGCGGTGGCGTGCTCCAGGGCCTGGAACTCCGCGTCGGTGAGGGTGATGGCCGCCGCCGCCGTGTTCTCCTCCAGATGGGAGACGGAGGACGTGCCCGGGATCGGCAGGATGACGGGGGAGCGGCGCAGCAGCCACGCCAGGGCCAGCTGGGACGGCGCGGCCTCGCGCTCCGCGGCGATCCGGGTCAGCCGGCTGTCCGGCCCGGCAAGTGCCCCCGTGGCCAGCGGGAACCAGGGGATGAAGGCGATACCGCGGGCCTCGGCGTAGTCGAGGACGTCCTCGGAGCCCCGGTCGGCCAGGTTGAACCGGTTCTGCACGGCGGCGATCGTCGCCGTCGCACTCGCCTCCTCGATCTGCTCGACCGTCACCTCGCTGAGCCCGATGTGCCGGATCTTGCCCTCGCTCTGCAGCGCGGCCAGCTCGCCGACCTGCTCGGCGACCGGCACCTTCGGGTCGATGCGGTGCAGCTGGAGCAGGTCGATCCGGTCGACGCCGAGGTGGCGCAGGCTCAGCTCGACCTGCTGCCGCAGATACTCGGGGCGCCCGATCGGCACCCACTCCCCGGGAGCCGGGCGGGAGAAGCCGGCCTTGGTGGCGATGACCAGGTCGTCGGCGTAGGGGTGCAGGGCCTTGCGCAGCAGCAGGTCCGCGGTGAAGGGACCGTAGGCGTCGGCGGTGTCGATGAAGGTGATGCCGAGCTCGGCGGTGCGCCGCAGCACGCGTATGGCCTCGTCCGGGTCGGCGGGGTCGCCCCAGACGCCCGGCCCGGTCAGCTGCATCGTCCCGTAGCCGAGCCGGGTCACCGGCAGGTCCCCGCCGAGCAGGAAGCTGCCGGAGGCCGCGGCGGAGGCCGGAGCCGATGCCGCGTCCGCGGCGGGTGGTGCGGTGAGCTCGGACATGTGGTTCTCCCTCGGGGAACGGAAAGGCGGTATGACAACCACTCGCCAACGCCGCCGCGCGCTCCTCTTATTTCCCCGCGGCGGCGCCCGGACCGGGGCGACTGTTGACAGCACAGGTTTATCGGCCATACTGCCCGCCGTGGAGCAGCGCACAGGTTCGATCACACCGGCGATACACCCCGCAGGGACCGATCCGGCATTCGTGCCAGGTCTCCTGCCCCCGCGTCCTGCCGCGGACGAGGTGAAAGCCTCGGACCCGGCCGAGGCCGCCCCGCCCGAAGAGGCCGCGGCCGAGGACGCGGTGGAGGACGTCACCGCGGTCCCCGAGCCCGCCCTGGCCGAGCCCGCCGCGGACGCGGTCGGCACGGTGAAGAAGGACGACGAGGAGGAAGAGGACCGGGGCGAACCGCTCTTCGAGGTCTCCGACCGCCGCGCGACGATCCTGGCCGACCGGGTGGGCATCGTCTTCCGGCTGGACGGCGAGGAGGCGGAATTCACCTGGGACGAGATCGGCGCGGTCGAGATCGACACACCGCGTTTCAGCAAGCGGTTCGAGGTGACCGTCTACACCGGCCCGCGCCGCTGGTTCGAGACGCATGTCGAGGCCAAGTCCCGCGGCCTGCTGAAGACCTGGACCGCCGAGCTCGACGCCGTACTCGACGAGCACTTCGAGGAGCCCGGGGAGCAGCCGGCCGAGGAGGCGGCCGAAGGCGAGACCGCCGGAGCCGGGACCGGGGAGAGCGCCGGAAGCGGTGAGGCGGACGTCACAGCCGAGACCGATGTCACACCCGAGACCGCGGACGACGCCGAGGCCGAGCACGACGCCGAGGTCAAGGACGAGGCCGACGCCGAGGCCAAGCAGGACGCCAAGCCCAAGGACGACAAAACCGCCGCGGAGGCATGACCGCGGCCACAACGGAAGACCCGGCGGCGTCAAGAACGGCACGCCGGCGTTAAGAACGCGTATGGATACCTCGTGCGGCGCCCCACGGACAGCCCCGGCGCCGCACTCTGACCGAGGCTCCCGCACCTGACCACCCGCGGCCCCCTTCCGGGGTCGCGGGGTGCGGCGGGCGCGCACGGTCGACGGCGACCGGATTGCGTAACGCTGACCAGGCCACCCTCCCGGTGGCCGGCATCACCACGCCCTGTCGCCCGGCGACGGCGCCGCACGACAGGAGCAACGGTCATATGGCCACCACCGCCGGGGTGGAGCGGGGCAGGTTCCGCTCCTGGCTGCTCGAAGGCCTGTCCGACATGGCCAGGCACCAGCACCAGCAGCCGGGCACCGAGGGGAAGGCCGCGGCCGTCCACCAGGGCCAGCGCTGGTGGCGGGTGATGTGCCTGACGGGTGTGGACTACTTCTCCACCCTGGGCTACCAGCCGGGCATCGCCGCGCTCGCCGCCGGGCTGCTGTCGCCGATCGCCACCGTCGTGCTGGTGATCGTGACGCTGGCCGGCGCGCTGCCGGTCTACCGCAGGGTCGCGGAGGAGAGCCCGCAGGGCGCCGGCTCGATCGCGATGCTTGAGCGGCTGCTGTCGTTCTGGCAGGGCAAGCTGTTCGTGCTGGCCCTGCTGGGCTTCGCGGCCACCGACTTCCTGATCACCATCACGCTGTCGGCCGCCGACGCCTCCACCCACCTGGTGGAGAACCCGCACTTCACCTCCACCCTGCACGGCCATCAGATGGTCATCACGCTGGGCCTGATAGCGCTGCTGGGCGCGGTCTTCCTCAAGGGCTTCCTGGAGGCGGTCGGGGTGGCCGTCGTCCTGGTCGCGCTCTACCTGGTGCTGAACGTGGTCGTCGTCGTGGACGGCCTGTGGCACGTGCTGACCGCCGCGCACCTGGTGACCGACTGGACGCAGGGGCTGACGCTGGAGCGCGGCAACGTCTTCGTGATGATCGGCGTCTCGCTGCTGATCTTCCCCAAGCTCGCGCTGGGCATGTCCGGGTTCGAGACCGGCGTCGCGGTGATGCCGCACGTGGAGGGCGAACCGGACGACGACCAGGACCGGCCCGCCGGGCGGATCCGCGACACCAAGAAGCTGCTGACGACGGCCGCGCTGATCATGAGCGTGTTCCTCATCGCGACCAGTTTCCTGACCACCGTGCTGATACCCGAGCAGGACTTCCAGGCCGGCGGCCCCGCCAACGGCCGCGCACTGGCCTTCCTCGCGCACCAGTACCTGGGCTCGGGCTTCGGCACCGTCTACGACTTCTCCACCATCGCGATCCTCTGGTTCGCCGGCGCCTCGGCGATGGCGGGCCTGCTCAACCTGATGCCGCGCTATCTGCCGCGTTACGGGATGGCACCGCACTGGGCCGGTGCGGTGCGGCCGATGGTGCTGGTGTTCATCCTGGTCGCCTTCCTGGTGACCTGGCTCTTCGACGCCGACGTGAACAAGCAGGGCGGCGCGTACGCCACCGGTGTGCTGGTGCTGATGAGCTCGGCGGCGATCGCGGTGACCATCGCGGCCCGCAAGGCCCGGCAGCGGGGGTGGACGATCGGCTTCGGCGTGATCTCGGTGGTCTTCCTCTACACGACCGTGGTCAACGTGCTGGAGCGACCCGACGGTGTGAAGATCGGCGCCTGCTTCATCGCGGGCATCATGCTGGTGTCGTTCCTGTCCCGGCTGGCCCGCGCCTTCGAACTACGGGTGACCAGCGTGCAGCTGGACCCGATGGCCGAGCGGTTCGTCCGGGACATCGCCACCCGCAGGGTCCGCTTCGTCGCCAACGAGCCGGGGCTGCGGGACGCCGCCGAATACCGCGAGAAGCTCCAGCAGATCCGGCTGGACAACGACATCCCGCAGGAGGACGACCTGGTCCTGGTGGAGGTCACCGTGCGGGACGCCTCCGAGTTCGAGTCGGCGCTGACCGTTCAGGGCAACGTGCTGCACGGGCGCTACCGGGTGCTGTCACTGGAGAGCCCTTCGGTGCCCAACGCACTGGCCGCGCTGCTGCTGCACGTCCGGGACATCACCGGGTGCAAGCCGCACATCTACTTCGAGTGGACCGAGGGCAGCCCCTACGCGAACTTCCTGCGCTTCTTCCTCTTCGGCCACGGCGAGGTCGCCCCGGTGACCCGCGAGGTGCTGCGCGAGGCGGAGCCCGACCGCAGCCGCCGTCCCAAGGTGCACGTCGGCTGACCGCGTGCGGCACCCGCCCGTAAGAGATCCGTTTGGACCGCGGGCGGCGCCGTCAGGACAGTTCCGGGCCTCGGACCTGCGCTGACCGGCGGCGCGGACACCGCACCGCCGGGTCGGCGCGTTCAGTTCCAGCCGTAGAGCTCCTTGAGCCGGTTGACCACCAGGTTGAAGCGGCCCCGGTCCAGGGCGCAGGCCTCGCGGCGCATGCCCTGCTCGTGCAGCCGCAGGACGCGGTCGACGTCGACCCAGGAGTCGCGGCCCGCCCGGTCCCAGGGGCCGTCGCCTATCGGGACCCACTCGCGGTCGTGGTCGTGGCGCTTGCTGGAGAGCTGGACGGCCAGCAGCGTGCCGCCCGCCTCGCGGGCCACGACCAGCACCGGGCGGTCCTTGCCGCGGCCGTCGTTCTCCTCGAAGGGCACCCAGGTCCAGACGATCTCGCCGGGGTCGGGGTCGCCGTCGTGGGCCGGGGCGTAGCCGGTACGCACCCGGCCCACCTCGTTCGGGTCGGCCTGGGTGGTCGCGTAGGGACCTGCGGCGCCGGGGAATTCGGGGTGGCTGTCGGTGGAAGTCGTCACGCCCCGACGCTATCGGGCGCTCACCAGCGCTCGTGCACCTGTGCCCGGATCCGCCGGTCGTACAGGTCCCGGACGCCGTCGAGCACGCCGGGCGACAGTGCGGGCAGCGCGGCGGCCGCCGCGTTGGCCCTGGCCTGCTCCACCGAGCGGGCCCCGGGGATCACCGAGGTCACGCCGGGCTGCTGGACGATCCAGCGCAGCGCGGTCTGCGCGGGGGTCGCGCCCTCGGGCGCCAGCGCGGCGAATTCCACCGCGGCCTCCAGGCCGGTCGGGTAGTCGACGCCGGAGAAGGTCTCGCCCTGGTCGAAGGCCTCGCCGTGCCGGTTGTACGAGCGGTGGTCGTCGGCGGCGAAGACGGTGTCCCGGGTGTACTTGCCGCTGAGCAGGCCGGACGCCAGCGGCACCCGGGCGATGACGCCGACGCCCGCCTCCGCGGCGGCCGGCAGCACCTTCTCCAGCGGCTTGAGCCGGAAGGGGTTGAGGATGATCTGCACGCTGGCCACCCCGGGGCGCGCGATGGCCGCCAGCGCCTCGTCGCAGGTCTCGACGCTGACCGCGTAGGCGGCGACGCGGTGCTCCTCGACCATCGTGTCGAGGGCGTCGTAGAGCGCGCCGGAGTCGTAGACGGCGGTGGGCGGGCAGTGCAGCTGCACCAGGTCGAGGGTGTCGACGCCCAGGTTGGCGCGGGAACGGTCGTTCCAGGCGCGGAAGTTGTCGAGGCTGTAGTTCTCCGGGCGCTGCTCGGCGCGGCGGCCCATCTTGGTGGCGACGAAGATCCCGGCGTCCGGCCGGTCCTTGAGGTAGCGGCCGATCAGCTGCTCGCTGCGGCCGTCGCCGTAGACGTCGGCGGTGTCGAAGAAGGTGACGCCCGCCTCGACCGCGGCGTCGAGCACCGCTATCGCGTCGGCCTCCTTGACGTCGCCCCAGTCGGAGCCGAGCTGCCAGGTGCCGAGGCCGACGACGGACACCGCACGGCCGGTCCTGCCCAGTACACGTTGTTCCATGAGCCCGATGCTACGTCGCTCCCGGTCCTGCCCCGAGGGGCGGGACCGGGAGCGGGGCTTCAGCCGGACAGCCCGTTCAGCGCCCTGTTCAGGTCGAGGACGTTGACCCGGGGCTCGCCCAGGAAGCCCAGGTCGCGGCCGTGCACGTGATCCGCGACCAGCTGGTGCACCTGCGCCTGGGACAGCCCGCGGGCCTGGGCGACCCGGTTGACCTGCTCGTAGGCGTAGGCGGTGGAGATGTCCGGGTCCAGGCCGGAGCCGGAGGCGGTCAGGGCGTCGGCGGGGACGTCCCTGGGGTTGACCCCGTCGAAGGCGGCGACCGCCGCCCTGCGGTCCTTGATCGCCTTGATCAGGCCGGGGTCGTTCGGGCCGAGGTTGGAGGCGCCCGAGGCGAGCGGGTCGTAGGAACCCGCCGAGGGGCGCGGCTGGAAGAACTTCGGGTCGGGCCGCGCCGCCTCGTCGGCGTCGGCCGGGTTCTTCTTCGGCAGGTCGAAGTTCTGGCCCAGCAGGCCGGACCCGACCGTCTTGCCGTTGTCGGTGGCCACCGAGCCGTTGGCCTGGTGGTGGAACGCCGCCTGGGCGACACCGGTGACGGCGAGCGGGTAGAGCACACCGGTGATCACGGTGAGCACCAGCAGCATCCGCAGCGCCGACAGATGACGGCGGACGGCCGGTGGGAAGTAGTTGGCCATGTCGAACACCTTCTTTCGCAGCCTTTTCAGGCCGGTCCGCAATGTCAGCGCAGTCCGGGAATGAACTGGATGATCAGGTCGATGAGTTTGATGCCGATGAAGGGCAGGATCAGGCCGCCGATGCCGTAGATACGGATGTTGCGGCCCAGCAGCGCCCCGGCCGACGAGGGCCGGTAGCGCACCCCGCGCAGGGCCAGCGGGATCAGCGCGATGATGATCAGCGCGTTGAAGATGATGGCCGAGGCGATCGCCGAGGTCGGGCTGTGCAGGCCCATGATGTTGAGCTTGTCCAGGCCCGGGTAGGCGACCGCGAACATCGCGGGGATGATCGCGAAGTATTTCGCGACGTCGTTGGCGATCGAGAAGGTCGTCAGCGCGCCCCGGGTGATCAGCAACTGCTTGCCGATCTCCACGATCTCGATCAGCTTGGTGGGGTTGGAGTCCAGGTCCACCATGTTCCCGGCCTCTTTCGCGGCCGAGGTACCGGTGTTCATGGCCACGCCGACGTCGGCCTGGGCCAGCGCGGGGGCGTCGTTGGTGCCGTCGCCGGTCATCGCGACCAGCTTGCCGCCGGCCTGCTCCCGCTTGATCAGCGCCATCTTGTCCTCAGGGGTGGCCTCGGCGAGGAAGTCGTCCACGCCCGCCTCCTCCGCGATGGCCTTGGCCGTGAGCGGGTTGTCGCCGGTGATCATCACCGTGCGGATGCCCATCCGGCGCAGCTCGTCGAAGCGTTCGCGCATCCCGGCCTTGACGACGTCCTTGAGGTGGATGACCCCCAGCACGGACGCGGTGGTGGTCCCGCCGCGGTGCACGACCTCGCCGACGACCAGGGGCGTACCGCCACTGGCCGCGATGGCGTCGGTCATCGGGCCGACCTCCTCCGTGGGGTGGCCGCCGTTCTCCCTGATCCAGTGCATGACCGCGGAGGCCGCGCCCTTACGCAGCTCCCGCCGGTCGCCGTCCTCGGTGAGGTCGACGCCGCTCATCCGGCTCTGGGCGGTGAAGGGCACGAACTCGGCCTGCCCGCCCAGCTCGCGGCCGCGCAGCCCGTAGCGCTCCTTGGCGAGCACCACGATCGAGCGGCCCTCGGGCGTCTCGTCCGACAGCGACGACAGCTGCGCGGCGTCCGCGAGCGCGTCGATACCGATGCTGCTGACCGGCAGGAACTCGGCCGCCTGGCGGTTGCCGAGGGTGATGGTGCCGGTCTTGTCCAGCAGCAGGGTGTTGACGTCGCCTGCGGCCTCGACCGCGCGGCCCGACATGGCCAGGACGTTGCGCTGCACCAGCCGGTCCATGCCGGCGATGCCGATCGCGGACAGCAGCGCGCCGATCGTGGTCGGGATCAGCGCCACCACGAGGGCCACCAGGACGACCAGCGACTGCTCGGCGCCGGCGTAGATCGCCATCGGCTGGAGCGTGACGACGGCCAGCAGGAAGACCACGGTCAGCGAGGCCAGCAGGATGTTCAGCGCGATCTCGTTGGGCGTCTTCTGCCGGGACGCGCCCTCGACCAGGGCGATCATCCGGTCGATGAAGGTCTCGCCGGGCTTGGAGGTGATCTTGACGACGATGCGGTCGGACAGCACCTTCGTGCCGCCGGTGACGGCCGAGCGGTCGCCGCCGGACTCGCGGATGACGGGGGCGGACTCGCCGGTGATCGCCGACTCGTCCACCGACGCTATGCCCTCGACCACGTCGCCGTCGCCGGGTATGACCTGTCCGGCCTCGACCACCACGTGGTCGCCCAGCTTGAGCCCGGCAGCGGGCACCGGCTCCTCGGCGAGCGTGCGGTCGCCGTGCCGCCAGTCGGTGAGGCGGCGCGCGACCGTCTCGGTCCTGGTCTTCCGCAGCGTCTCGGCCTGCGCCTTGCCGCGGCCCTCGGCGACGGCCTCGGCGAGGTTGGCGAAGACCACGGTCAACCACAGCCACACGGTGATCACCCAGGGGAAGACCCCCGGGTCCTTGATGGCCGAGGCCGTGGTCAGCACCGCGCCGACCTCGACCACGAACATCACCGGGTTGCGGACCATCACCCGCGGGTCGAGCTTCTTCACCGCGTCGGGGATGGACACCAGCAGCTGCTTGGGGTCGAGCAGCCCGCCCGAGACGCGGTGCGGTTCCTGGGGATGGGCGGCCTCGCCGCCGGACGGGACCGGCTGCGGCCGGTCGGTGGTCAGGGACATCAGTGCAGACCTTCCGCGAGCGGACCCAGCGCGAGCGCGGGGAAATAGGTGAGGCCGACGACGATCACGATCACGCCGGTGAGCAGGCCGACGAACTGCGGCCGGTGAGTGGGCAGCGTCCCCGCCGTGACCGGGACCGGCTGCTGTCTCGCCAGCGAACCGGCCAGCGCCAGCACGAAGATCATCGGCAGGAAGCGGCCGAACAGCATCGCCAGACCCAACGCGGTGTTGTACCAGTGGGTGTTGACGCCGATACCGGCGAAGGCGGAGCCGTTGTTGTTGGCGGCGGAGGTGAAGGCGTAGAGGACCTCGGAGAAGCCGTGCGGGCCGGTGTTGAGCATCGAGGCCCGCTCACCCTTCAGCGACATCGCCGTCCCCGTGCCGATCAGTACGACCGCCGGGGTGGCCAGGATGTACAGCGAGGCGAACTTCATCTCGCGCGCACCGAGCTTCTTGCCCAGATACTCCGGGGTCCGCCCGACCATCAGACCGGCCACGAACACCGCGATGACCGCCAGGATCAAGATCCCGTACAGCCCGGAGCCCGTGCCGCCCGGCGCGATCTCGCCGAGCATCATGTTGAAGATCGTCATCCCGCCGCCACCTGGCGAGAACGAATCATGGAAGGAGTTCACCGCACCAGTCGAGGTCAGCGTCGTGGACGCCGCGAACAACGCCGAGGCCCAGATGCCGAACCGCTGCTCCTTGCCCTCCAGCATCCCGCCCGCACTGTGACCGGCCGTGCTGCTCACGCTGTGCAGCTCGTTGACCGTGATCAGCGTCACCGACGCGGCCCAGATCAGGCCCATCACGGCCAGGATCGCGTAACCCTGCCGGTGGTCGCCGACCATCTTCCCGAACGTACGCGGCAGCGAGAAGGAGATCACCAGCAGCAGATAGATCTCCAGGATGTTGCTGGTCCCGTTGGGGTTCTCGAAGGGGTGGGCGGAGTTGGCGTTGTAGAAGCCGCCGCCGTTGGTCCCCAGCTCCTTGATCGCCTCCTGCGAGGCGACCGGCCCGCCGGTCAGCGACTGCTTGTCACCGACCAGCGTGCTGATCTGCTGGATACCGTGGAAGTTCTGCACCGCACCCAGCGCGACCAGCACGATCGCGAAGACGAACGCCATCGGCACCAGCAGCCGGAAGGTGATCCGCGTCAGATCGACCCAGAAGTTCCCCACCCGGTCCGTCCGCTTGCGGGTGAAGCCGCGGATCAGCGTCGCCACCACCGCGATACCCACCGCGGCCGAGACGAAGTTCTGCACCGCCAGACCGGCCATCTGCACCAGATGGCCCATCGTGACCTCACCGCTGTACGACTGCCAGTTCGTGTTCGTCACGAACGACGCAGCGGTGTTGAAGGCCTGGTCCGGCTTGACCGGCGCGAAGCCCAGCGACAGCAGGAAGTGGTTCTGCAGCCGCTGGAAGCCGTAGAGGAAGAGCACCGAGACCGCGGAGAAGGCCAGCACGCTGCGCAGATACGCGCCCCAGTGCTGGTCGGCATCGGCGTCGACGCCACCGAGCCGGTAGAAGACCTTCTCCACCGCCAGGTGTTTGCCCGTGGTCAGGATGCGGGCCATGTAGTCGCCCAGCGGGCGGTACGTCAGCGCCAGCGCCGCGATCAGGACGGTGATCTGGAGCCAGCCCGCGAGAGTGTCGTTCACTAGAACCTCTCGGGGAAGATCAGGGCCAGCACGAGGTAACCGAGCAGGCAGCAGGCCACGACGAGGCCCACGGCATTTTCCACGCTCACAGCCGCCCGACCCCCTTGGCGACGAGTGCGAGCACGGCGAAGACCGCGATCGTCACAGCGATGAATACGAGATCGGACATGTCGGCGACACCCCAGTGGTGACATCAGGGAGGGCAAGGGGACCGGATTGGCCCCGCCCATACGGTCACCCCGCCCACCCGCGCGCCCGCCGTTGTTAACGCTTCCCTGGCGCCGGGGCCCACGCCATTGACGCCGCCTTGACGGCTCGCACCGGCCCGGCCCGCGCCTCCGCCGGCGCAGGCTCCCGGGACGACGGGTCCCGGCGCCCAGGGGGGCGCCTTACGTTCGGCGTGGAATACGGCTTGCCATCGAGCGCACTCCAAGGTGTTGGCTGAACCCCCATGAGATACACGCAGTTGGGCCGGACCGGCCTCAAGGTCGGGCGGCTGGTGCTCGGGACGATGAACTTCGGGTCGGAGACCGATGAGGCCACCGCGTACGGCGTGATGGACACCGCGCTGGACGCCGGGGTGAACTTCTTCGACACCGCCAACATCTACGGCGACGACGGCCACAAGGGCCTCACCGAGGAGGTGCTGGGCGGCTGGTTCGCCCAGGGCGGCGGGCGGCGGGACAAGGTCGTACTGGCCACCAAGCTCTACGGCAACATGACCAACGACGGCACGCCCTGGAGCGAGCAGTCCTGGCCCAATCACGACCACCTGTCGGCGCTGAACATCCGCCGCGAGGTCGAGGCCAGCCTCAGGCGGCTGCGCACCGACCACATCGACGTCTACCAGTTCCACCACATCGACCGGGCGACGCCCTGGGACGAGATCTGGCAGGCGATCGACGTCCTGGTCGCCCAGGGCAAGATCCTCTACGCCGGGTCGAGCAACTTCGCCGGCTGGCACATCGCGCAGGCCAACGAGGCTGCCCGGCGCCGCAGTTCGCTCGGGCTGGTGAGCGAGCAGTGCTTCTACAACCTGGCCCAGCGCACCGCCGAGATGGACGTGATCCCGGCCGCGCAGGCGTACGGCCTCGGGGTCATACCGTGGTCACCGCTGAACCAGGGCCTGTTGGGCGGGGCGCTGCGCAAGGAGCGGGAGGGCGGCGGGTCGCGCACGTCGGTGGGCCGCTCGGCGGCCGGCCTCGCGGACCCGGCGGTCCGCGCGCGGGTCCAGGCCTACGAGGACCTGTGCGCCGAGCACGCCCTGGAGCCCGGCGAGGTCGCCCTGGCCTGGCTGCTCACCCGCCCCGGCGTGACGGCCCCGATCGTCGGCCCCCGCACCCCGGCCCACCTGGCCTCGGCCCTGCGCGCCCTGGACCTCGACCTCACCCCCGACCTGCTGACCGCCCTGGACACCATCTTCCCGGGCCCCGGCCCGTCCCCGGAGGCCTTCGCCTGGTGACGAGCCCGGCGGGGGGCGTCGCTCCCGGTAACGGTGAGCCGACCGTCTGTCTGCAAGAGCGCACCATCCGCCGTCGTAGCCTGGTGACACCCCACCAGGCTCGGAGAATTGGTCACCGTGGCTCACTACCTCGTCGGCTCGCGTGCGAGCAACCTTGCGAAAGCCCAAGTGCGTGAGTACCTCAGCCCGTTGCGCGAGCGTTTCCCGAACACGCGGTTCACGCATCGCGTGATCCTCGAAGGAGGCGACAGAGATCGTAGGTCGGTCGTGTCGAAGGTCTCGGCTGTCAGCGGTGGGTCGGCTTTCAGCAGCGAGCAGGAAGCGGCTTTGGCGCGTGGAGACGTCGATGTAGTCGTCCACTCGCTGAAAGACCTTCCCACGTCCAACCCGAGCGGTCTCACGTTGCTGCCCCCACCGGGACGGGAAGACGTACGCGATGCGCTGTGCGGCTCGACTCTGGCCGGGCTGCGCAAAGGCGCGCGGGTCGGCACGGGAGCGCCCCGCCGGGCCGCGCAGCTTCTCGCGGTGCGTCCGGACCTCGACCTCGTCCCGATCCGGGGGAACGTCCCGCCCCGCTTGAAGAAGATCGAGTCCGAGGGGCTTGACGCGGTCGTCCTCGCGGCGGCGGGGCTGTATCGACTCGGCCTGCACGAGGCAATCGGCGAACTGCTGCCACTCGACCGGTTCCCGCCGAGCCCCGGCCAGGGCGCTTTGGGAATCCAGGTCAGAACGGACGAGTCCTCGGCCGCGCTGCGCGAGATCCTGTCCACGGTCGCCGACGCCGACGTCGACGCGGCTATCCGGGCCGAGCGGGCTCTGCTGGCCGAGCTGCACGGCGGGTGCAGCGTGCCCGTAGGCGCGTATGGCGAAGTCCTGCCCGACGGGGATCTCAGACTGTCCGGACAGGTGAGTTCGCTGGACGGCACAGCGCAGATCTCGGGGACCCTGACCGGGCCGTCGGCTGAGCCGGAAAAGCTCGGTGCCGCCCTGGCCGCCACGCTCATCGCGCAGGGCGCGCATTCGATCCTTGACGCGGTGCGAGCGGTGCTGCCGACTTAAGTGAGCTGTCGGGCGCGATCAAGCGCCGCGTAGGTGACATTGCCATTCGCGCCTGCCCTCTTGAGCATCGTGAACAGCTCGATCAGCAGACGCACGTCTCGCTGTCCCGACTCAGGGTCGATCCAGGTCAGCGACCTGTACTCGCCGGACACCGAGAACGGGAAGAGGGGCGCGCGGGTGACTCCACGAAGGGTGGCGAGCACGTCCGCCGTGAACTGTGCGGGCTCCAGAAGGATCATGTCAGCGCCCGCCTCCTCCATCCGTAAGGCCGTGTCGATGAACTGCTCGGCCTTCCCGGGGTTGATCTGAAACTCGCGGTTGGTCCCTGCTTGCGGGGTCGCGCCCATCGTGCGCCGGAAGTCGTCGTACAGGCTCGACCAGAAGATGACGTGCGGCATGACGGACACTTCGTCGTGCCCTGACTGGTCGAGTGCCTTCCGCGCACCCGCGACCGTGCCCAGCACCATGGAAGCGGGACCGACTACGTCCGCGCCCGCTTCCGCGTGAGCAACAGCCTGGCGAGCGGTGACCTCGATGGTTCGGCGTACGTCGGGCTTCCCGTCGCGGTTGGTCAGGTAGCAGACGCCATCGGCGGTGTAGGAGCACAGGCACGTTTCCGTCATGACCGCGAGGTCCGGCGCGGCGCTCTTGCATTCGCTCACAGCCCGCGCCATAAGCGAATTGGGAGAGACCGATACTTCTCCCGTGGCGTCCCGCTGCAGGAACTCGGCGAACAGCTTCACGGACGGGATACCGAGTCCAACCGCCTCATGGATCACCGCGGGAATCTCGGCGAGGGTCAGCGTGGGCATGGGACGGTCGGCGGGCTCCTCGGTGACGAGCAGCACCATGCACAGATCGGCCGGGGTGAGCGTCTGGGCCTCCAGCAAGCGGCGCACTGCTGGCCGGCCTCGGAGCGGGCTTGTCACCCTGGGTGTCGTACTCGGTCCCTGATCGGTGGTTGTGGTCACGGTTCGTCCCCTCGTTTCGGGCGGTCGTCGGGCGCGGGCTGTCGTTCAGCTCGGCTCGTCGGTCTTCCAGGAGTGCGGTCCCGGGTGGGCGAGGAAGTGTGCGCACGCTCCCCGGTGAATCGTTCAACTGGTCGTTTGTGCACGGAAAGAAGGTGCCACCGCCTTGAATCGCAAGGAGTTGGACCCGGGAAAGTCGCCCAAGGCTGCGTATGGCGCCCGCTTGCGCAGCTCACGAGAAGAACGCGGCTGGAATCAGGAGCAGTTGGCGGAGCGGCTGGAATACGCCAGTTCCCACGTGTCGGCCGTAGAAACTGCTCGGAAGCCGCCGACCTTGCGCTTTTCGCGAAGTGCGGATCTGGCCCTCGGCACCGGTGATCTGTTTGAACGCCTGTGGCGGGAGCTCAAGCACGGTGTGCTCCTGGAGGGGTTCCCGGAGTACGTGTCGTACGAGGCGTGTGCGACGGAACTATGGGGCTTCGAGATCGGGATCGTCCCGGGTCTGCTGCAGACGCCGGAGTACGCACGAGCGCTGGCTCAGAGCGCTGCGCGGCGCGGCTCCATCAGCTCTGAGCACGCGGAGGAACGCGTAATAGCCCTGGCGGAGCGGCAAGCGGCGCTGATACGCCCCCGCCCCCCGATGGTGTTCGTCGTGATGGACGAGAGCTGCGTCCGGCAGCACGTCGGCGACCCGGAGGTCATGGAGGCCCAACTGGAGCGGCTGGTCGAGTTCGCCGCCAACCCCATGACCGTGCTCCAGGTGGCGCCGTTCACTATGGGCGAGCGTCGCGCCTTTCGGCTGCCGTTGAACTTGGTGACACTGCCCGATCGATCGGTCGTCTCCTACACCGAATCGCTCGCCCAAGGGCATCTGGACCGCGAACCGACCACCGTGCTGCCGGTGTTGATGACCTACCATCAGCTACAGGCCGACGTGCTGTCCCAGGCGGAATCCGTGGCCTTGATCAATGAGGTACGAAAGGGCATATCGTGACGACGACCGACTCCCCCCGCTGGTTCACGTCCTCCTACAGCGACAATGGCGGCACCTGCGTCGAGGTCGCGGTGAATGTCCCGGGCGTGATCCCCGTCCGCGACTCCAAGGACCCCGCCGGTACCGCGCTGGCCTTCACCCCCGACGCCTGGACGGCCTTCGTCTCCGACGTCCGCGACGGCGGCTTCCCGACCGTCTGAGCACTGAACGGCCCCGCCGCCCGACTACGCGTTGGACCAGTCGCGGGTGGAGAGCACCAGCAGATAGCCGTCCGGGTCCTGGAGGGTGACCCCCCAGGTGTCCCAGTAGGGGTTGTGGGCCGGCACCCGCTTCCCGCCGTGGCGTTCGAGCTGTGCCACCAGGGAGTCGGGCACCGGTTCGCCGAGGTAGACGACCAGGAGGTCATCGGGGGTCTGCCGCGGTTCCAGGGGGGCGGCGGGATCGTGGACGAGCTCCAGATGCCAGGGGGCGTCGGGCCAGCCGACCATGAGGAGTGAGCTCTGGCCCGGGGTGCCGTCCGCTGCGTGCCGGTACAGCACGTCGAGGCCGAGCCCCGAGACCCAGAAACGCTCCGCTGCCCGGAGGTCACGCGAGGGCCGGGCGATGCGGATGTGGGCTGTGCCGTCAGCCGGCATCGGGGTACCTCCTGCATGGGGCGGGGCCGCTCGGCGCCCCGGCGGGCGTCGAGAGCTGAGCGGGGGGACGGGTCAGTGCGGGGCGGGGGCGCCGCGGACGGTGAGGTCGGCCAGCAGGGACTCCGTGGCGGCCGCCACCGCGTCCACAGCCGCCTCGAAGGCCTCGCGGTTGTGGGCCGCGGGGGCGCGGAAGCCGGAGATCTTCCTGACGTACTGCAGCGCGGCCGCCCGGATGTCCTCGTCGTGGACCTCGGGGGTCATCGGGGGGCGGAGGGTCTTGATACTTCGGCACATGTCTCCAGTGTGCCGCGCGGGTCCGACAACCTGAACGCCCCAGCCTCTTGGCTCACAGCCGACCCGGTGCTTCAATGCCTTCCATTGGTTAGGAAGCTTTCCTAACCGCACAGCCACGCACCGCAGTTGGCCGCCCGCGACGGGCGGCCGGAACGGAGACGCACGTGCACAAGTCCCCCCACAGCACACCCGCCCACCGGCGCCCCAGCCGCCGGATCGCGCTGATCGCCGCAGCCGGCGTGCTGGCCGGCGGCGGCGCCTCGCTCGCGCTGGCCGGCACCGGCAACGCCGCGGTCACCCCGCACCACCGTACGACCGCGGCCGCCCCCGCGGCGGCCACGGGTCTGGCCGACCCGCACAAGAAGGAGATCGCGATGGAGCTGGTCTCCTCCGCGGAGAACTCCTCCCTGGACTGGAAGGCACAGTACAAGTACATCGAGGACATCGGCGACGGCCGCGGCTACACCGCCGGCATCATCGGCTTCTGCTCGGGCACCGGCGACATGCTGGAGCTGGTCCAGCACTACACCGACCTGGAACCCGGCAACGTGCTGGCCAAGTACCTGCCCGCCCTTGAGCAGGTCAACGGCTCCGACTCGCATTCGGGCCTGGGCACCGCCTTCGTCAGCGCGTGGAAGACCGCCGCGAAGGACACCGTCTTCCAGCAGGCGCAGAACGACGAGCGCGACGACGTGTACTTCAACCCGTCGGTGAACCAGGCCAAGTCGGACGGCCTCGGCACCCTCGGGCAGTTCATCTACTACGACGCCATCGTCATGCACGGCCCCGGCGACGACTCGGTCAGCTTCGGCGGCATCCGCAAGACGGCGATGAAGAAGGCCAAGACCCCGGCGCAGGGCGGCAACGAGACCACCTACCTCAACGCCTTCCTCGACGCGCGCAAGGCCGCGATGAAGACCGAGGACGCGCACGACGACACCAGCCGCGTGGACACAGAGCAGCGTCCGTTCCTCCAGGCGGGCAACCTCAACCTGGACCCGCCGCTGCGCTGGAAGACCTACGGCGACTCCTACCAGATCCTCACCCTCCCGTAGCGGAGGCCCGGCGGCCCGGACGCAGGCGCCATCCGGCGTCCGGGCCGCTGCTAGGCTCCGGCTACGACGCAGAGGTCGGATGTCTGCGCGCCCGTACGAGTGAGGAGCCGCCGCCCATGCTGCGCTACCAGCTGACCCACCCGACCATTCTGGCGGCCCTGGCATCCGCGGGGCACGGCTCCCGGATCCTGATCAGCGACGGCCACTACCCGCACACCACCGGCGCCAACCCGGCCGCCGAGCGGGTCTACCTCAACCTCGCCCCCGACCGGCTCCTGGTCACCGAGGTGCTGTCCGCGCTGGCCGACGCGGTGCCCGTGGAGTCCGCGACCGTCATGGCCCCGCCGTCCGACCAGCCGGAACCGCCCGTCTTCGGCGACTTCCGCGCCGCCCTCCCGCAGCTGCCCGCGCTGGCGGCGCTGGACCGCTTCGCCTTCTACGACGCCGCCCGCGGCCCCGACACCGCCCTGGTCATCGCCACCGGCGACCGGCGCACCTACGCCAACCTGCTGCTGACGCTCGGCGTACGCCAGGACTGACCCGCGGCGCCCACCCGACAGCCGGGGGCGGCGCGTCACGCCGACGGGAGGCGGATGCGGAAGGTGGCGCCGCGCCCCGGTGCGGTGTCCAGTTCCACGTGGCCGCCGTGCGCGGTGATCAGGGCCGCCGCGATCGACAGGCCGAGGCCCGCGCCGCCGCCGGTGGCGCGGGTGCGGGAGGCGTCGGTGCGGTAGAAGCGCTCGAAGACCCGGGCGGCCTGGGCGGGGGTCAGCCCCGGGCCGGTGTCGGCGACCTCCAGGACACCGTGGCCGTCGTGCGTGCCGACGCCGATACGGACCGGGCTGCCCGGCGGGGTGTGGGCGACGGCGTTGCCGACCAGGTTGGCGACGACCTGGCGCAGCCGGGCCTCGTCGCCCAGCACCGGCGCCGGGGCGGGCGGTCCCGAGCCGGGTCCTGTGAGGGTGACCGTGCGGGCCGGGCCGAGCGCGGTGGTGTCGTGCAGCGCGTCCACCGCGAGGGTGCGCAGGTCCATCGGCGCCAGCTGGACCGGGCGCAGCTCCTCGGTGCGGACCAGGGTCAGCAGGTCCTCGACCAGCCCGCCGAGGCGTACGGCCTCGCTCTCGATACGCGCCATGGTCCGCTTGACGTCGGCCTCGTCGGGCAGCGCGCCCATCCGGTAGAGCTCGGCGAAGCCGCGGATGCCGGCCAGCGGGGTGCGCAGCTCGTGGCTGGCGTCGGCGACGAAGCGCCGCATCTGGTCCTCGGACTCGGCGCGGGCGGCGAAGGCCGACTCGATCTGCGCGAGCATGCCGTTCAGGGCGAAGGACAGCCGGCCCGCCTCCGTACGCGGCGAGGCGGCCGGCATCCGGTGCGACAGCGGGCGGCCCGCGGCGATCTCCGCGGCCGTGGCCTCGATCTGCCGCAGCGGCCGCAGCCCGGCGCGTACCGCGAACCAGCCGGCGACACCGAGCAGCGCCACGACCACCCCGCCGATCAGCAGGAAGGCGGTGGAGAGCCGGTCGGTGGTGGAGGACACCTCGTCCAGCGAGGCGGCGACGGCGACCCCGGCGGGCAGCGCGTGCCCGACCGCAGTGCCGGTCGTCGTCACCGGCACGATCAGCACCCGCCAGCGCCCGCCGCCGTGGTCGCTGGCGACGTCGAAGGGGGTGCCCAGGTGGGCGGTCAGCGCGGCCGCGTCCATGGTGGGCCACAGCGGGCGCGGGTCGCCGGCCGCCACCGGCAGCCGGAACTGGTCGGAGACCTGCCCGTCGGCCGCGGCGAAGGCCACCACGAACTGGCTGGGCAGCCACGGCCGGTTGCCCGGGCGGATGTTGCGGGGCGCGGGTACGCCCTCGGTGCCGAGCCGCTGCGCGAGCGGGCCGCCGTAGCGCTGGAGCTGCTGGTCGACCCGCTGCACCAGCTGGCCGCGTACCGAGCCGAGCACCACGGTGTCGCTGACCGCGAGGCCGAGCAGCACGAGCACCAGCGACAGCAGCACCAGCCGGGCCCGCAGCGACAGGGCGGACGGCAGGAAGTCCCGCAGCGAACGCGGGGCGGGGCGGGCGGGCCTGACCATCTCAGAGCTGCGCCTGCACCGGGCGGCGCAGCACGTAGCCCACCCCGCGGACGGTGTGGATGAGCTTGACGGCACCGTCGGCGCCCGAGTCGACCTTGCGCCGCACGTAGGAGATGTAGGACTCGACGATGCTCAGGTCGCCGCCGAAGTCGTACGCCCACACGTGGTCGAGGATCTGCAGCTTGGAGACGACCCGGTCGGCGTTGGCCATCAGGTAGGCGAGCAGCTTGAACTCGGTGGGGGACAGCGACACCGGCCGCCCGGCCCGCAGCACCTGGTGGCCGACGGTGTCCAGCTCCAGGTCCCCGGCGACCAGCCGCCCGTCGTCGGAGCCGCCGCCGGTGCGGCGCAGGATCGCCCGGATGCGCGCGATCAGCTCCTCCAGGCTGAACGGCTTGGTGACGTAGTCGTCGCCGCCCGCCGTCAGCCCGCTGATCTTGTCCTCGACCCCGTCCTTGGCGGTCAGGAACAGCACCGGCAGCCGGTCGTCACCGCCGGCCCTGGGGTGCGGGCCCGCCTCCTCGCGCAGCCGCCTGACGACCGCGAAGCCGTTCATGTCGGGCAGCATCACGTCGAGCACGACCAGGTCGGGCCGCTCGCGGGCGACCGCGGCCAGCGCGTCGGCCCCGGTCCCGGCCGAGACGACCTTGAAACCGACGAAACGCAGCGACGCGGACAGCAGTTCCCTGATGTTCGGCTCGTCGTCCACCACCAGCAGACTGGCCTCGGGCGTGTCCATCCGGCGACCTCCCGGCCCTGAGTTGCGGTCGTACGGTGCCGCGACGCGCTGTCGGCGCCAGCACCGTACGCCTTGGAGCTGTGAGCGGAGCGGTCAGTTCCCCGCGGCGCCACCCGCACCGAAGCCGCCGCCCGTAAGGCCGGCGCCGCCCGCGCCGAAGCCGGCGAAGCCGCCGGCCCCGGACGGGAGGGTGGCGCCCTCGGTGACGGTGGTGGCGGCGATGTCGCCGGACGCGCCCTTGCTGCCGCGTACGGTCACCGTCTGGCCGGGCTTGAGGTCGGAGACCTTGCCGTCCTTGGACTCGGTGACCTTGGTGGAGCCTGCGGTGGTGACCTTGACGATGTCGCCCTGGGCGTCGGTGACGTAGATCGTGCTGCCGTCGACCAGCTTGACCGTGCCGAAGGTCAGCCCGGCAGCGGCGCCGCCCGCGCCCGTCCCCGCGCCCGCCGTCGCGCCCGCGCCGCCGAAGCGGCCCGCACCCGTTCCCGCGCCCGCGCCCGCGCCGCCGCGGGCCCCGGTGACGCCCGCGAAGGGGCTGCCGGACGCGGTGCCGTGCAGGTGGTGCTTCTCGACCAGCGCGCCGCCCGCGAAGGCCGCCGCCGCGACGACCCCGGCCGACAGCAGCAGCGTCAGCCACGGCAGTTTCCTGCGCGGCGGCGCGGCCAGCTCGGCCGAGATGTCCCGGGCGTCCGGCGGCTCGGCGAGGATGTCCTCGGGCCGCGGGTCAGGCCCGCCGCCGCGCCCCTCGATCACTTCGGAACCGCGCAGGATCTCGATCCCGCCGGTGCCCTGCTCAGGGACGAGCGGCAGCAGATCCGTGCCGGAGTCGTCCGCCTTGACCAGCTCGGAACGGCGTCGCGCCATCTCGGCTTCTCCCTCTTGTCTGTCCGTGAAGCTCTGTGCGGCTCTGTGCGGCTTAGTGCGGCTTAGTGCGGCTCGGTGGGCCCCGGGTGTGCGGCCCGGGGCCCGGGGTCCCGGAGTGGGGGTCACTCGTGCCGCAGGGCCTCGATGGGCCGCAGGCCCGCCGCCCGGTTGGCCGGGTAGCTGCCGAAGAACAGCCCGATGGCCACCGCGATGGCGAAGGCCCCCCACACCGAGGCCGGTATGACCACCGGTTTGATGCCGACGATTGTGAAGTGCGACCCGATGAGGCCGGCCACCACGCCGAGCCCGCCGCCGATCAGCGACAGCAGCGTCGACTCGGCGAGGAACTGCCCGAGGATGACGCCCCTGGGGGCGCCGATCGCCTTGCGGATGCCGATCTCCCGGGTCCGCTCGGTCACCGTCACCAGCATGATGTTGGTGATGCCGATCCCGCCGACCAGCAGCGAGATCGCGGCGACCGCGCCGAGCAGCACCGTGAAGGTCTTGTTGGTGTCGGACTGGGTGCTCAGCAGGGACTCCTGGCTGCTGACGCGGAAGTCCAGCGAGTTGGCGTCCTTGATGCCGTGCGTGCCCATCAGCACGGTGGTGATCTCGTTCTGCGCGGGCGTGGTGGCGTCGGCGGACTTGGCCTCGACCAGGATCTGGCTGACCGGGCCGAAGCCGGTGAAGGCGTTCTGCACGGTCGGCAGCGGGGCGACGACCGTGTCGTCCGGGTCCTGGAAGCCGGTGCCGCCCTTGGTGGCGAGCACCCCGACGACGGTGAAGGGCGTGCCGCCGATGACGACCTTCTTGCCGACCGGGCTCGCGGTCCCGAACAGGTCGGAGGCGGTGGTCGAGCCGATCACCGCGACCTTCCGGGAGTTCAGCACGTCGTCGGCGGAGAAGTAGTCGCCCTTGTCCACCTTGCTGTTGGACGCCTCGAAGTACGCCGGGTAGGTGCCGACGACCTGGCCGACGGTGTGCGAGGTGCCCTGGTAGATCGCCGTCTGCGAGGTGGTGACCTCGGGGGCGACCGACTTGACGTCGGGCGTGGAGGACGGGTCGGCGAGCGCCCGCGCGTCGTCCACCGTCAGCGGCTTGGTGCCGCTCGCCGAGGTGCCGCGGCCGCCACCGCCCGCACCGCCGAAGGCGCCGCCCGAACCCGAGGAGACCGTCAGGGAGTTGGTGCCCAGCTTCTCGATGGAGTCCTTGACCGACTGCGACGAGCCGTTGCCGACCGCCAGCAGGATGATCACCGCGGCGACGCCGATCAGCACGCCCAGCATGGTCAGCGCCGAGCGCACCTTGTTGGCGGCCAGGCCGCCGACCGCGAAGCGCAGCGTCTCGAAGGGGTTCACCGCGAACCACCGCCGGAACCGGTCAGCGCGTGCGGGGAGCGCGCGGCGAAGACCGCGGGGTCGTGCAGCGCCGGCGGCGGCCCGTCGACGGGCGCCTGCCGCACGTCGCTGACCACCTGCCCGTCGACCAGCCGCACGACGCGCTTGGCGTGCCGGGCCACCTCGTCCTCGTGGGTGATCAGGACGACGGTGCGCCCCGACGCGTTGAGCCGGTCCACGATCGAGAGCACTTCCTCCGTGCTGTGGCTGTCCAGGTTGCCGGTCGGCTCGTCGGCGAGCAGCATCGCGGGCGCGGTGACCAGCGCCCTGGCCACCGCCACCCGCTGCTGCTGCCCACCGGACAGCTCGTTGGGCCGGTGGTCGACCCGGTCGGCGAGGCCGACCAGGGCCAGCGCGGCCAGCGCGCGGCGCCTGCGCTCCGTGGTCCGCACGCCCGCGTAGGCCAGCGGCAGTTCGACCTGGGCCAGCGCGGGGGTGCGCGGCACCAGGTTGAACGACTGGAAGACGAAGCCGATCTTGCGGTTGCGCACCAGCGAGAGCTGGTGCTCGTCCAGGCCGCCGACGTCGATGCCGTCCAGCAGGTAACGCCCCGAGGTCGGGATGTCGAGGCAGCCGAGGATGTTCATCAGGGTGGACTTGCCGGACCCCGAACTGCCCATCACCGCGACCATGTCGCCCTGTTCGACCAGCAGGTCGACCCCGGGTGAGAGACCGGTCGCCGGGTCGGGCGGTCCGCCCAGTGCGCGTACGGTCGCGTCGCCGTGGCCGTACGTCTTGAGCAGCGACCGCACCTCGATGACGGGCGGCGGTCCCCACGGCCCTTCGTCCTGCGGCGGTTCGGCCTCCGTACTCCTGCGGTGGGCTCCGGTCCTGCCCAGGCCGAGCCTCATCCGCGGCCACCGCCGGCGCCGCGGAAGCCGCCGGCCGCACCGCCGGCCGCGCCGCCGAAGCGGCCGGTGCCGCCGCCGAAGCCGCCGGGGAAGGCGCCGCTGGGGAAGCCGTTGTTGCCGGCCGAGGCGACCGTCGGGATCTGCACCCGCTGGCCCTCGGTCAGGCCGCCGGTGATCTGGTCGGTGCTGTCGCCCTCGATGCCGACGGTCACCGCGGTCCGGGTGGTGGACCCGTCGGCGTTGACGACCAGGACGGAGCGGTTGGCGCCGGTGCCGGTGACGGCGGCGGTCGGCACGCTCAGCGCGTCGCTCGCCGAACCGGTGGTGACCTGGATGCTGGCGCTCAGGCCGGTCCGCAGGTTCGAGGTGTCGCTGGTGATCAGCAGCGTCGCCGCGTACTGCACCGCGCTGCCCGACGAGCCGGACCCGGAGCCGGAACCGCTGCTGCTCACCGGGAGCGAACTCACCGAAAGCACCTTGGCGTCGAGCACCGTGCCGGACTCGGCGTTCAGCGTGACGGAGGCGGCCTGACCGGCCTTGACCTTCAGCGAGTCGGCCTCGGAGAAGTCCGCGGTCACCTGCATGCCGGACGGGTTCGTCAGCACGATGAAGCCGCTGAGCGAACCGCCGGAGGAGGACGACGACGAGCCGGACGTGGAGGAGCCGCCGCCGGAACCAGAGCCGGAGCCGGCGGCGTTGCCGCCCGTGCCGGAGACCGTGTCGCCCCTGTCCGCGGCCACCGAGGCGACCGTGCCGGACACCGGGGCCTTCAGCGTGGTGCCGTCGACCGCGCGCTGGGCGGCGTCCACCGCGTTCTGCGCCTGGGTCACCTCGGCCTGCGCCTGGGCGAGTTGGGCCGGGTCGACGGTCGGCGTCGGCGATGGGGTGGGCGTCGAGACCTCGGTGCCGCCGCGGCCGGAGGAGCCGGATGAGCCGGTGGACGCGGGCAGTTCACCCGCCTCGGCCTTGGTCAGATTCGCCTCCGCCGCGGTCAGCGAGGCATCGTCCTGCTGGAGCGTCGCCTTCGCGTCGGTGGCGTCGACCCTGGCCAGCACCTGGCCCTTCTTGACCTTGTCGCCCGGCTTGACGTCCACCGAGGTGAGCGTGCCGCCGGTGGTGAAGTTCAGCCCCGCGTCGCTCGGCGAGGCGAGCGAGCCGGAGCCGGACACCGTGGCCTGCACCGTGCCCTTGGTGACGGTCGCCACCCGCGCGGTGCCGCTGCCGGTGGACTTGCTGCCGTCGTCGTGCACGGCGGCGTAGGCGCCGCCGACGCCCGCGAGGACGACCACGCCGAGCACCGAGTTGATCAGGGCGGCCCTGCGCCGCCGTGGGAGCACCTTCATGGCCCGCATCCTGGCGGCTCACTCCTTTGAACCCCTGGGAGCAATCTGGGAGTTCACTGGGAGCGCACATCTCTCCTATCCGGGCACAGGCCGCGATTCCGGCGTGCGGGTGCCGGGGCCGGGCGGCGGCGGGCGGTTTGTTCCCCGGGAACTCACAGGCGGCGCCCGGGCAGCGCCTACCTCGGTGCGGTTCAGTCATGGGCTGCCGCCCTGCGTTGGCCTCTGCCATCCCCGCGCGCACGCGCAGGGCGGCCCGCCGTGCCCCCGCCCCACCCCTCCCCGAGGAGACCCCGGCCATGACCTGGACCCCCACCACCGCACAGCGGGCCGGCGCGTCCGTCGCCGTCCTCGCCTCGGCAGGGCTGCTGCTCGCAGCGTGCTCCTCGGGGTCGTCGGGATCGCCGGCCGCCGACGCGAAGCCGTCCGGCTCGGCGTCGGCCGCCCCTTCCGCGTCCGCGTCGGGCTCCATGGCGGCGTATCGCGACTGCCTGTCGCAGCACGGGGTGGACTTGCCGAGCTTCGCGCCCCGCACGGCGCGCCCCTCCGGGCGGCCCTCGGGGCGGCCCAGCGGTGGCTTCGGCGGTGGTGGTGGTGGCGGCTTCGGCGGCGGCTTCGGCGGGGCGTCCGCCGACCCGAAGACGCAGGCGGCGCTCAAGGCGTGCGCCAGCCTGCGGCCGCAGTTCGGCGGCCGGGGCGGCGGCACCGGGGGCACTGGGGGCGACAGCAGTGCCTTCCAGGCGTTCACGAGCTGCCTCAAGGACCACGGCGTGACGCTGCCGACCGCGTCCGCGTCCCCCGGCACGAACCGCTCCCGCGGCGGGAGGTTCGGCGTCGGCGGCCTCAACACCGCCGACCCGAAGATCGCCAAGGCCTACACGACGTGCAAGCCGCTGCTCCCCCAGCGCCCATCGCCTGCGGCGAGCTGATCCCACCCACCCAGCTGACATCCCCCTGCGGTGGCATGTCGCACTTCCGGTGCGCGGGGGATGAGCGCTCCGTTCTCCCCCAGCGCTTCGCCTGGGGGTACCCCCACGCGCCCCCGGGTGGTTGCCACTTGCGGTGGCGTGCTTGTCGGCTGCGCCGTCGTGGCTTGTCGCGCAGTTCCCCCGCCCCTGAAAAACGCTCACCCTCTGCGGCAGAGGGCCCCTGGCAGGGGCCAACGCCTGACGGAGGAGGAACCGCGCCCGAAGGGGCGCGGGGAACTGCGCGACCAGCCCCCGCGGCGGGAGAGAAGCGACGCCACCGCAGGTGGCAAGCGCCCCGTCGTGACGGCAGCCCCCGCCGGGGGAAGGTCCCGGGGAGAGGGGTGCGGGCACGCCCGCAGCGGCACCGTCAGCCGTAGGAGAGCTTCGAGCAGGGGTCCGCGTCGGCGCTGCGCGCCTGCTTGCTGAGGTCGGTGGGCAGGGGCTTCGGGGTCGTGGACCCCGGCGTACCGCCCTTCGCGGCGACGGCCGCGTAATCCGCGCCCAGCACCACGTTCACGCCCGTCGTGTCGAGCTGGACGAGCTGCGCTCCGGGAAAGAGCTTCGCGACCGTGTCCGCGTGCGCCTTGGCGTCCGCTCCGGTGCCGTACTCGATCCGGGTGACCGTGTGGTCCCTCGTCTTCGCGTTCGTGGAGTTCATCACCGTGAAGCCGTCGGCCTTCAGGGCGTCCGCGGCCTTGCTCGCGAGTCCCACCGTCGTGGTGCCGTTGTAGACGGAGACGATGATCCCGCTGCCGTCGACCGTGGCGCTGGGCGCCGGCTTGGCGGCGGTCTTGCCCGAGGCGTTGACGCCCTCCAGGGTGCGGTCGGCGCGCAGTTCGGCGAAGAGGTCGTCCACGTCGGGGTGGACCAGGTCTATCCGGGAGCCGGCGTACTTCCAGGGCGCGGTGATGAACTGGATGTTCTTCAGGTCGATGCCCTTGAGTGACAGCCCGAAGGACATCAGCTTCGTGGCGCTGCCGAGCCCGGGGTCGACGGTGAGCGACTTCGTCGCGGCGTTGGCCAGCGGCAGCAGCGTCGTCGGGTTCATGCCCTGGCCCTTGACCTTGCTGATCAGCGCCGACAGGAAGGCCTGCTGCCGCAGCATGCGGCCGACGTCGGAGTTGTCGCCGACCCCGTGCCTGACCCGGACGTAGTCGAGCGCCTGCTGGCCCTGGAGGTTCTGCATCCCGGCCTTGAGGACGACCTTGCCCTTGTGGCCGAGGTTGGGGTTCATGTCCCCCTGGTAGATGTCGTTCGGCACGCAGACGTTGACGCCGTGGACGGCGGAGGTCATCGAGGCGAAGCCGGCGAAGTCGACGACCATCGTGTGGTCGACCCGCAGTCCCGACAGTTTCTCGATGGTGTTCTGCGTGCAGGCCGGGTTGCCCTTGGCCGTGTTGCCCATGGAGAAGGCGGAGTTGAACATCGCGGCGGGCTGGTCCGCCGACCACTTGCCGTCCGGCAGCAGGCAGGGCGGTATGTCGACCAGCGAGTCGCGGGGTATGGATATGCCCACCGCGTGTTTGTGGTCGGGGTAGACGTGCAGCAGGATCGTGGTGTCGGAGCGGCCTATCGGCCCCGACTTGGAGCCGCCGAGCTTGCCGTTCTCGCCGGAGCGGGTGTCGGAGCCGATCAGCAGGACGTTGACGGCCTTGTCGCCGTTGGCGTCGGCCTTGGCGGCGTCGGGACGGTCCTTGCTCAGGCCCGCGGAGTCGAAGGTCGCGATGTTGGCGTTCAGTTTGAGATAGAGCGCGCCGGCCCCGGCGACGAGCAGCACGGCGAACGAGGCCACGACCGCGATGATCCAGCGTTTGCGGTTGTGCTTACGTTCCGGCTTGCGCCCACGAACGCCCATTCCCTCTACACCTTCGGTTCGGTGGCACCCGCACACATCACGACGAAGCCCCAACGTTTATCAGTTGACCCGGCCAGGTCGTATGACGCCGGTCACATTGACGCCGGGGAGGACGTTTGCCCAGCCAGACACTGTACGGCGTCAACATTTGGGTGACGTAAAGGGTGCATGGAGTGACGGGTTCCGAATGGGGAACACCGGGCGCCACGAGGGGCGTCAACCGCCCGCGGGCGGCGGGCCGTCAGACCCGCAGCGCCTCGTCCAGGGTGAGCACCGGGCGGAAGACCGCGTCGAGGCCGGTCATCGCCAGCAGCTTGCGGGTCGGCGGATGGGAGCACGCCATCGCGGTGCGGCCGCCGCGCTCCAGGACCCGGCGGCGGGCGCGTACCAGCAGCGCCAGGCCGAAGCAGTCGATGAACTCCAGCGGCCCGAGGTCGAAGACCACGAGCAGCGGCAGCGGCCACAGCGCGGCCGCGTCCAGGTGCGGGTGGACGCCCTGCGCGCTGCCGAGATCGATCTCGCCGGCCAGCTCCACGACGGTGACCTGCTCGACGCGGTACGTTCTGGCGTACGGCGTCCGCGCCGGGATCACGTCGCCGAGCCTGCGGCCGAACTCCGGCCGGTCCTCGCGGCCCGCGTCCGCGCGGTCGCCGTTGACCCCCTCGTGCACCCGCATCCCCCGTCCCCCTGGCGTGACCTGCGTAACCGTAGCGGCGTCGCGGTCCCGTCGGGGAGTCGACGGGGAGTCGACGGGGGGTAAACCAGGTCGATATTCACCCGCAAGGGTGAAGATCAACAGAAAGCGTGCGTAACCTCACAACTCCCGCTGAAACGTGTTCAGCCAGTTCAGGGAGTCCGCCGGGGTCAGGGCGAGCTGCCCCAGCGCGTTCATGGCCTTGTCGTACTCGACGACCTCGTCGTGCTTGTCGATGTAGAGCGCGCCGGTCAGCTGCTCCAGATACACCAGGTCGGGCAGGTCGGACTCGGGGAAGCTCAGCAGCGTGAAGGCGCCGCCGCCGGCCGCGTGTCCGCCGGTGGCGAAGGGGAGGATGCGTACGTCCACGTTGGGTGCCTCGGCGGCCTCCAGGACGTGCTGGACCTGGTCCCGCATGATCTGCCGGGTGCCGAACGGGCGGCGCAGCGCGCCCTCGTCCATCACGGCGACGAAGTGCGGTGCCCGCTCGGAGACGAGCAGCTTCTGCCGCTCGAGTCGTAGGCCGACTCGTCTTTCCACCCAGGAGTCGGCTCCTTCGGGATGACCGAGCCGGATCACCTGCCTTATGTAGTCCTCGGTCTGCAGCAGGCCGTGCACGAACTGCACCTCGAAGGTGCGGATGAGGGCCGCCGACTCCTCGAGACCCACGTAGGTCTGGAACCAGGTCGGCATCACCTCGCCGTATCCGTGCCACCAACCGGCCGCGTTGGCCTCTCTCACGAGTCCGAGCATGGCGAGCCGTTCACCCTCCTCGGTGACGCCGTAGAGCGTCAGCAGATCGGCGACATCCCGCTCCTTGAAGCTGACTCTGCCCAGCTCCATGCGGCTGATCTTCGATTCCGAGGCCCGGATGGAGTACCCGGCGTCCTCCCGGCTGATCCCCCGCGACTCACGCAGCCTCCGCAGCTGCGCTCCGAGCAGCATTCGTCGCACGATGGACCCGCCTCCCGGCTGCCCTGCGCTCATAAGTCACGCTCCGCCCTTGGTTCATCAGCAGTCTGCCACTAATGCCTTGCGGGCAGTACCCGTCTGGTCACTCTCGATCGTCACGTGCATCAATTCCTTGCAGATGCACGTGCAGACGCTCTTGCATCCCCGGGGTTCGATCCCTGAGCATGGTGACCGTGCAGAAACCCCGGGGGCACGCATGAAGGCAGAGGCCGCACCTGTGCTTGACCCGTTATGGCAAGGCGTGCTCGCGCCCGAGCGACTTGCCGCGGGTCACGGTGCCACGTGCGAACTGGCCGCCGCCCTCGAGTCGGTGCGCGAGGCGCGCCACTTCACCCGCACGACCTTGCAGCGCTGGGACCTGTCGATGCTGCTCGACTCCATGGAACTGGTCGCCTCGGAACTGGTCACCAACGCGCTGCGCTACGCGGTGCCCGCCGGCACGCCCGGCGCGCCGGTACGGCTGAGCCTGGTGCGCTGGACGAGCCGGGTGGTCTGTGCCGTGCGCGACCCCAGCGGGGTGGCGCCGATCACCAAGGACCCCGACTTCGTGGCCGAGACCGGCCGCGGGCTGCACCTGGTGGACTCCTTCAGCGAGAACTGGGGATGGCACCCGCTGAGCGGTACGGGGAAGGTCGTCTGGGCGCTGTTCCTGGTCGCGCCGGGCGGCCAGCGCAGATAGCGCCCGCCGGATGGGCCGTGACGCTTCCTGGCGTCACGGCCCCGGCATCAGATGGTCGAACTCGCCGGCCTTCACCCCGATGATCATCGATTCGATCTCGGCCCTGGTGTAAATCAGCGCGGGCCCGTCCGGAAAGCGCGAATTGCGTACGGCGACGTCCCCGTCCGGGAGTGCGGCGAACTCCACACATGTGCCATTGGCATTGCTGTGCCGGCTCTTCTGCCAGACCACTCCCGCCAGGTCCACCGAAGCCATTCCATTGTGCGTCCGGCGCATCAGCAACTCCCCAAAAGTGCCGTGTGGTACAGGAGATGATAACTCGTGGGGCGAGCACGTGCATGTGCACGTGCAAGTGCACGTGCAGTCACAGCGCGTCATGTTCGTGAGCGCTCTGACCTGAACCTGACCGGAATGTGAATGCGGGGACGGTCACCCGGCTACGGTCCGATACGATTGACGGTCCGTAGATGAATTCCTCACTCCGCGCTACGAATTGGGAGCAGCCTGCAATGGCTCGTCACCTCATCACCTCTGCCCTGCCCTATATCAACGGGATCAAGCACCTGGGCAACATGGTGGGGTCCATGCTCCCGGCGGACGTCTACGCCCGCTATCTGCGCCAGCGGGGACACGACGTCCTCTACATCTGCGCCACCGACGAACACGGAACTCCGGCGGAACTGGGTGCGAAGGAGGCCGGACTTCCGGTTGACGTCTTCTGCGCCCGCGCGCACGACGCCCAAAAAGCGGTCTACGACGGCTTCGCGCTGTCCTTCGACCACTTCGGCCGCAGTTCCTCCGCCCAGAACCGCGACATCACCCAGCGCTTCGCCCGGCGCCTGAAGGAGAACGGCTTCATCGAGGAGCGCGCGATCCGCCAGGTCTACTCGCTGACCGACGAGCGCTTCCTGCCCGACCGCTACATCGTGGGCACCTGCCCGCACTGCGGTTACGACAAGGCGCGCGGCGACCAGTGCGAGAACTGCACCCGGGTGCTCGACCCCACCGACCTGATCGAACCGCGTTCTGCGATCAGCGGCAGCAGCGCCCTGGAGATCCGGGAGACCAAGCACCTGTTCCTCCTCCAGTCCGCACTGGCCGACGAGGTCGAGGCCTGGCTCGACGCGAACAGCGACGACTGGCCGACCCTGGCGTCCTCGATCGCTCGCAAGTGGCTCACCGAGGGCCTGCGCGACCGGGCGATCACCCGCGATCTCGACTGGGGTGTGCCGGTGCCCGCCGACACCTGGCCGGAGCTTGCCGCCGAGGGCAAAGTCTTCTACGTCTGGTTCGACGCGCCGATCGAGTACATCGGTTCCACCAAGGAGTGGTCCGACGCGGCACCGGCGGGCGAGGTGCGCGACTGGCAGTCGTGGTGGTACGAGGCCGACGAGAGCGTCCGCTACACGCAGTTCATGGGCAAGGACAACGTGCCCTTCCACACCGTGATGTTCCCGGCCACCCAGTTGGGCACCCGCGACCCGTGGAAGAAGGTCGACTTCGTCAAGGCCTTCAACTGGCTGAACTACTACGGCGGCAAGTTCTCCACCTCGCAGCGCCGCGGCATCTTCACCGAGGCCGCGCTCGACCTGCTGCCGGCCGACTACTGGCGCTACTTCCTGATGGCGAACGCGCCCGAGTCCGACGACACCTCGTTCACCTGGGAGCTCTTCGCGGCCGGCATCAACAAGGACCTCGCCGACACGCTGGGCAACTTCGTGAACCGGGTGCTGTCCTTCTCCCGGAAGCGCTTCGGCAACGAGGTGCCCGCCGGGGCGCCGGCCGGCGCGGCGGAGGCCAGGCTCGGCGAGCAGATCGCCGGACTGCTCGCGGAGTACGAAGGCCACATGGAGACGCTGCAGTTCCGCAAGGCGGCCCAGTCGCTGCGCGCGCTGTGGAGCGCGGGCAACTCCTACCTGGAGGAGAAGGCCCCCTGGATGGAGATCAAGACCGACCAGGACGGCGCCGCGCTGACGCTGCGCACCGCGATGAACCTGATCCACCTCTACGCGGTCATCTCCGAGCCCTTCATCCCGGCCTCGGCCGCCGCGATGCGGGCCGCCTTCGCGCTGCCCGCCGACGACGCCCGCTGGGTCACCCAGGACGAGGCCCGCACCCTGGCCTCGGTCCCGGCCGGCACCCCCTTCACCGTGCCGCCGGTGCTGTTCGCGAAGATCACTGACGACGAGCTGGCTTCGTACGTCGAGCGTTTCGGTGGCGACCCGGACGCCGCCGCGTAGGGTCCGGCGCCCCGCGCCCGGTGACCGCCGAGTCCTCGGCGGGCACCGGGCGCAACGGCCCCTCCTCGGGCAGCCGGGAGCGCTGCACGCCCGTACCCGCGGGCTTGCACGCGGAGACCGCCGAGGCGGCCGAGACCAGCGCGGCGGCCAGCCCGAGCACCGCGCGGCGCCGGCCGAGCTGCGCGGAGCCGCCGCTCATCCGAAGTCCGCCGACGCCAGCAGGTCGCTGACCTGCGCCAGCTGGGCGGGCGACGGGTGGGACAGGCAGGCCGTCGCCCACACCATCCTGCTCGTGCCGCCGGAGCGGACCATCGTCCTGCTGAGCTGCCGGGTCCCGTTGACCGTGTGGCAGGCCGTGGTCACCTCCGCGTCGGCGAGCGGCTGCTCCATGCCGTGCAGGATGTCCCCCTGCATCTTGACCGGCTCGCTGCGGAACATCACCAGCGCCCCGCCCCCGGCGAGCACCCGCGCCAGCGGGGTGCAGAAGCCGTCCAGGGCGTGCGCGCAGCCCTTCTCCGGCAGCACCAGCGTCTGCGAGGACAGGAAGACGCTGGTGGTGGCCGGGTCCGCCAGGATCCGCCAGCCCTGCGGCGGCCGCAGCCGCAGCCCGTCCATGCCGTCCGGCTGGTAGCCGCCGTCCGTGGTCGGGGCGGGGGTGGACATCGTCGGACGGTGGTCCGCCGGCGCCGTCGGCTTCCCGGCGGGGCCACTGGCCGCCACCGTCGGCAGCGCGGCCTGACCGCCGCCCTGCGGGCGCAGCAGCCCCGGCACCGCGGCCAGCACCGCCACGACGGCGAGCACCGCGCTCCCGGTGACCGCGGCCGCGCGCCGCCGGCGGCGGCGCCGCATCCGTTCGCGCACCCGCTCCAGACGCTGCGGCGGTGCGGGAAGTTGGGGCACCGCCCGCTCCAGCAGCACCCGCAGCTCGTCCTCGGCGCCGCTGCGGCCCTCGCCGATACCGTCCCGGTCAGTCACGGCACTCACCGCCGTCCGGCGTGACCGCGGACGGCAGCCGCCCGCGCAGCGTCCGCAGCGCCTTCGCCGCCTGGCTCTTCACCGTGCCCTCCGAACACCCCAGCGCCTCCGCGGTCTCGGTCACGCTCAGGTCCTCGAAGTAGCGCAGCACCACCACGGCCCGCTGGCGCACCGGCAGGGCGCGTACCGCCGCGCCGAGCGTCTGCTCCAGGTCCACTCCCGCGTAGTCGTCCTGCGGCAGCGCCTGGTCCGGCAGGTCGCCGTGCGGCACCTCGCCGCGCCATCGCCTGCGCCACCAGGAGGCATGGGTGTGCACCAGCGCCCGGCGGACGTACGCCTCGGGATTCTCCTCGGCGATCCGGTGCCATTTGGGCCACACCTTGGCCAGCACCGTCTGCAACAGGTCCTCGGCGAGGTGGGCGTCGCCGGTGAGCAGCCACGCGACCCGCAGCAGCCGTTGACCGCGTGCCGCGACGAACTGCTCGAACCCGCCCTCGCCCACCGAAAGTCCTTTCCACATGTCTACAACGCGGTCGGCCCCCTGTCCGGTTGCCCGCGTTCCGCGACCGAATTTGACCTTCGCGCGGCGCGACCTGATACTCACTGGAATTTCATCTCATCGGATATTCGGCGGAGGACACGTGCCCGCAGGCCACACCGTGGGGCTCGTGGACCCGGCACAGGACAGCCCTCCGCCGGCTGCCCGCGTCCGTACGAGGGACACCGTACGGGCGGCGGCGCGCGCGGCCGCACCCGCCGTGGGCGGATACCTGCTGGTCAGGCTGGTCGCGACCGGGATCCTCTGGCTGTGGGCGAACTCGGCGCACCAGAGCCTGGCCGGGGTGCTCGGCCGTAAATGGGACTCCATCTGGTTCCTCGGCATCATCCAGCACGGTTACGACCACGGCTCGCCGCTGGAGAGCAACCTCGCCTTCTTCCCGCTCTACCCCGAGTCGGTCCGCGCGGCCGCCGCGATCTCCCCGGTCGGTACCGCCGCCACCGGCATCGTCCTCGCCTGGATCTTCGCCGCCGCCGCCGCGTGGGGCCTGTACGCGATCGGTGCCAAGCTGCACGACCACCGCACCGGGGTGCTGCTCGCCCTGCTGTGGGGGTGCATCCCGCACGCCGTCGTGGAGTCGATGGCGTACACCGAGAGCCTGTTCACCGCGCTCGCCGTCTGGACGCTGTACGCCCTGCTGGACAAGCGCTGGCTGACCGCGGGGGTGTGCTGCCTGCTGGCCGGCCTGTCCCGGCCGACCGCCACCGCCCTGATCCCGGCGGTCTGCCTGGCCGCGCTGTTCGCCGTCATCCGCAGGCCCACCGCCTGGCGAGCCTGGGCGGCGATGCTGCTCGCGCCGGCCGGCTGGCTCGGCTACATGCTCTGGGTGGCCGCCCGGGTACACCGGCTCGACGGCTGGTTCCACATCCAGAAGGCCGGCTGGGGATCGTCATGGGACGGCGGCCGCTTCACCGTCGTCAACGCCCGCCACATCCTGCGCGGCGAGTCCCCCCTCGACCTCTACGCCGTGACGCTGGTGCTGCTGCTGGCCGTCGCGCTCTTCGCCCTCACCGTGGCCCAGCGCCAGCCGTGGCCGCTGCTGCTCTTCAGCGCGCTGCTGCTGGCCACGTCGATCGGGGGCTCCGGCTACTACCACTCCAAGGCCCGCTTCCTCGTCGCGGCCTTCCCCCTCCTCATCCCCCCGGCCGCCGCACTGGCCCGCGCCCGCCCGGCCACGACGGTCACGGTGGTGACGACCCTGACCCTGATCTCCTCCTACTTCGGCGGCTACCTCCTCCTGGTCTGGGTCCACTCCCCCTGACGGTCCCCTACGCAGAGGGTGCCCTACAGGGGCACGGGGAACTGCGCGCCCAGCCACTCACCGGCCGTCAGGCACGGACCCGCCGCAAGCGGCACCCGCCCAGGGGCGCGGGGAACTGCGCGCCCATCCCCCACCGGGCGGTGGTCCGGATGCGAGCAACAGCCCCTCCGCCCCGGGCAGGGGGGCGCCACCTGCGCGAGGGGGCCCCACGAGCCCCGCGGCCCGCGGAAGCGCACCCCCCCTGCGCAAGGGGAACCGCACAAGCCACCGCGGCCAGCGGGTTGGCTACTTCTGGCGGAGCTGGATATTGAGCTCGCGCAGCCGGTTGGGCTCGACCTCGGACGGCGCACCCATCAGGAGATCCTGCGCGTGCTGGTTGAGCGGAAAAGCGATCGTCTCGCGGATGTTGGGCTCGTCCGCGAGCAGCATGACCATCCGGTCGACGCCCGGCGCGATGCCGCCGTGCGGCGGCGCGCCGAAGTGGAAGGCGCGCAGCATCCCGCCGAATTCCGCCTCGACGGTCTCGCGCGAATACCCGGCGATCTCGAACGCCTTGTACATCACCGCGGGTTCGTGGTTCCTGATGGCGCCGGACGACAGCTCGATGCCGTTGCAGACAATGTCGTACTGCCACGCCAGGATGTCCAGCGGGTCCTTCGTCTCGAGCGCTTCGAGCCCGCCCTGCGGCATCGAGAACGGGTTGTGCGAGAACTCGATCGCCCCGGTGTCCTCGTTGCGCTCGAACATCGGGAAGTCGACGATCCAGCAGAAGCGGAAGACGCCCTCGTCGTACTGCCCGGCGCGCTTGGCGGCCTCGACCCGCACCGGCCCCATGATCTTCGAGACCTCGTCGAACTCACCGGCGCCGAAGAAGATCGCGGTGCCCGGCCTCGCGCCGACCGCGTCGACCAGCGCGGTCACGTCGTCCTCGGTGAGGAACTTGGCGATCGGCCCGGTGAGCGCGTTCTCCTCGCCGACCCGGACCCAGGCCAGGCCCTTCGCGCCGAGCGAGACGGCGTAGTCGCCGAGCTGGTCGAAGAACTTGCGCGGCTGGTCCGCGGTGTCGTGCACGGCCAGTGCGCGTACGTGCCGGTCGGCGAAGGCCTTGAAGCCGGAGCCGGCGAAGACGCCGGAGACGTCGACCAGTTCGAGCGCGGTCCGCAGATCCGGCTTGTCGTTGCCGTACTTGAGCATCGACTCGCGGAACGGGATGCGCGGGAAGGGCGAGGTGACCGTACGGCCGCCGCCGAGTTCGGTGAAGAGGTCGGTCATCACCTTCTCGATGACGCCGAAGACGTCCTCCTGCTCGACGAAGCTCATCTCCACGTCGAGCTGGTAGAACTCGCCGGGGGAGCGGTCGGCGCGCGAGTCCTCGTCGCGGAAGCAGGGCGCGATCTGGAAGTAGCGGTCGAAGCCGGAGATCATCAGCAGCTGCTTGAACTGCTGCGGCGCCTGCGGCAGCGCGTAGAACTTGCCGGGGTGCACACGCGAGGGCACCAGGAAGTCGCGGGCGCCCTCGGGGGAGGTGGCCGACAGGATCGGGGTGGCCATCTCGTTGAAGCCCAGCCCGGTCATCTCGCGGCGCAGGAAGGAGATGACCTGGGTGCGCAGCATGATGTTGCGGTGCATGCGCTGCCGGCGCAGGTCCAGGAAGCGGTTGGTGAGCCGCATCTCCTCGTTGGCGCTGTCCTCGGGGAAGACCGGGAAGGGCAGCGGGTCGGCGGCGCCGAGCACTTCGAGCGAGGTCACGTCGACCTCGATCTCGCCGGTGGGCAGTTCGGGGTTGACGTTCTCCGCCGAGCGGGCCAGCACCCGGCCGTCGACGCGGACCACGGACTCCTTGGACTGGCTGCTCAGCTGGTCGTAGACGGGCGAGCCCGGCCGGACCACCAGCTGCGTGAAGCCGTAGTGGTCGCGGAGGTCGACGAAGAGGATGCCCCCCAGGTCACGGCGATTGTGCAGCCAGCCGGACAGGCGGACGTCGGTGTCGACGTCGGTGGCGCGCAGCTCTCCGCAGGTGTGTGACCGGTACCGGTGCATCGTGGTTCGTCCAAGTCGTCAGGTCGTCGCGATGGTGGGGAACCCGCACAGCCTACCGGCGCGGGGGGCGCCTCCTCATCCGCGTATCCGTGCGGTGACCAGCCGGGCACATTGGCTCATACCAACCGAGAACACATAAACTGGGGCAATGCACTCCGAGGACGTCCTCGCCGCGGTCGGTTCCGGTCTCTGGCAGTGGGACGAGGGCACCGGCAACGTGACGGTGGACGGGTGCGCGGCGCGCTTGCTCGGTCTGCCGGGGGGCGCCGCCACGCTCCGGTCCAACGCGGTGCGCGCATGCCTGCACGCGGCCGACTACGTGTCGCTGAGCGCGGCGATCTCGCTGGCCGCGGCCGAGGGCACGGTCGCCGAGTCCCTGGTTCGGGTGGTCGGCGAGGACGGGAAGGTCGTGCGCACGCTGCGCGCACAGGTCGCTCCGCGCGGTGGTGTCCTCAGCGGCACCCTGCACGAGGTGCACACCTCGGGCCCGCAGTCCGGCCCGGCGACCGGGGACTGGCCGCGGGCCAGGGAGGCCTTCCTGCTGGACGCGGGCCGCGCGCTGGCCGAGGCGGACTCCACCGCGGAGGTGCTGCGGGTCGCGGCGAGCCTGTCGATGCCCGGCTTCTCGCCGGACGGCCTCGCCGTCTTCGGGGTGGAGGGCGACCGGCTGACGGTCATCGGCCACCACGGCCAGGAGGTCGCCGACGTCAGCCTCTGGGACATGCCGCTGGCCACCGACTATCCGGCCGCGCAGGTGGCCCGCACCGGCCGCGCGGTCTACGTGGGCTCGCCCGAGGAGTACGCCGAGCGCTTCCCGACGACCTGGCCGCTGGTGGAGCCGTACGGGCGGGTGTCCTGGGCGTATCTGCCGCTGGTCGCCGCCGGGACGACCATCGGCGCCTGGATGGCGGGCTTCCGCGAACCGGTCGCCTTCACCCCCGACGAGCGCTCGGTGCTCACCACGGTGGCCCGCATGCTCGGCCAGGCGCTGTCCAGGGCGGGTCTGCAGGAGTCGGAGCGCGAGCTGACCGCGGGCCTGCAGCGCACGATGCTGCCGGCGCGCAAGCCCGGCGTGTTCGGGATGGCGGTGGCCGCCCGCTACGTCCCCACCGGCGGCGGCCTCCAGGTCGGCGGCGACTGGTACGACGTGATCAGCCTGCCCTCCGGCCGTACCGCCATCGTCATCGGCGACGTCCAGGGGCACGACGTCAGGGCCGCGGGCCTGATGGGCCAGCTGCGGGTCGCGCTGCGGGCGTACGCGGCCGAGGGCCACGGGCCGGACGCGGTGCTGTCCCGCACCTCGCGCTACCTGGCCGGGCTCGCCGACGAGCAGGGCGCCGACGTCCGCTTCGCGACCTGCCTCTACGTCGAGATCGACCCGCTCACCGGCACCCTCGACGTGGTACGGGCCGGCCACCCGGAGCCCGCCATACGCCTGGGCGACGGCACCACCATCGTGCGGCGCACCGCCGTGGGGCTGCCACTCGGCATCGAGCCGGACTGCGACTACCCCACCACCAGGATGATGCTGGAGCCCGGCGAGGTGCTCGCGCTGTGCACCGACGGCATGATCGAGACCGGCGGCCACGACCTGGAGAGCGGCTGGACCCGCCTGACCCGGGCGCTTGCCGCCGGTCCCGCGGACGACCTGGAGGCACTCGCCGACGCCCTGGTCCAGGCCGTCGTCGGCCCGGGCTCGCACCAGACCACCGGCCCGCTCGCGGACCGCCGCGAGGACGACATCGCCCTGGTCCTGCTGCGCCGCGACCCCGACGGGCCGACCTGCGCGGTCCCGGTCCGCCGCACCATGCTCACCGTCTCGCAGGCCGACCCCGGCCAGATCCGCTCCTGCCGCGAGGACCTGCGCGCCCTGCTGCACGACTGGACCTCCCCCGAGCAGGTCGAGACGTCCGTCCTGCTGGTCTCCGAGGCCGTCACGAACGTGCTGGTCCACACAGACGGCGACGCCTCCGTGATGGCCCAGGTCACCGGCATGCCCGGCACCCGCCGCCTGCACGTCGACGTCGGCGACGGCTCCGACGACATGCCCCACCGCCGCTCCCCCGGCGAGCTGGCCTCCTCGGGCCGCGGCCTGCTGCTGATGGAGGAGCTGGCCGACGCGTGGGGCGTCGATCCGCGGGGGGACGGGAAGTCGACGTGGTTCGAGCTCTACGAGTCGACGGCGACGTCGCTGCTGTGACGCGTCCCGCGCCGAGCCCGTCACCCGCGTATCGGGGTGCCCGGCGGGGAATGCTCGCGGGATGGAGGAATCGGACGATACTGACGGGCAGTTGCGTGCCACCGACGCGCTGGCCGAGCTCATCCGGGCCGGACTGCCGCCCGTGCACTGGGCGGTGTGGTCGCCGCCGGCGTATCTGAGCGGCTTGTTCGCCGTCGAGCTGAGCGACACCCAGAAGTACGTCCACCTCGCCCGCTGGGCCGACGTGTTGGGCACCCCCCTGCGGACCACGGCCGGCACCAGCTCCCCGCCGGAGGACAGTTCGGAACCGGCCTGGCGGACGGAGCGCTACGAGCGGTCCCCGTGGGAGTCGCTGGAGATCGACTGCCTCTACCGTGACGTCCGCGTCCGCTTCTCCGCGGGCGTCGAACCGGGTACGACCGAGCGGACCCGGATGCCCCGGTCCAGGCCGGTCCGCTCCCGCACCGCCGTCCACACCGCCCAACTGCGCTCTGTGACGGCCCTGACCAGCCTGCTCATCGCCGGATTACCGCCCGTCGCCTGGGACATCGACGGCCGCGGCGAGGAACCCGCCCTGACCGGACGCATCCCGCCGACCCCCGGCAGAAGGCTGCGCGACGACCTTGCGGCCTGGGCGGACTTCCTCGGCAACCCGGTGGTCTACCGCAGCAGGAAGCGCACCGGCGGCTGGGGCACCAACCGCTGGGGCGAGGCCACCGGCACGACGCTCGACGTCCCGGTCGGTGTCACAGCCGCCGTCCGCCCCCCACTCCCCGGCTTCCACGGCCACCACCCGGCCCGTCCCTGACCCACGTGCCCCCTGGCCCGAGCGCCAGCCCGGCGACCACGGACTTCCCCCGGTGCGCCCGGGGGACCACCGCCCACGCGACCTCAGGCCAGCACGTCGACGGAGCAGCGGATGCCGGACGCACAGGACAGGCGGGCGTCGGCGGTCAGCAAGGTGCACTCGTACACCTCTGCCGCCGCCACGTAGGCAGCGTCGTATGCGGTGAGATTCGCCCGCAGTTCCCACATGCGCGGCAGCAGGACGCGGGTGAGGGGGACCTCCGGGTCCCATTGGCAAAGGGCCGCGACGGCATCCGCGGCATGGCTGGCGGAGATCTTGCCGCCGAGCAGGTTCCCGCGGACAACCGACAGGACCTCGACGCTCCAGTGCTGTGGAGCGATCCACCGGTCGTCGGCGGCCAGCGCCGCCCTGCACCGGTCGCCGGTCGTGCCCTCGTCCAGCAGAGCGAAGGCGAAGACCGAGGCGTCGACCACGATCACTCTGGCACCTCCGGTACGTCCGGAGTCCCAAGCCGACGGTCGCGCCCGCTCCGTTCGCCGGACAGCACGTCCAGCACGTCGCGGTTCGTGAGCGACGTGCCATAGGACGTGCCGCTGAAGCGCTGGAGCACGGCCAGGTTGTCCCGGCGCCGGACCTCGTCCTTGATCACGTCGAAGAGGTATGCCTGCAAAGACTGCCCACGTTCACCCGCGATCGCCGCGAGCTTGTCGCGCAGGTCGTCCGGGACGTCCCGAATCTGGAGAGCCACCATGCATGCAACTTTACATGCATTCGATGTGGCCGACGGCGTCATCCGCCGTGCCCGAGCGCCAGCCCGGCGACCACGGACTTCCCCCGGTGCGCCCGGGGGACCACCGCCCACGCGGCGGCGAGCGTGTCCACCAGCAGCAGCCCGCGCCCGGACTCGGCGTCCGGCGGCGGCCTGCGGTCGACGGCGGGCCTGACCGCACCCGGGTCGGAGACGGCGAGCCAGTAGTGCCCGTCGGCGGGCCACAGCACGAGCTCGACCAGATCCTCGGCGCACGTGCCGTACCGGACGGCGTTGGTGACCAGCTCGCTGGTGATCAGCCCCAGCTCGGCCCCCAGCCGGGACGCCGGCCCATAGGCCAGGGCTTCGGCAACGGCATGCCGCGCCTGCCCCACGGAGGCAGGATGCGCGGGAAACCGCCAGACGGCGGGCACGATCGGGATGTCAGGCATGGCGAACTCCGTTGCGAGGGTGAGCTGTTCCGGTGCCGCCGGTGGCATGCCGCCCTGGGCGCGAACGCACCCGCCCCAGGGCGGACGGGCGCGCTCACGCGGTGCGCTTCCGGCATCGCGCTGCGTAGTAGCGCGGTACTAACGCTAGAGCATCGGGAGTACACGTGCTACCGCTTCTGCGACTGTCATTGGACCCGACTTCCCGCCGCACGGCAGACTGAGCCGGGAGGAGAGGATTTCCATGCCGCCGAGGAGCAATCCGAGCGCACGCCAGCAGCGCCTGGGCGCGGAGCTTCGCAGGCTGCGCGAAGACGCCGGGCTCTCCACCGAGCAGGCCGCCGGCCTGCTGGACACCAAGCGGACCGTCATCTCCAGCACCGAGGCCGGACGCCACGGGATCAGCCCCGAGCGGGTACGTCGGATCGCCTTCGTCTACGACTGCACCGACCAGGAACTGATCGGCGCACTCGTCGCGATGTGCGGCGACCGCGCGCAGGGCTGGTGGGAGGACTTCCGGGGCATCCTGCCCCTGACGTTCCTCGACATCGCCGAAATGGAGTGGCACGCCCGGGGCCTGCGGGTCAGCACCATGACGCACATGCCCGGCCAGTTCCAGACCGAGGCCTATGCGCGCGCCCTATTCCGCGCCGCCATCCCGCCGCTGCCCGAGGCAGAGGTGGAGGCCAGGGTTGCCCACCGCGTGCAACGCCATCAGGCGATCGACCGCCCGGACGCGCCTCCGTACGAACTCGTCGTACACGAGGGGGCGTTGCGGACCGAAGTTGGCGGACGCGCGGTGCTGCGCGACCAACTCGCCCATCTCATGGCCGCCGCAGAACGCGACAACGTCACCGTTCAGGCCATCCCGTTCTCCGCCGGCGCCTTCCCCGGCTCGGGCCAGTCCATCCTGTACGCCCGCGCCCCGGTGCCCCGCCTGGACACCGCCCTGGCGGATCGCATCACGGTCGGGGAATTCGTCCACGCCGAGGCGCACTTGTGCAAGTACCGACTGCAACTCGACGCGATGCAGCGCATTTCCCTCCCGCCGGAGAAGACGCTCAACCTCATGCACTCCATCGCGTCCCAGCTCTAGGAGAGTTCACCTTGCCGGACATCACCTGGGAAGCACCGTTCTGCCAGGACGCAAGCAACTGCTTCCGCATAGGCACCGACACCGACGGCAAGGCCTACATCGCCGTAAGCGGCGACGAGGCCAACTACCTCACCGACACCCGCGAAGCACTCCGCACCCTCATCACCGACATCAAGGCCGGCAAGGCCGACCACCTCCTCTGACCCTGGCGGTGGTCGCCGGCTCATCCCGAATCGGCCAGCGCGGCCGTGCTTCCGCGCCTGACCGGTCCATGGTGTGACGCGCCGCCCCAGCCGGACGCCCGCGAAGCCGCGGCGCTGAGCGCCATCGACGCCGTCCGCCGCGGCTAGCGGCTCCTCACTGACCGTAGGGCGAGTCCGCCGGGATCGTGCCCAGGCGGCCCGCCTGGAAGTCGTCGAAGGCCTGGGCCAGCTCCGCGTGGGTGTTCATCACGAACGGGCCGTACTGCATCATCGGCTCGCGGATGGGGAGTCCGCCGAGCAGGACGAACTCGAAGTTCGCCGAGCGGGAGTCCTGCGTCTCGGCGGCGCGGATCGTCAGGGTGTCGCCGTCGCCGAAGACGACGGCCTGGCCCATGGCGAAGGGGCGGGACTGCGGGCCGGCGAAGCCGGTGCCGGCCAGGCCGTAGGCGAGGGCGTTGAAGTCGGCGCGCCAGGGGAGGGTGACCGAGGCGCCGGCGTTGAGGGACACGTGGGTCATGGTGATCGGCGTGTGGGTGGAGCCGGGGCCGACGTGGCCGCCGAGGTCGCCGGCGATCAGCCGGATGAGGGCGCCGCCGTCCGCGGAGGTGAGCAGCTTCAGGCCGCCGGCCCTGATGTCCTGGTACTTCGGGGGCATCATCTTGTCGGCCTTGGGGAGGTTGACCCACAGCTGGAGGCCGTGGAAGAGGCCGCCGCTGAGCACCAGGGACTCCGGCGGGGTCTCGATGTGCAGCAGCCCGGACCCGGCGGTCATCCACTGGGTGTCGCCGTTGGTGATGGTGCCGCCGCCGCCGTGCGAGTCCTGGTGGATGAAGGTGCCGTCCATGATGTACGTCACGGTCTCGAAGCCGCGGTGCGGGTGCCAGGGAGTGCCCTTGGGCTCGCCGGCCGCGTAGTCCACTTCGCCCATCTGGTCCATCATGATGAACGGGTCGAGGTGGCGGTAGTCGATGCCGGCGAAGGCGCGGCGGACCGGGAAGCCCTCCCCTTCGAACCCGCTGGGCGCGGTGCTGACGGCCAGGGCCTTGCGGGGTCGGCCGTCGGCGGGTGCGGTGACGCGCGGCAGGGTCAACGGGTTCTCTACGGTCACGGCGGGCATGGGGGCCTCCTTGGGGGACGTTCCGCTTCCAATGTAGTTGAAGGCTGAACATCTAGCAACGCGTGACCATTCCCTCACCCGACAGCATGAGGACAATCAGGCACGAGAGGGGACGGAACAGGAAGGACGTGCGGAACTCAGCCGTACATCCGGCGCATCGTGAAGTCCACCATCTGCTCGACCGCCTTGGCGTCGAAGACCATCCGGTGCTGGCCGTCGATGTCGATCACGAAGCCGTAGCCGGTCGGCAGCAGGTCGAGCACCTCGGCGCCGGTGATCACGAAGTACTTCGACTCCTTGCCCGCGTAGCGCCGCAGCTCCTTGAGCGAGCTGAACATCGGGATCACCGGCTGCTGCGTGTCGTGCAGCGCCAGGAAGCCCGGGTTCTCGCCGCGCGGGCAGTAGATCTTGGAGGTGGCGAAGATCGCCTGGAAGTCCTCGGCCGACAGCGAGCCCGTCGTGAAGGCGCGTACGGCGTCGGCAAGCGACGGCGGAGAGGGCTCGGGATAGCCGGACATGGGCGCGGCTCCGCCGGGAGCCGGGCCTTGGCCGGGATTCACGCTCTGGTCGTAGCCGTACACGGGCCCTAGCGTAACGGTGACCGGCGCGGCCCCAGCGGGGAACGGTGACTCCCGGCCGCCCGCGGAGCGAGGAACCCGTCACATCCACCCGCCGGGGGTTGCTTCTTATTACTGACGGGTAGCATCATGTCGATACACGTTCGGGTGACATCAGCAGTGTGACAGCAGCAGCGATACGGAGCCGTCGTCATGGGCCACTACAAGTCGAACCTCCGCGACATCGAGTTCAACCTCTTCGAGGTGCTCGGCCGCGACCAGCTCTACGGCACGGGTCCGTTCGCCGACATGGACGCCGCCACGGCCAAGGACGTGCTGGCCGAGTTGACCCGGCTGGCGGAGAACGAACTGGCCGGGTCCTTCGCCGACGCCGACCGCAACCCGCCGGTCTTCGACCCCGGGACCGGCACCGCGGCGGTTCCCGAGACGTTCAAGAAGAGCTACGAGGCCTTCATGGACGCCGAATACTGGCGGCTCGGCCTGCCCGAGGAGATCGGCGGCACCACCGCGCCGCGCTCCCTGATCTGGTCCTACGCCGAACTGGTGCTCGGGTCGAACCCGGCGATCTGGATGTACTCGTCGGGTCCGGCCTTCGCCGGCATCCTCTACGACGAGGGCACCGAGCAGCAGAAGAAGATCGCCGCGCTCGCGGTCGAGAAGCGCTGGGGCTCCACCATGGTCCTCACCGAGCCCGACGCGGGCTCCGACGTCGGCGCCGGCCGCACCAGGGCCGCCCGGCAGGACGACGGCAGCTGGCACATAACGGGCGTCAAGCGCTTCATCACCTCGGGCGAGCACGACATGTCCGAGAACATCATCCACTACGTGCTGGCCCGCCCCGAGGGCGCCGGACCCGGCACCAAGGGCCTGTCGCTGTTCATGGTGCCGAAGTACGAGTTCGACTGGGAGACCGGCGAGTTGGGCGCCCGCAACGGCGTCTTCGCGACCAACGTCGAGCACAAGATGGGCCTGAAGGCGTCCAACACCTGCGAGTTGACCTTCGGCGACAAGCACCCCGCCAAGGGCTGGCTGATCGGCGACAAGCACGACGGCATCCGGCAGATGTTCCGGATCATCGAGTTCGCCCGCATGATGGTCGGCACGAAGGCCATCGCGACGCTGTCGACGGGGTATCTGAACGCGCTGGAGTACGCCAAGGAGCGCGTCCAGGGCCCCGACCTGGCGCAGTTCACGGACAAGGCCGCGCCCAAGGTCACCATCACCCACCACCCCGACGTCCGGCGCTCGCTGATGACGCAGAAGGCGTACGCCGAGGGCATGCGCGCCCTGGTCCTCTACACCGCCACCGTCCAGGACGCCATCCAGGTCGCCGAGGCCACCGGCGCCGACGCGCGCCAGCTGCACGGGCTCAACGACCTGCTGCTGCCGATCGTCAAGGGCTACGGCTCGGAGAAGTCCTACGAGCAGCTGGCCCAGTCGCTGCAGACCTTCGGCGGCTCCGGCTACCTGCAGGAGTACCCGATCGAGCAGTACATCAGGGACGCCAAGATCGACACCCTCTACGAGGGCACCACCGCGATCCAGGGGCAGGACTACTTCTTCCGGAAGATCGTCCGCGACCAGGGGCAGGCGCTGACCACGCTGAGCGAGGAGATCAAGAAGTTCCTGGCCGAGGCCACCGGCGGGGCCGAACTCGCCGACGCGCGCGACCAGCTCGCCAAGGCCGCCGCCGACCTGGAGGCGATCGTCGGCACCATGCTGACCGACCTGGCCGCCACCGAGCAGGACGTCCGCTCGATCTACAAGGTCGGGCTGAACACCACCCGGCTGCTGCTCGCCTCCGGTGACGTGGTCGTCGCGTATCTGCTGCTGCGCGGCGCGGGCGTGGCGCTGGACAAGCTTCCGTCGGCCTCCGCCAGGGACACCGCCTTCTACACCGGCAAGGTCGCCGCCGCGAAGTTCTTCGCGACGAACATCCTGCCGGGCGTGGGGGTGCAGCGCGCGATGGCCGAGGCCGTCACGCTCGACGTGATGGACCTGCCGGAAGAGGCCTTCTGACCGCGGCTCTTCCCGCCGGGTGCCGCCACCGACTGGGTGGCGGCACCCGGCGTTTTCTATGCTGGCCGGTATGAGCCCGTCACCGCGCACCTTCGACCGCACCCACACCGACGACCTCGCTGCCTTCGTCCAGGCAGGACCGTCCCCGTACCACGTGGTCGCCACCGTCGCGGCCCGACTGGAAAAGGCCGGATTCCGCCAGGTCGCGGAGACCGACGCCTGGGACGCCGAGACCGGCGGCAAGTACGTGCTGCGCGGCGGCGCCGTCGTCGCCTGGTACGTCCCGCAGGGCGCCCGCCCCGAGACGCCCTTCCGGGTGGTCGGCGCCCACACCGACTCCCCCAACCTGCGGGTCAAGCCCCGTCCCGACATGGGGACGGCCGGCTGGCGGCAGGTGGCCGTCGAGATCTACGGCGGCCCGCTGCTCAACAGCTGGCTGGACCGAGACCTGGGCCTGGCCGGCCGGCTGTCGCTGCGCGACGGCTCCTCCGCCCTGGTCAACGTCGACCGCCCGCTGCTGCGGGTCGCGCAGCTCGCCGTCCACCTCGACCGCGGCGTCAACGACAACGGGCTCAACCTCGACCGGCAGCGGCACCTCCAGCCGCTGTGGGGCCTCGGCGAGGTCCACGACGGCGACCTCGTCGACTTCCTCGCCGCCGAGGCCGGCCTGGACCCCGACGACGTCGCCGGCTGGGACCTGATGACGCACGACGTCCAGCCCCCCGCGTATCTGGGCCGGGACCGCGAACTGCTCGCCTCCCCGCGTCTGGACAACCTGCTGTCCGTGCACGCCTGTACGGCGGCGCTGCTGGCGGCGGTGGAGTCCGGCGACCTGGACGCCATCCCGGTGCTCGCGGCGTTCGACCACGAGGAGAACGGCAGCGAGTCCGACACCGGCGCGCAGGGCCCGCTGCTCGGCAACGTCCTGGAGCGCTCGGTCCACGCCCGCGGCGGCGGCTACGAGGACCGGCTGCGGGCCCTGGCCGGCACCGTCTGCGTCTCCTCCGACGTCGGCCACGCGGTGCACCCCAACTACGCCGAGAAGCACGACCCGACGCACCACCCCCGGGCCAACGGCGGGCCGATCCTCAAGACCAACGTCAACCAGCGCTACGCCACCGACGGCGGCGGCCGGGCGCTCTTCGCCGCCGTGTGCGACGCGGCCGGGGTGCCCTACCAGCACTTCGTGTCCAGCAACGCGATGCCCTGCGGGACCACGATCGGCCCGATCACCGCGGCCCGCAACGGCATCACCACCATCGACGTCGGGGTGCCGATCCTGTCGATGCACTCCGCCCGCGAGCTGTGCGGGGCCGACGACCCGGGGCATCTGGCGACCGCGCTCGCGGGCTTCCTGACGGCGTAGCGTTTCAGCGGGGGTGGCCGGGTAGGCGGTGCCTGAGAACCACTGAACTCCACCTCTGGAGGCGGGCATTGTGGGTATCGGAGGCTGCATCATCCTGATCGCGGTCGGCGCGGTCATCACCTTCGCGACGGACTGGCACGCCAAGGGCGTCAACATGGATCTGCTCGGCCTGATCATGATGGCCGTCGGCATGATCGGCCTTGCGGCCTACGTGAGCATCTTCAAGCGGCGCCGGATCCCCCCGACCGCGGCCGGCGACGTGCCGCCCGTGGTCGAGGAGCGCTACTACACCGACCGGCGCTACTGAGCCGGAGCCGCGTCCATTCCGGCCAGCACCAGGGCCAGCCGGCGCTCGCCGGTGTCGGTCAGCCGGACCGGGACGCCCCAGTCCTGCTGGTGCACGTGGCACGCGGGATACTCGTTGGCCGGGTCGTCGTCGCAGGACGCGGCCATGGCCGAGACATGCAGGACGCCCTCCGGTACGGACGGGTCGAGCACCAGTTCGCGACGCAGGTCCGTCCCCTTGCCCGCGCCCTCCGCCAGCAGTTCCGGCGGGGTGGCGCTGACCAGCAGCCGGGTGGACGGCCCGTAGCGCTCGTCCAGCTTCTGGCCGGCCGGCGCGGAGAAGACCACGTCGAGCCGGAAGGCGCCGGCCGCGACATCGGTGGCGGCCCGCTGCGTGCGGTGCGCCACGGCCTCGACGCTTACCGCCTCCTCGGGCAGGTGCAGCCGGGTCAGCCGGTGCGCCGCCGACTCCACGACGACGATGTCGCCCTCCACCACGGCCGCGTCCGACGGCTCGCGCAGATCGGTGGCCAGCGTGCTGACCTCACCGGTGGCCGGGTCGTAGCGGCGCAGCGCGTTGTTGTACGTGTCGCTGACCGCGACCGAGCCGTCCGGCAGTCCGGTGACGCCGAGCGGATGCTGCAGCAGCGCCTGCCCGGCCGGGCCGTCGCGGTGGCCGAAGTCGAACAGGCCGGTGCCGACGGCGGTACGGATGACGTAGCCCTCGCCCTCGGTGGCCCGCTCGACCCAGCGCAGCGCCGACGTCTCGGAGTCCGCGATCCACATCCGGCTCCCGGCCGCCGCCAGCCCGGACGGCTGCGCGAACCAGGCGTCGGCGGCGCGGCCGTCGACCAGGCCCTCGTTGGTGGTACCCGCCGCCACCTCGATGCGGCCGGCCGCCGGGTCGTACGTCCACAGTTGGTGGACGCCGGCCATCGCGATCCACACCCGGTCCTCGAACCACGCCACGTCCCACGGCGAGGACAGGTCCACCTCGCGCGCCTCGCCGCTGGTCGGCGACCCCTGCCACCACTGGCGGCCGGTGCCGGCCTCCGTCGTGACCCGGCCGCTGTCCAGGTCGAGCCTGCGCAGCGCGTGGTTGACGGTGTCCGCGACGATCACGCCGCCGTCGGGCAGCAGGGCCAGCCCCTGCGGCTCGCTGAACCGCGCGGTCGCCGCGTCGCCGTCCGCGAAGCCGCGCTCGCCGCTGCCGATCCGGCGTACGACGCTCTGGCCGTCCGCCGCCAGCTCCACCAGGGCGTGCCGCGTCGAGTCCGACACCAGGTAGTGCCCGGAGCCGGGCAGCGCCAGCATCTTGCCCGGGAAGCGCAGATCGGTCGCCACCGGCTCAGGCGGCACGTACACGCCCTCGCCGCGCCGCAGCGTGCCCTTCGCCCCGTGCTCGGCCTCCAGGTCCGTGACCAGCCGCTCCAGCGCGTGCGCGTGCCCCTCGCCGGCGTGCTGCGCGACGACGTAGCCCTCCGGGTCGATCACCACCAGCGTCGGCCACGCCCGGACCGCGTACTGCTTCCAGGTCGCCAGCTGCGGGTCGTCGAGCACCGGGTGGTGCACCGCGTACCGCTCGACGGCGTCGACCACGGCCTGGTGCTCCGCCTCGTGCACGAACTTCGGCGAGTGCACGCCAACGATCACCACGGTGTCGCGGTGCCGCTCCTCCAGCTCGCGCAGCTCGTCGAGAACATGCAGGCAGTTCACACAGCAGAAGGTCCAGAAGTCCAGGATCACGATGGATCCGCGCAGGTCGGCGAGGGTGGGGGTGGCCTCGCCCGTATTCAGCCAGCCGCCCTTGCCGATCAGCTCGGGCGCCCGGACGCGTGCACGTGCAGTCATATCCCCATCCAACAGCATCACGAGGGGTAGGCATTCCCCCATGAAATACGTAGTGCGGGAGAAGATGTTCGCCGTCGGCGACGACTACTGGATCGAGGACGAGGACGGCCGCAAGGCCTTCTACGTCGACGGGAAGGCGCTCAGGGTCAGGGAGACCCTGGAGCTCCAGGACCCGTCAGGTGCGGTGCTCGTCGTCATCCACAAGAAGCTGATCTCCGTGCGGGACGCGATGACGATCGAGCGGGACGGCGACGTCCTGGTCACCGTCCGCAAGAAGCGGCTCACCCTGCTGCACGAGGCCTACCGCGCCCACCTCGCCTCCGGCGAGGAGCTGGAGATCCGCGGCGACCTCATCGGCAAGGAGTTCGACATCGAGTACGAGGGGGAGCGCCTCGCCCGCATCTCGCGCCGCTGGTTCTCCCTCCGCGACGCGTACGCGATCGACATCGAACGGCCCGACGCGGACGCCGCGATGCTCATCGCGATCGCCATCTGCGTCGACCGCCTGGTCGTGGAGGAGGACTAGCCCTCCGGGGGTTCGCCAGACCCCCCGGGCGGTGCCACGTGCGGTGGCCGCCGCCCAGGGGGGTGCCACGTGTGGTGGCGGTGCGTCTTTCCCAGCGTCGTGGTTGCGCGCGCAGTTCGCCACGCAGCGCAGGATGCGAGGGCCACCGCGAGTGGCACCCCCCAGGCGCGCGCTACGCCTCCCGCAGGGGAGCGACGCCGAGGACGCGGTCGCGGAGTACCGGAAAATCCGTGCGGGTCGCGGCGACCCTGCCCGGGTCGAGGTCGACGGTGAGGACCTCCTCGGCGTCGCCGGCCTCGGCGAGGACGGCCCCCCAGGGGTCGACGACCATGCTGTGGCCGGCCTGCGGCACCCCCGCGTGCGTCCCCGCGGTCCCGCACGCGAGCACGTAGGCCTGGTTCTCCACCGCCCGCGCCTGCACCAGCACCCGCCAGTGCGCGAGCCGTCGCGCGGGCCACCCCGCCGGGATGACCAGCATCTCGGCGCCCTCGTCGACCAGCAGCCGGAACTGCTCGGGAAAGCGCAGGTCGTAGCAGGTCGCGAGGCCGAGCACGCCGTGCGGCAGCCGCGCGGCGACGATCCGCGAGCCCCCCGCCATGAGCACCGCCTCACCGCGGTCGAAGCCGAAGCGGTGGATCTTGCGATAGGCGGCGTGCAGCGTCCCGTCCGGCGCGAAGAGCAGCGAGGTGTTGTAGAGCGGCCCGTCGGGCCACGGCTCGCGTTCGACGATCGAACCGGCGTGCAGCCACACCCCCGCGTCCCGCGCGGCAGCGCTCATCGCCTCGGCGGTGGGACCGCCGTCGACCCGCTCGGCGCCGGCCGCGAAGTCGTCCGAGGCGAAGGCGCCGACCGGCCACAATTCGGGCAGCACGACAAGATCCGCGCCCGCCTGGGCGCGGACGAGGGCAGCCGCACGGCGCCGCCGGTCGGCGGTGGTCTCGGCCGGGTCGACCTCGATCTGGAGAAGCGTTGCGCGCACCTGGACACCGCCCATACGTTGGGTCGTCAAGCCGGGCCTACCATCGTCACTCGAAAGCACTGCGTGGGCGCCCGCGCGCAGCGTAACTTAGGCGCCAACCACCACGACCGCGCACCGATCCGTCGAGGGGTCCCGTGACCGTCCACAGCAAGCTCCAGCCGTATATCGACGCCTGGACCCACTCCATAGAGTCCATCAACGAACTGGTGACCCCACTGGCCGAGGGGGAGTGGAACCGCCCCACGGAGTGCCCCTACTGGTCGGTGCGCGACATCGTGTCCCACATCATCGGCTTCGAGTGCGAGCTGCTCGGCGATCCGCGCCCGATCCACACACTTCCCAGCGATCTCCGGCACATCACCAGCGAGGCCGCGCGCTACACCGAGGTGCCGGTCGACATCCGGCGGCACCACACCGCCCCCGAGATGACCTCGGAGCTGGAGTACACGATCATCCGCAGGTCGCGGCAGCTGCGCAACGAGACACGGCAGCCGGACGCGGAGGTACGGGCGATCGGCGGCGGCGAGGTCACCCTTGAGGAGCAGTTGTGGGCGCGCGTCTTTGACGTATGGGTGCACGAGCAGGACCTGCGCAGGGCCCTGGACACGCCGGGCAACCTGGCGTCCGCCGAGGCCGTGCTGGCCCGTGACCACCTGCTGCGCTCGCTGCCGAAGCTGGTCGCGCACGACGCGGGTGCCAAGGCCGGGGCCGCGGTGGTCTTCGACGTGCACGGGCCGCTGGAGTTCATGCGGACGGTGCGGGTCAACGCCGAGGGCCGCGGGTCCATCGACTCGGCGGTCTCCCTGGGCCCCGCGGTGACCTTCGCCCTGGACTGGGAGACCTTCCTGCGGCTGCTGACCGGCCGGGTGCGGCCCGCGGCGGTCGCCGACCGGCTCAAGATCGAGGGCGACACGGCGCTGGCCGAGACGATCCTGCAGCACATCGCGGTGACGCGCTGAGGCGGTCCCGGGACCGTGGGAGGGCCGGTGGCGGCGGGTGCGAACCCGCCGGCACCGGCCCTTTGCATATAACCGACGGATCGTCAAGAGCGGTGTGAATCGGGCGACTTCGGCGAGTAGGGTGCAGAGCGCGGAAATCCCTCACGACTCTCGCGTCCCGGGGAATGCTCCGCTTTCCGCCGGCCCTTCTCCCCCCTCCGCCCCCACGGCTCACGGCAGGCGGCCGGCTGCCGGCCACCGCCACGAGGTAGCTATCGATGTCAGCCGCAGCGCAGCCCCCGTCACCCCCGCCTCCTCCCCCGCTCGCGGGCCCGCCCCGCAGAGCGCCGGTGTGGCCGGTCCACGGTCCGCCGGTGGCCGCCACCCTCGCGGTCGCCGCGGCCGGCGGCTGGGCGGTGTCGCGTACCGCGGCCGTCGACCGGCCCACCGTCGGCGTGCTGGCGGCCGCGGCGGCGCTGCTGCTCGGCGCGGTGGTCGCGCTGGCCGGCGTCTGGTCGCGGACGGCAGACCGGCTGGCGGCGGAGACCGCCAGGGCCGGGCTGGCCGCGGACGCGGCGCGGGCGGCGAACGACCGGGAGACCGCCCTGCGGGCGGGCCTGGCGGCCGAGACGGCGCGGGCGGCGGCGCTGGAGGACGCGGCGGACCGGTTGACCGAGGTGATCCTGCCCGCGGCGGCCGAGCAGCTGCGCTCGGGCAAGTCGGCGCCGACGGTGCTCGCCAGGCTGGAGCGCACGCCAGGTGCCGCCCACCAGCGGCTGCTTGAGGCGCTGGTCGGCGAGGTCGGCGCCAGCGAGCGGATGCGGGCCGCGGTCATGGCGGCCTGCGCGAACACCGCGAGCCGGGTGCAGGCGCTGACCACCAGCATGCTCGCCGACCTGCGCGACATGCAGATGCGGCACGGCGAGGAGGTGCTCGGCGACCTGCTGCTGATCGACCACCAGACCTCGCAGGCGGGGCGGATGGCGGACAGCATCGCGGTGATCACCGGGTCCCGCTCGGGCCGCCGCTGGACCCGGCCGATCGTGATGGAGAGCATCCTGCGCGGCGCGCTGGGCCGGATCAACGAATACCGCCGGGTGCGGCTGCACTCCGCCTCCACCGCGGCGGTCGCCGGTTACGCGGCCGAGGGCGTCATGCACGCCCTCGCCGAGATCATGGACAACGCGACCATCTTCTCGCCGCCGACCGAGGAGGTGCACGTGTACGTGCAGGAGACGCACACCGGTGTCGTCGTCACCGTCGAGGACGGCGGCCTGGAGATGCCGCCCTCCACGCTGCTGCGGGCCGAGAGGCTGGTGTCGGCCGCGCCGCTGGACCTGCGTGACCTGTCGGGGACCCGCTTCGGGCTCGCGGTGGTGGGCTGCCTGGCCCGCAAGTACGGCCTGACGGTGTCCTTCCGTCCCTCCTCGCGGGGCGGCACGGGCGTGGTGGTGCTGATCCCGCCGAAGCTGATCACCCGGCCCCGCGAGGACTGGCCGCCGCTGCCCGCCCAGAACGCCTGGGGCCACGACCGCGCCCGCGCCGCGCTGCCGCCGGCGCGTACGGAAGCGCGTACGGAACCCGCGCGTACGGCCGCGGGGGACGCGGACGCCGGGCGTACCGACCGCGTGACCGACGGGGACGGGCACGTGGAGGGCGTACGCGCCGCCGCGCCGCCGCTGCCCAAGCGGACCAGGGGCCGGACGCTGGCCGAGTCCGGGCATCTGGACCTCATCGCCGCGGCCGCACGGCCCCGCTCCGCGGCCGCCGCGGAGCGGGACGCGCAGTCCAGGGCCACGTCAGGTGAGCGCTTCCGCGCCTTCCGCCGGGCCGCACTCGGAGAACCGCACACAGGACAGGACACCGACAGATGACCACGACCGACCGCAGCCTGGACTGGCTGCTGGAGAATCTGCTGGCGAGGACCCCGGGCGCCCGGCACGCGCTGGTGCTGTCCAGGGACGGCCTCAAGCTGTGCCTGTCGTCGGGCCTGAGCGCGGACCGCGCCGACCAGCTCGCCGCCATCGCGTCCGGCATCCAGAGCCTGTCGCACGGCGCCTCGATGGAGTTCGGGGACGGCAGCGGCGGGGTCAGGCAGTCGATGACCGAATTCCACGGCGGCATCCTCTTCATCGTCGAGGCGGGCGAGGGCGCGCATCTGGCGGTGATCGGCGACGACGGGGCCGACCCGGGGATCGTCGGGCACACCATGAACGAGCTGGTCGAGCAGATCGGCAGCTACCTGCGCGCCGACCCGCGCGGCACCGGCGACGGGCCCGACCTGCCGTCGGCGCGGCTGCCCGGCGGGCGGCAGCCGGCATGAGCCGGGCCGGGGACCCGGGCCGGGGTCCGGTGGACAGCGGCGAGCCGGACCGGCTGTACGTGGTCACCGGCGGCAGGTCCCGCACCCACGAGGACTCCTTCGACCTGGTGACCCTGGTGGTCAGCGAGGGCGAACCGGCCCGCGGCATGCAGTCCGAGCACATCAGGATCCTGGAGCTGTGCCGCCGCCCGGTGGCCGTGGTCGAGCTGTCCTCGCATCTGGCCATGCCGGTCGGCGTGGTCAAGATCCTGCTCTGCGACCTGCTGGACTCCGGCGGCATCACCGCACGGCACCCCCGCTCGGCCGGCCGCGGCTCCCAGCTCCCGCCCCGCGACACGTTGAAGAAGGTGCTCCTTGCGCTCCAGAAGCTCTGAGCCGGTGGACACCCCGCCGCTGCGGGCCACCGCCGCCGACGGCCTGAAGATCGTCGTCGTGGGCGGCTTCGGGGTCGGCAAGACCACCCTGGTCGGCTCGGTCAGCGAGATCCGCCCGCTGAGCACCGAGGAGACGATGACGCAGGCGAGCGTGGGGGTGGACGAGCTGAAGAGCTCGACCGACAAGACCACCACCACCGTCGCCTTCGACTTCGGGCGGATCACCCTGGACGACGAGATGGTGCTGTACCTGTTCGGCGCCCCCGGGCAGAAACGCTTCTGGTTCCTGTGGGAGCGGCTGTTCTCCGGCACCCTCGGCGCCGTCGTGCTGGTCGACACCCGCCACGTCGCCGACTGCTGGTACTCGATCGACCGCCTCGAACACCACGGGCTGCCCTTCGTCGTGGCCCGCAACAACTTCGGGGAGCCCGACCACACGCTGGAGCAGCTGCGGGAGGCGCTGTCGCTGCCGCCCGGCGTGCCGCTGATCGACTGCGACGCGCGCAGGCGCGACTCCGGCGTCGAGGTGCTGACCGCCCTCGTCACCCATCTGCACACCCTGTCGTACGCCCGGGAGACCACGCCGTGACCACCCACCAGGACCACCCCGCCCCGCCGGCCGCAGCCCCGCCCGCCGCGGCGGAGACGGCGGTGCCGATGCGCTCGCTGGACTTCGAGTCCGACCCCGCCGACCTCTACCGGCGGCTGCGCCGCGCGCACGGCCCGGTCGCGCCGGTCCTGCTGGACGACGACATCCCGGCCTGGCTGGTGCTCGGCTACCGCGAGTTGCACTACGTCACCGCCAACCCGGAGATCTTCGCCCGCGATTCGCGCCGCTGGCACGCCTGGGACCGCATCCCGCCGGACTGGCCGCTGCTGCCCTACGTGATGCACACCGCCTCGGTGCTCTTCACCGAGGGCGCCGACCACCGGCGCCGCTCCGGGGCGATCACCGACGTGCTGGACACGGTCGACCAGTACGAACTGCGGGTCGCCGCCGAGGCGGTGGGCGACCGGCTGGTCGACGGCTTCGCGGGCGCCGGGCACGCCGAGCTGATGGCCGACTACGCCGGGCAGGTCCCGCTGCGGGTAGTGGCCGGCCTGTTCGGCCTGGACGAGGACGAGACCGGCACCCTGGAGGCGGACATGGCCGCCTCCCTGGACGACGGTCCCGGCGCGGTGGACGCCTACCAGCGCATCCACGCCACGATGGAGATGCTGCTCGACCGCGGCCGGGAGGCCCCAGGACCCGATGTGCCGTCCCGCCTGCTGCGGCACCCGGCGGGGCTGGCGGACGAGGAGATCATCCAGGACATGATCTCCATCATGGCGGCGGGGCAGCAGCCCACCTCCAACTGGATCGGCAACACCCTGCGGTTGATGCTCACCGACGACCGCTTCGCGGTGACGCTCTCCGGCGGCCGCCGCAACGTCGGCCAGGCGCTCAACGAGGTGCTGTGGGCGGACACCCCGACGCAGAACTTCATCGGCCGGTGGGCCGCCAGGGACACCACGCTGGCCGGGCGGCGGATCGCCAAGGGCGACTGCGTGGTGCTGGGCCTGGCCGCCGCCAACACCGACCCGCAGGTGCGCCCGGACTTCACCGCGGGCTCGACCGGCAACCAGGCGCATCTGTCGTTCAGCCACGGCGAGCACCGCTGCCCGGCCCCGGCCCCGGAGATGGCCGAGGTGATCTCCCGGGCGGCGGTGGAGGTGCTGCTCGACCGGCTGCCCGACCTGGCGCTGTCGGTGCCGGCCGGCCAACTGGTGTGGCGCCCCTCGGTGTGGATGCGCGGTCCTGCCCAGTTGCCGGTGCGGTTCACCGCGTTGTGAGCCGGCCCGCCCCCTCAGGCGGCCTGCGGCGCAGGCGTGAAGCGCACCGGCAGCGTCCCCGGGCCGCGGGTGAAGACACCCTGCTCGACGGCCTGTTCGCCGTCGTCCGGTGCCACATCCGGCATGGCGTCCAGCAGTTGGCCGACGCCGACCTCGATCTCCGCCTTGGCCAGCAGCGCGCCCACGCAGAAGTGCCGCCCGAGCGCGAAGGCCAGGTGGTCGGCGGCGGCCGAGAAGGCGTTCGCGGTGGTCAGGTCCTGGCGGTGGACGTCGTAGGTGTCCGGGTCGGCGTAGCGCGCCGGGTCGCGGTTGGCCGCGCCGATCAGGCACGTCACCGTGGAACCGGCCGGCACCGTACCGCCGCTCAGGGTCACGTCACGCGACGGCTGCCGCATGATCATGTGCACCGGCGGGCTGAAGCGCAGCGTCTCGGCGAAGGCCGCCGGGATCAGCGAGCGGTCCGCGCGTACGGCCGCCAACTGCTCGGGGTTCGCCAGCAGGTTGCGGAAGACGCCCGCGACCGCCTTGTCGGTGGTCTCGCCGCCCGCCGCGAGCAGCAGGCTGACGAAGGCCTTCACGTCCTCGTCGGACATCGTCACGCCGTCGATCTCGGCCGTGCACAGCGTCGAGAGCAGGTCGTCCCCGGGGTGCGCCCGCCGCTCCTGGATCACCGGGATCATGTACGCCGCCAGCTCCTCGCGGGTACGCAGCCCCGCTGCGGTGACCTCGGGGTCCTGGCTGAGGTTGCTCAGGAAGGCGATGATCGCGGTGTACCAGCCGTGGAAGCGGTCGTGGTCGGAGCGGTCGAGGCCGAGCATGTCGACGATGACGTTGATCGGGAAGCGGGTGGCGAAGTCCGCGACCAGGTCGGCGCGTCCCGCCGTACGGAAGCCGTCGATCAGCTCGGCGGCGTTGCGTTCGATGACCGGCAGGAACTTCTCCTGCAACTCCCGGCCGCGGAAGGCCGGGGCGACCAGCGCCCGGCGTACGGAGTGCTCCCTGCCGTCCATCTGCAGGATCGTCCTGCCGTGCACGGGGGCGATCTGCCAGTCGTAGTTGTCGCTGGTGAAGACCGGGTCCTTGAAGGCGCGCTCCACGTCCTCGTACCGCGAGACGAGGTAGCTGTCGGTGGCCTCGTGCCGGACCAGCGGGTGGTCCGCGCGCAGGATCCGGTAGGCGCTGTAGGGGTCGGCCGCGAATTCGGCCGACAGGATGTCGGGTGCCGCGTGCGCAGAGCTCATGGCGCTCCCTCGCGATGACGTCAACTCATCGGTGAGATTAGCGAGTTGTCACCCAAAAGGGCATAGCGCCCGCTGCCGCCCGTGACGTGCCCGCGGCTCCCACGCCCGTGACGTGCCCGCCGCTCACTCCCCGCTGAGCCCGCCGCTCACTCTCCGCTGACCGCGGCGGCCGAGGAGCGGTGCACGCTCTCCACCCGGCTGACCGCGATGCGCTCGCGCTCCAGACGCTCGCTGTGCCGCCGCAGCCGCAGTATCTGCGCGGTCCCGACCGCCTGGAGGACGAAGACGCTGCTCCACGCCACCCGGTAGTTGTCGCCGGTGGCGTCCAGCAGCACCCCGACCGCCAGCAGGGTGAGCATCGAGGCCGTGAAGCCGCCGATGTTGACGATGCCGGACGCCGTACCGAAGCGCTCCGGCGGGTTGGCCGGGCGGGCGAAGTCGAAGCCGATCATCGAGCCGGGGCCGCAGGCGCCCAGCACCACGCACAGCAGTATCAGCAGCCACACCGGGTCCTGCCCGCCGGGCCAGCCGAGCACCGCCGCCCAGATCCCCGCGGTCGCCGCGATCACACCCAGCGTCAGCGGCATCCTGGCCCCGTGGTGGCGGGAGATCAGCTGGCCGAAGACCATCCCGAAGACCATGTTGGCCAGCACCACCAGCGTCAGCAGGCTGCCCGCGGTGCCGCGCGAGAGCCCCTGGTCCTCCACCAGGTAGGGCAGCCCCCACAGCAGCAGGAAGACCATGCCGGAGAACTGCGTGGTGAAGTGCGTCCACATCCCCAGCCGGGTCCCCGGCTCGGCCCAGGACGCGGCGATCTGCCGCCGCACGTAGGCCAGTCCTGCGTGTTCGGCCGGCGCGGGCTCGAAGCCCTCGGGGTGGTCCTTGAGGAACAGCGCCACCAGCAGCAGCACGAAGGCGCCGCCGATCGCCGTGCCCAGGAAGGTCGGCGTCCAGCCCGCCGAGTGCAGCAGCCGGGACAGCGCGACCGTCGAGACCAGGTTGCCCGCCACCCCGAACAGCGCGGCCCCCTGCGCGACCATCGGCCCGCGGCGGGCCGGGAACCAGCGCGAGCCCAGCCGCAGCACGCTCACGAAGGTCATCGCGTCGCCACAGCCCAGCACCGCCCGGGCGGCCAGCGCCATGCCGTACGAGTGCGACAGCGCGAAGGCCAGCTGCCCGCTGGTGAAGAGCACCGCCCCCAGCATCAGCACCCGCTTGGTGCCGAGCCGGTCCACCATCAGGCCGACGGGTATCTGCATCCCCGCGTAGACCAGCACCTGGAGGATCGAGAACGACGAGAGGGCCGAGGCCCCGATGTGGAAGCGGTCGGCGGCGTCGATGCCGGCCACGCCGAGGCTGGTGCGGTGCACCACCGCCACCAGGTAGACCAGGGTGCCGACGCCCCAGACCAGGACGGCCCGCCGGCCGCCCGGCGGGTCGCCCGGCAGTGCCTTCGCCGTCACGACTCGCCCCGGGCCAGGACGCCGACCCGCGACAGGTGCCGGCGCACGGCGGCCTCCGCCTGCCGCGCGCCGCCGTGGCGCAGCGCGTCCAGGATCGCGGTGTGCTCGGCGATGTTCATGGCCACGCGGCTGGGCTCGGCGTGCATGGTGGCCACGCCCATCCGCAGCTGGCGGTCCCGCAGCTGGTCGTAGAGCTGGGCGAGGATACGGTTGCCGGCCGCGCCCACGATCTCCGCGTGGAAGGTGCGGTCGGCGACCGCGAAGGCCGCCAGGTCCCCGGCGGCCGCGTGCCCGCGCTGCTCGGCGAGCAGCTCCTCCAGCCGGGCGACCAGCCGCCCGGGCAGCGCGCCCACCAGCTTGGCGACCGCGTGCTGCTCCACCAGCAGCCGGGTCTCGACGACGTCGGCGATCTCCTGCGCGGAGACCGGCAGCACCAGGGCGCCCTTCTTCGGATAGAGCTTGAGCAGCCCTTCCGCCTCCAGCCGCAGCAGCGCCTCGCGCACCGGCGTGCGCGACACCCCGACGGCGTCGGCCAGATCCCCCTCGGTGAGCAGCGTCCCGCCTTCGTAACTGCGGTCAAGCACCCCCGCCTTGACATGCAGATAGACCCGCTCGGCGGCGGGCGGCGACTTGACGGCGACCGGGGTCGCGACGGCTGCTGCATCCATGATGCGCACATCATAGATGCAACAGGTCACCATCCGGCATGCTGTCCCGCAGTGCGGACGCCGGGCCGCCGACCAGCCCGCTGGCTAGGGCGCTACGGCGCTACGGGCGGATCGTGCTGACCAGGTCGGCGGTCGAGGCGACGGTGGACTGGATCGTGGGGGCCAGGCTGGTGCCGGCCAGGCAGAAGCCGAGCAGGCCGCACACGAGGGCGTGGCTGACCTTGAGGTTCTTGTTGTGCATCAGCAGTGCCGCGATGACGATCAGCAGCAGGACGACGGAGACAGAGACGACCATAGGGCGATAGCAGCACAATTCGGCCGCGATGCGCGGGAAACACGCAGGAGCGGGGGCTCCCGGACGTTTGTCCACCGGGAGCCCCCGCTGCGGGGGGGCGGCGCTGGGTGCGGGTGACCGCGCCTGTGCCTGTGCCTGCCTGTGCCTTACGCGTTACGACCTGCGCCTCACGCCCAGGTGATCAGCCGCTTGGGCTGTTCCAGGATCGCGGCCACGTCCGCCAGGACCTTGGAGCCCAGCTCGCCGTCGACCAGCCGGTGGTCGAAGGAGAGCGCGAGGGTGGTGACATGGCGCGGCTTGACCTTGCCCTTGTGCACCCACGGCTGGAGCTTGACCGCGCCGAAGGCGAGGATCGCGGACTCCCCGGGATTCAGGATGGGCGTGCCGGTGTCGACGCCGAAGACGCCGACGTTGGTGATGGTGACGGTGCCCCCCTGCATGTCGGCCGGCGAGGTCCTGCCCTCGCGTGCGGTGGCGACCAGGTCGCCCAGCGCGGACGCCAGTTCGGGCAGCGTCCTGTCCTGGGCGTCCTTGATGTTGGGCACGATCAGCCCGCGCGGGGTCGCCGCGGCGATGCCCAGGTTGACGTACGCCTTCTGGACGATCTCCTGCGCCGCCTCGTCCCAGGCGGAGTTGACCTGGGGGTGGCGGCGGATCGCCACCAGCAGTGCCTTGGCCACCAGCAGCAGCGGGCTGACCTTGAGGCCGGTGAAGGCGCGGTCCTCCTTCAGCTCCTGGACCAGTTTCATCGTCCTGGTGATGTCGAAGGTCACGAACTCCGTGACGTGCGGAGCCGTGAATGCGCTGGCCACCATCGCCTGCGCGGTGGCCTTGCGCACACCCTTGATCGGGGTGCGCGTCTCACGCGCGCCGGGCACCGCCTCGACGGCAGGGGCGGCCGCCGGGAGCGTCGCCGGGGGCGCGGCCGCGGCCCGGATGTCCTCCCGGGTCACCACGCCGTTCGGGCCGGTCGGCACGACGGTGGCCAGGTCGATGCCCAGCTCCTTGGCGAGCTTGCGCACCGGCGGCTTGGCCAGCGGCCGTTCGGCCCTGACCGGTGTGGTGGCCGGGGCGGGCACCTGCGCCGGGGCCGGGGCGGGCGCCCCGGCCGGGGGCGCGGCCGGAGCCGTGCCGTTGACCGGCGGCGCCGCCTGCTTGCGCGGCCTGCGGGTCGTCGAGGACGGCGCGACCCCGTAACCCACCAGCACCGCCTGCCGCTTGGCGGCCGGCTGCGGCGCCTCCACGGGTGCGGCCGGCGCGGGCACGGTCTCCGCGGGTGCGGGCGCGTCGCCCTCCCGGGTGCCTGCACCGGCGTCCACCACGATGATCGGCGTACCGACGTCCACCGTCGTGCCCTCGTCGAAGCGGATCTCGCTGACCACCCCGTCGTAGGGGATGGGCAGTTCGACGGCCGCCTTGGCCGTCTCGACCTCGCAGATCACCTGCCCGTCGGTGACGGTGTCGCCCACCGCCACGTACCACTTGAGGATCTCCGCCTCGGTGAGGCCTTCGCCGACGTCCGGCATCCGGAACTCCCGGAAGCGCTGCGCCTGTGCGGTCATGGTCGTCACAACCCTCTCCTCAGTACGCCAGCGCGCGGTCGACGGCGTCGAGTACGCGGTCCAGGCCCGGCAGGTACTCCTCCTCCAGGCGGGCCGGCGGGTAGGGGGCGTGGAAGCCGCCGACCCGCAGTACAGGCGCCTCAAGGTGGTAGAAGCAGCGCTCGGCGATCCGGGCTGCGATCTCGGCGCCCGCGCCGTAGAAGACCGGGGCCTCGTGCACGACGACCAGCCGGCCGGTCCGCCGCACCGACGCCTGGATCGTGTCGAAGTCGATCGGCGAGAGCGAGCGGAGGTCCACGACCTCCAGGCTACGGCCCTCGTTGGCGGCCGCGGCCGCCGCCTCCAGGCACACCTTCACCATCGGGCCGTACGCCGCGAGCGTCACGTCCGTGCCCGGCTGGGCGATGACCGCCTGGTGCAGGTCGCCGGGCAGCGCGGAGACGTCGACCTCGCCCTTGTCCCAGTAGCGCCGCTTCGGCTCGAAGAAGATGACCGGGTCGTCGCACTCGATGGCCTGCTGCAGCATCCAGTAGGCGTCGGAGGCGTTGGAAGGCGAGACGACCTTGAGCCCGGGGATGTGCGCGAAAAGCGCCTCGGGCGACTCGCTGTGGTGCTCGACCGCGCCGATGCCGCCGCCGTAGGGGATGCGGATGACGACCGGCAGCTTGATCTTGCCGAGCGCGCGGGCGTGCATCTTGGCCAGCTGCGTGACGATCTGGTCGTACGCGGGGAAGACGAAGCCGTCGAACTGGATCTCCACCACCGGGCGGTAGCCGCGCAGCGCCAGCCCGATCGCCGTACCGACGATGCCCGACTCGGCGAGCGGGGTGTCGATGACCCGCCCCTCGCCGAAGTCCTTGTGCAGGCCGTCGGTGATACGGAAGACGCCGCCGAGCTTTCCGACGTCCTCGCCCATGATGAGGACCTTGGGGTCGTTCTCCAGCGCCTTGCGCAGGGATTCGTTGAGGGCCTTGGCCACTGCCATCGTCTGGGTCATGATCAGTGCCCCGTTCCCACGGTCGAGCCCACGGTCGTGTCCCCGGTGTCGAAGGACTCCAGGTATGCGGCGAACTGCGCGCGCTCCTCGTCGACGAGCGCGCTGCCGTCCGCGTAGACGTTCTCGAAGATCGCCATGGTGCCGGGGTTCGGCATGTTCCGCACGCCCTCGCGCACCCGCTTGGCCAGCGCGTCGCTCTCCGCGTCGATCTCCGCGTAGAAGGCCTCGTCGGCGATGCCCTCGCGCTCCAGGTAGGTCTTCAGCCGGGCGATGGGGTCCTTGGACGCCCACTCCTCGCGCTCCTCGTCGCGCCGGTAGCGCGTCGGGTCGTCGGTCGTGGTGTGCGCGCCCATCCGGTACGTGAACGCCTCGACCAGCATCGGCCCCTGCCCGCTGCGGGCGTGGTCGAGGGCGGCCCTGGTGACGGCGAGCACCGCGAGCACGTCGTTGCCGTCGACCCGGACGCCGGGGAAGCCGAAGCCGGCCGCGCGCTGGTAGATCGGCACCCGGGACTGCTTCTCGGTCGGCTCGGAGATGGCCCACTGGTTGTTCTGGCAGAAGAAGACCACGGGCGCGTTGTACACCGCGGCGAAGGTGAAGGCCTCGGCCACGTCGCCCTGGCTGGAGGCGCCGTCGCCGAAGTAGGCGATCACGGCGGCGTCGGCGCCGTCCTTGGCCACCCCCATGGCGTAACCCGTGGCGTGCAGCGTCTGTGAGCCGATGACGATGGTGTAGAGCTGGAAGTTGTTCTCGTTGGGGTCCCAGCCGCCGTGGTTCACACCGCGGAACATCCCCAGCAGGTTGAGCGGGTCCACGTCCCGCGTCCAGGCCACGCCGTGCTCGCGATACGTCGGGAACACGTAGTCGTCGGGCCTGGTGGCGCGCCCGGAACCGATCTGCGCGGCCTCCTGGCCGAGCAGCGAGGCCCACAGGCCCAGCTCGCCCTGCCGCTGCAAGGTGATCGCCTCGGCGTCGAAACGCCGGGTCAGCACCATGTCGCGGTACAGGCCGCGCAGCTCTTCCGGCGTCAGGTCGATCGCGTAGTCGTCGTGCTCGACCCGCTCGCCCTCGGGGGTCAGCAGCTGTACGAGCCCCGGCTCTCCGCTACCGCGCTTCGCGACGGCTGCGCGGGTCGTCCGCCCCCTGCCTTTGGCGGGGGCACCCCCAGCGGCAGTGCTCTTCACGCTCACGTTCGCTCCTCCGTCTGTCCGGCCCCCGGGATCTGCCGGGGAGCAGGATGGGGCCTCCCCCACGTGATCGGGGGGCGGCGCACCTGGTCCGGCGGGACGCACGGGGTGTGTGCGGCATGGCCGAACCAGGCGTGACAGCGTCCCGGCGGATGGCCTGCAACACAGACGTTACCCAGAAGTCCCGCATTCGCGCGAAGCCGTCCGACCTGCGGTTTTGCTTGGATTTCCTAGTAAGTACGCGGGCGCGGCGCTTTCCGGGCAGCCGGCCCGGCCGTCGCCGGCCTGCCGGTCGACCTGTTGTCGCAGGCCACCGGGACAACGGCACCGTATCTCGGATGCCGGACATCCGTAAGGGGCCGCCCGGGGGTGCGCCGGGTCCGCGGGAGGCAGACCGGCGCGCGGGGTGCGAGGCTGGGCACGTGAGTGAAAACGGACATATACGGGTTTTCCTACTGGACGACCACGAACTGGTGCGCCGCGGCGTCAACGACCTGCTGTCGGTCGATCCGTCGATCGAGATCGTCGGCGAGGCGGCCAGCGCGACCGAGGCGATGGACCGGGTGCCCGACGCGCATCCCGACGTCGCCGTGCTGGACGTACGGCTGCCGGACGGCAGCGGCGTCGAGGCCTGCCGCGAGATCCGCTCGCGCGACGAGTCGGTGAAGTGCCTGATGCTCACGTCCTTCGCGGACGACGAGGCACTCTTCGACGCGGTCATGGCAGGCGCGGCAGGCTACGTCCCCAAGGTCATCAGGGGCGACGACCTGATCAGCGCCGTACGCGAGGTCGCCGCCGGCCACTCGCTGCTCGATCCGGCCGCCACCGCCCAGGTGATCGAGCGGCTCAGGGACGGCGGCGCCCGCAGCGAGCAGGATGAGCGGCTCGGCGACCTCACCGGCCAGGAGCGGCGGCTGCTCGACCTGATCGGCGAGGGGCTCACCAACCGCGAGATCGGCGAGCAGACCGGGCTGGCGGAGAGCGCCGTCAGGAAGTCGATGTCCGCGATGCTGGCGAAGCTCGGCATGGAGCGCCTGACGCAGGCGGAGGCCTATGCGGCGCGAGTGACGAAGCCGGTGCCATAACGGCCGTAGTCGGCATAAGGGTGCCCTTAGCAGGTCGGGGTGGGGTGGCGCCACCCCGCCCGAACGGCCCCCTTTGGTGATCTACTCTGTGGCACGTGACGGGCACGGCGACGGAGCCGCACGAGCGGGCTTCGCTGACCGCCTTGCTGCATCGGTACGAAAGCGCGGGGGAGCCGCTGACCTGCGAAGCAGTCCCCCGGGGACTGCTGAACCGCGGGTGGCGGGTGACCACCACCAGGGGCCGGTACTTCCTCAAGCAGTACCTCTCCCCGGACACCGCGGAGCCCGCTCTCATCGTGCGCCAGCACCGCGCCACCCGGGGCCTGGCCCGGCTCGGCCTGCCCGCCGCGGCACCGCTGCCGGACGCCGACGGCCGCACGGTGACGCTGCACCGCGGATACGGCTACGCCCTCTTCCCGTGGATCGACGGCACCCACCGCGAGGGCACCGAGCTGACCGCCGGGCAGTCCCGGCGGCTCGGCACCCTGCTCGGCCGGGTGCACACCGGGCTCGCCCACGTCCAGCCGCCGCCGGCCGCGGGCCCGCGGCCCAGCGCCGACCCGGACCGTACGCACGCCGACATCGCCCGGCTGCTCGCCCTGGTCAGGGCCCGCCATCCCTACGACGACTTCGACGGCCTGGCCGAACACCGGCTGGTCGAGCGCGGCGACCTGCTGCGGCGGCACGCCCACCGCCGCCCGCCGGACCCCGCGCCGGACGGCCGCATCCAAGGCTGGGTGCACGGCGACTTCCACCCGCTCAACCTGCTCTACCGCGGCGACGAACCCGCCGCCATCGTCGACTGGGACCGGCTCGGCGTCCAGCCGCGTGCCGAGGAGGCCGTCAGGGCCGCCGCCATCTTCTTCGTCCACCCGGTGGACGGCCGCCTCGACCTGCGCAAGGTCCGGGCCTACGCCCGGGCGTACCGGCTCGCCTCCGGCGCGGGCGAGGCGGAGGTCGCGGCCGCCGTGCACCGGGTGTGGTGGGAGCGGCTCAACGACTTCTGGATGCTGCACTGGCGCTACGAGCGCCGCGACCGCCGCTCCGACCCGCTCTTCCCCGCCGCCTCGGCGCTGGCCGTGTGGTGGACGGGGGAGTACGAGTCGGTGCTCGACGCCTTCGCCGGGTAGCGGCCGGCGGCGGCTCAGCTCTCAGTTGCCGTCCAGGCCCGGGGCGTGGGTGTCGTTGTCACCGGAGGGCGGCGCGCTGGGCGTGTCGTCGGTCGGCGGCGGCGTGGTGGGCTTGCTCGGCGGCGTCGTCGTGGGCCTGGTCGGCTTCGTCGCCGACGGAGTCGTCGCCGGAGTGCTGGGCGGGGTGGTCGGCGGGGCACTCGTCGAGGGGGTCGAGCTCGGCGTGGTCGGCGCGGTGCTCGCCTCGCCGGTGTCGTCGGTCGGCCCCTCGTTCGGATCCTCCGAGGGCTGCTCGTCGGCCGACGGCGCCTCGCTATGGCCCACCGGGGTCGGGGAATGGTTGTCGGCGGGAGTGCCGCCGCTGCCGCCGGTCGGCAGCGTCGCCAGGTACACACCGAGCACCACGGCAAGCACCGCGGCGACCGCGAAGAGGGCCGGCTTGAGCCAGCGGTTGCCGCCCTGGCCGCCGCCGGAGGCCTGCCCGCCGCCGCCGTAACCGCCGTCGTAACCGGTGGTCTTGCCGCCGAGGCCGCCGCCGACGTCGCCGGCGAGCAGCGGCAGGCCCAGCTCGGCGGTGCTGCCGCTCCCGTCGGGGCGGTAGCCGCCGGGGCCGGGCCCGCCCGGGCGCTGCGACTGCGGCATGACCGCGGTCACCACACCGGTGTTCCACATGCCGCCGGTCCAGCCGCCCTGCTGGGCCAGCGTCTGGTGCGCGTAGCCGACGACGCCGCGCATCTCCTCGGCGCTCTGGAAGCGGTCCTCCGGCTGCTTGGCCAGCGCGCGCAGCACCATGCCGTCGAGCTCCGGCGGCACCCGGTCGCTGACCTGGGACGGGACCCGCGGGTCGTCCTGGACGTGCTGGTAGACCACCGACAGCGGGGTCTCGCCGGTGAAGGGCGGGCGCAGCGCCAGCAGCTCGTAGAGCAGGCAGCCGGTGGCGTAGAGGTCGCTGCGGTGGTCCACGGACTTGCCCAGCGCCTGCTCGGGCGAGAGGTACTGCGGGGTGCCCATCACCATGCCGGTCTGCGTCATCGTGCTCGCGGCGCCGTGCAGGGCGCGGGCGATGCCGAAGTCCATGACCTTGACCGCGCCGCCGGTGGTGATGATCACGTTGGCCGGTTTGATGTCCCGGTGCACGATGCCGTGCTGGTGGCTGTACGCGAGCGCGTCCAGCACACCCGAGACGATCAGCAGCGCCTGGTCGATCGGCGGCGGGGTCGGGCCGTTCAGCAGGTCCTTGATCGTGTGGCCCTCGACCAGCTCCATCACGATGTAGGAGACGGTGCCGGTGGGCGTGCGGTCCTCGCCGGAGTCGTAGACGGCCACGACGGCGTGGTGGTTCAGGCCCGCGACGGCCTGGGCCTCGCGGGTGAAGCGGGCCTTGGAGATCGGGTCCTCGGCCAGGTCGTTGCGGAGCAGCTTCACCGCCACGATCCGCCCCAGGCGCACGTCCTCGGCCGCGAAGACCTCCGCCATGCCGCCGCGGCCCAGCCGCCCGGTCAGCCGGTAGCGGCCGTCGCCGACGAAGGCGCCCACGCCCAACTGCCCGGGGGACTCGCCGGAAACCTCCGGCGCCCCGGTGGACGCGCTGCTTGCGTCGGCCGTCTCGTTCGGGTCGACCATCAGTCCTCGCCGTCGTTCGCCATCGCCTCGTGCTTCGTCTGGTGCGCCACCGTACCGCTTTTCGGCACCCGCCCATGGCCCGTGTCCGTGCGCTTACCCGCGTTTGACGGGCCGATCCGGATACTTGCGGAACTTCCGCCTCTGTGCGGGCCGACGTGCGTCAGGTGACGAGATGGTCAACGAACTTGACGTGCACGCGCGATCGACCAGACTTGGCGGGCAAGCTCGGGGACGTGTCTCACCCCGTTGGACCTTCATGGGGGTAGCGGTACTGATGAGCGGGGACGCCACGCAGGGCGGCGGGTACTCGGGGCGCTCGGTCGGCGGCGGGCGGTACGTACTGCGCGACCTGCTCGGCCAAGGCGGCATGGCGTCCGTCCACCTGGCGCACGACACCGTGCTCGACCGGCCGGTGGCCGTCAAGACCCTCCACACCAACCTCGGCCACGAGCCCTCCTTCCGCGAGCGCTTCCGCCGCGAGGCCCAGTCCGTCGCCAAGCTCAACCACACCAACATCGTGTCGGTCTTCGACTCCGGCGAGGACACGATCGACGGCCAGGTCGTCCCCTACATCGTCATGGAATACGTCGAGGGCAAACCGCTCGGCGACGTCCTGGCCGCCGACATCGCCCAGCACGGCGCGATGCCCGCCGACCGGGCGCTGAAGATCGCCGGCGACGTGCTGGCGGCGCTGGCAGTCAGCCACGAAATGGGCCTGGTCCACCGGGACATCAAGCCCGGCAACGTGATGATCACCCGGCGCGGCACCGTCAAGGTCATGGACTTCGGCATCGCGCGTGCCATGCAGTCCGGGGTCACCTCGATGACCCAGACCGGCATGGTCGTCGGCACCCCGCAGTATCTGTCGCCCGAACAGGCCCTGGGGCGTGGGGTCGACGAGCGCTCCGACCTCTACTCGGTCGGCTGCATGCTCTTCGAACTGCTGACCGGGCGGCTGCCCTTCGACGCCGACTCGCCGCTGGCGATGGCGTATCAGCACGTGCAGGAGACGCCGCCCGCGCCGACCACCTTCAACCGCGCCCTCACCCCGGCCGTCGACGCCCTGATCGCCCGCGCCCTGCGCAAGAACCCGGCCGAGCGCTTCCCGACTGCCGACGCCATGCACGACGAGACCGACCGGGTGCTGGCCGCCACCTCCCGCGACACCATGCCGCTGATATCCGGCGGCCCGGCGGCCGGCAACCGCGGCGAAGGCGTCGGCGCCTCCGTCTTCCCGTCCGCACCCGGACCGCTGCCCACCCCGCCGCAGCAGCTGCACACCCCGTACGCGCCCACCCCGCAGCCCCAGGGCTTCGGCCCCTCCAGCCCGCCGCCCTCCGCCTACGGCTACCCGCAGCAGGGTGGCACCCGGACCCCGCCGCCCAGCCCCGCGTACGGGATGAGCGCGCCGCCGCCCTCCCACCTGCAGGCGCTGCCGCAGCAGCACCTGGGCGGCAGGCCGCCCGGCGGCGGCATGGGCAGGGGTCCCGGCGGCGGAGGCGGTCGCAAGCGGAACATCCCGCTGATCGTGGGCTCGGCGGTCGGGGCGCTGGCCGTCATCGTCGTCGTCTCGGTCCTCCTCGCCATGTCCGGCGGTGGCGGCGACGACCCGGTCACCGACCCGACCGGCGACCCGGCCGTCAGCTCGTCCGGCTCCCAGACCCCCAGCCCGGCCGCGAGCATCATCGAGGGCGACCAGAGCCGCACCATCGAGACCTCCGAGTGCACCAAGGCACACAACGACCTGATCAACCCGGGCAAGCCCAACCTGATGACGATGCCCGACTTCACCTCGATCTACGTGGACTCGGCGGTGGCCTGCATGAAGGCCGCCAACTGGCCCTACGAGATCAGGGACATGGACGAGCAGCAGTGGGGCAAGGGCACCATCACTTCGCAGTCACCGAAGTCCCTGGACGACTTCGACATCAACTCCGGCCAGAAGATCACCATCTGGGTGTCCACGGGCAAGGGCGCCAGCTGATCCCCGTCCCGGCGCGAGCCGGGACCAGCGCCGGGGGGGCGGTTCCGCGGGCGGCCACCGCCGGTGGCGCGGCGGCCGGCTGGTCAGGCCCTCGCGACAGAGGCGGTCTAGAGATACGGGCCCGAGCGTGACGTCGGCTGACCGGCCTCCTGCTCCTCGTCGTGGCCGAGCGCTCCCGGCGGCAGCGCGCGCCGCATCTGCTCCAGCTGTGCCCGCGCCGCCATCTGCTGGGCGAACAGCGCGGTCTGGATGCCGTGGAAGAGCCCTTCCAGCCAACCCACCAGCTGCGCCTGGGCGATCCGCAGCTCCGCCTCGCTCGGCACGCTGTCGTCGGTGAACGGCAGCGACAACCGCTCCAGCTCCTCCACCAGCTCCGGCGCGAGACCGGCCTCCAGCTCCTTCACCGAGCTGGCGTGGATCTCCTTGAGCCGCACCCTGCTCGCCTCGTCCAGAGGTGCCGCCCGCACCTCCTCCAGGAGCTGCTTGATCATGCTGCCGATCCGCATCACCTTCGCCGGCTGCTCGACCATCTCCGTCACCGGGATCTCGCGGGCGTGCTCGCCCTCACCGCCCGGCGACCCCCCCAGGGCCATTCCGTCCGGCCCGACCACCAGGACCTGCTGATTCTGCGAGCTCTCCGGGGACCGTTCGTTCATCGGCATCTCCATACTTCCATTGTCCCGCACCCCCGTCCCGGCCGGGCCCGTGCCCCCTCATCCCTCGGCCCGTCTGCCGAGCTCGGGACGGGACCTGGTGACCAGCGCCGCCAGCAGTCCCGCGCCCAGCGGCACCAGCACGACCAGCATCCCCAGCGTCCCCCACGGGACGACCACCGGCACGTTCGGCACCCGCAGATCGCCCCAGCCCGACCGGACGGACCGCTGGTACGTGAGCAGCTGCTGGTGCCGCTCCCCGCGCCGCAGGGCGATCGCCGGCAGCACCCCCGCCGCCGAGCCCAGCACGACTCCCATCACCGCGACGACCGCGCACTGGAAGCCCGACAGCGTCCGCCGCACCCGCCCCGCCGCACCTATCGCCGCCAGCGTTCTGAGATCGGGCTCCGCGTCGGTCTGCGCCAGCCCCGTCGCTATCCCGGCGGCGCCGATCGTGATCACCCCGGCGAAGAGCATGAGCGCCAGCAGGATCAGGCCGTCGTTGCCGACATAGCCCCGCTCCAGGTGCACCTGCGCCCTGGTGCCGATCTTGGCCACGTCACTGTTGAGCGCCTGCCGCTGCGCCCCGCTCGGCATCTTGGACGTCGTGTAGTACGAACCCAGGGGCGCGGTCGGGAAGCCCAGCGAATCAGCCGCCCGCTGCGGTACGACGGCCATCACCCCGTAGGGCCGGTCCTCGGGCGCCAGGTGGACCGGCAGCGCCTTCACCTTCCCCGGCGGCTCGGTGCCGTCCTGCGGTTCCTTGGTCACATCGGCGATCACCTTGATCTTCACGGTGCCGTGGTCCTCGTACGCCCGGTCGAACAGCACCGCCTCGCCACGGGCCAGCGCCCGCTCCGCGTCACCGTCATGGACGCCGAGCACGTGCAGCACCCCCGGTCCGCCGACCAGCACGCCGTCGGCGACGGAGATCGCGGAGGACTGGTCGTGAACGGCACACCGCCAGTCGTGCACCAGCGCCTCGCGCTGGGCGAGGGTCAGCCCCTGCGCCCCCTGCGGCCCGGAGGACGGGCAGATGTTCGCCGGCGGCATCAACGCCTCCGTCCGCCCGCAGCCCGTCACACCCGGGTGCTGGGCACAGGACGGCGCCCCGACGTAGATCCGGGACACGTCCACCCGGCCGGTGACCGGGTAGTTCTTCTCGACCGCCGCTCGCACCTGCCCGAGGTCGCCGATGGCGTCGCCGTACGCCCCGACCGCGACCTCGCCACGCGGCAGCTGTGCCGTGTAGAGCTGCCGGTCCTCCTGCACCTGGCTGGCCGCATAGGTCGCGACGGCCACCGAGCCGGCCACCGCGGCAAGCACCGCCGCCACCGCCGGGGCCGTGCGTCCCCGGTTGCGCACCGCGTCCCGCAGCGCCAGCCGCGGGGACAGCGGCAGCCACCGGCCGAGCCGGCCGAAGACCCCGATGATCGCCGAGGTCATCATCACCAGGCCGAGCTCCGCCAGCGCCGCGCCGGCCACCGCCGTGTAACTGCTCTCGCTGTGCATCGTGCCGTAGAAGACCACGACGACACCGACGCAGAGCAGGGCGAGACCCACGACCGGCAGGGCGCGATTGGCCCTGCGCACCCCGCGCCGGCCGGTCAGCGAGGCCAGCACGCTCTGCCGGGAGGCGCTGACCGCCGGCACGATCGCCGCCAGCACCCCGGTGAGCACGGCGAGCCCGCCCACTCCCGCCAACTCCAGCGGCCGCAGCCGCAGCCCGCCGAACCGCTGGCCGACGTAGCCCTCCAGGGTGCCGCGCAGCAGCGCGGTGACGGCGACCCCGAGCAGCGTGCCCACCACGGCCGCCGCCACGCCGATCACCAGGCCACTGGAGAGCACGATCGCCCTGATGTGCCTGCGGTCACCGCCGTTGGCACCCACCAGGCCCAGCTGGCGCCGCGAGCGGCGCGCGCCGACCGCGAACGCCGGACCGGCCAGCAGGCAGATCTCCAGCATGCTCAGTCCGCCTATGGTCACCCCCGCGGCGATCGCCTGGGCCCGCACGTCACCGCCGCCGTAGACCAGCGAGGAGGCACCGAAGTCGGTCCGGTAGATCGGCACGTCCGCCCTGGCCGGCGGGTGCAGCCGGACAGCCCGCGAATCGACCTCCACACCTTGGGTGTTGGCGCGTTTCACCATGTCCCAGGTGAAGTCGCCCTTCAGCGACACCAGATAGCTCACCGGGCCGGACCCCACCCCCTTGTCCGCGGCGTCCTGCACGGCCTCGAAGGCCGGGATGAACGCCCCTGGCAACGCGTTGAGCTGCTCGTCGTCCAGACGGCTCGGCACGTCGTAAGCGCCGACGATCCGGTAGGACCGGTCCAGGCCGCGCACCCGCACCCGCGAACCCACGTGCAGGCCGCTGGACTTGAGGAAGCCGTTGGTCGCGGCCATCTCGTCCTCGGCCACCGGGAACCGTCCCCGGTCCAGGTCGGCGATGCCCGCGGCCATCGGATCGGCCGCCTTCAGCTCCCGTACCTCGACGTCCAGCAGGCCGAACTTCGTCCTGACCGGCGCCCAGCTGGACGCGTCCCTCAGCCGGCGCGTCCCGGGCGGCAGTGCGGTCAGCGGATCGACCGCCCCGCCGTCCCCGCCGGTCACCGGGCCGGCCGGACCGCCGTCCGCGGCCGTGCCCTCGTCCTTGCTGTGCACGGCCACGACACCGCCGCCCACCGGCTCCTGATACACCGGCTGCGGGCCCTGGCCCGCGTCACTGACACGGGCGTCGGCGGCGCCGAGGTCCCTGGTGGCCTTCTCGGCCGCCGTCAGCTGCGAGCTGCGGATGGTCACATCGGCCGCGCTCACACCCATGATCGGCAGCGCGATCATCGCCAGCACCAGCAGGCTGCGCCCCTTGTACCGCACGGCGTCCCTGCGGGCGATCCGGATCGCGGCACGCCACGCGTGCAGCCGCCCGAACCCTGGCACACCGGGCTGTGTCCGCCCGGTCACTGTGCCGCTCCGCCCGCAAGCAGCGACTCCGCGGAGGAGCGCAGCGTCATGTCGACCACCGAACCGTCCCGCAGGAAGACCACCCGGTCCGCCCAGGCCGCGAACCGCGGCTCATGGGTGACCAGGACGCCGGCCGCCCCCGCGTCACACCGGGACCGCAGCAGGGCGAGCACCGCGTCACCGGTCTCCGAGTCCAGGGCGCCGGTGGGCTCGTCCGCGAGCACCAGGCGGCGGTCGCCCACCAGCGCCCGGGCGATCGCCACCCGCTGCTGCTGGCCGCCCGACATCTCGTCGGGGAAGCGGTCGGCCAGCTCCTGCAGCCCGAACTCCTCCAGGGCGGCGATGGCCTCCCTGCGGGCCTTGCGGCTGCTGACGCCGTCCAGCTCGCGCGGGAGGGCGACATTCTCCGCCGCGGTGAGCGCCGGGATCAGGTTGTAGTCCTGGAAGACATAGCCGATGCTCCGGCGGCGCAACGCCGCTATGTCCCGTCGGCTGGCCCGGGTCAGATCGGTGCCCTCGACCACCACCCGCCCCGAGCTCGGCAGGTCGAGGCCGCCGGCGATCGTCAGCAGGGTGGACTTCCCCGAGCCCGACGGTCCCATCACCGCGACGAGCTCCCCCGGATACACGTCCAGGTCGATGCCGCGCAGCGCGTGCACCTCGGCCGCGCCCGTGCCGTGCACCCGGGTCAGCCCTTCGAGGCTGAGGATGGGCCGGCCGGTGCGGTCGGCCGCCGCGAGCGCTGTGGACGAGTGTGCGGCGGCCTGGGCGCCGCGGCCGTCCGCGTCCGACGGGTCGCGCGGCTCGGCCGGCGGAGTGGGCTGTGTGGTCATCAGAGCTGCTTCCCCCTGCTTCGGGTCCGGACCGTTCGGGCCGGGCTGTTCGTTCTGGTCACGCGGTGAGCGGTGGTGCTGGGTCCGGGTGGTCAGTGCCGGGGCCGTCTGAGGGCGCCGCGCAGTCCTCCGTTCTGCGCGGCGCCGAGCTTCGGTGTGCCGCCGGCCGGGTCGACAGGGTCGGCCGGATCGGCGGCCGGTGCCTTCCTGCTGTCGGCCGCGGCCTGCGGGGCCAGCCGGACGAGCCTGGTCTCGCAGTGGTCCAGCCAGCGCGCTTCCGCTTCGGCCTGGAAGATCAACTGGTCGAGGACCAGCTGCCAGGCCACGTCGTCCGGGTCGAACTCGCCCGGCCGGCGCGACGCCGCCTCCAGCGCCTGGCCCTTCAATCGCGTGTAGTCCTGCATCGCGCGGATGGTGTGGGTGCGCTGGGCCTGGATGACCGAGCGCACGTCGACCTCGGGCGAGCCGACCGCCATCGCGAGCTTGATCGCCAGTTCGTTCCGCGGGGGGTTGGCCCGGTCGACGGGGGTGGCGAACCACTGCCTCAGCTCGTCCCTGCCGCCCTCGGTGATGGCGTAGAGGGCATGGCCCGCTTCGTCCTCGCCCGCGGGGACGACCAGGCCGTCCCGCTCCAGCCGGGCGACGGTCGTGTAGACCTGCCCGACGTTGAGCGGCCAGGTGGAACCGGTGCGCGACTCGAACTCGGTACGCAGCTGATAGCCGTAGCGCGGACCTCGTTCGAGGAGGGCCAGCAGGCCGTGACGGATCGACATACTGAGTATGTATACCGAGTATGGTCGGCGCGGGCAAGACCGATCGGCGGGATCGCACCACTCTTCACTCGAACGGATGGTCGAACGATGCCGCAGGTTCGAAGAGGCCCGCGGCAGGCAATCATGAACGTGAGCGGTCACTCACAGTCACGAGGGACCGGGGCCGCCGGCCCTCGCCTGCGAGCGCGGACGCCCCCACGCGGGACGCGTGCGAGCGCGGGCGGGCCGGCGGGCGCGAGCGGGTGCGGAAGAAATCGGCAGGAGTCGGCAGGAGTCGGCAGGAGTCGACAGGGAGGTGGGGGCAGTGCGGGACGTCGGTCAGGGACGGCGCAGGCGCAGACCGAGCACGCCGAGTCCCAGCCCGACCAGGATCATCCCCGCACCGAGCGGCAGCAGTCTGAGGACCCGCCGCCCGGGCTGGTAGGAGGGGGCCGACGGTTCCTGTCGACCCACTCCGGAGCCGGTGGGTGCGGGCAGGGTCGGAGTCGGTCGGGGCTCCTCGTCGGGCACGAGCGAGGTGGCCCGGTCGGAGTAGCTGTGGCCGTGGTGACGCACGGAGTGCCGATGCTCGTAGGTGTTCCTGGTGGGGTGTCCGCTGCCCGTGGCCCCGGCGGACGGGGTCGCCGACGGGCGGGCCGGGGGGTGCAGCAGCGTGTCGCCCGCGCCGGAGTCGGACGGGGTCGGCACGGGCGCTGGGTGGTCCGGCGTCCGGACCGGGGCGGGTGGCCGGGCGGGGCCGGGCGGCTGCTGCACGGGCGGCCGGGAAGAGGCAGGCGAATGCGACGAAGGAGGTGACGGCATGGCAGGCGTGCCGGTGACGACAGGTGGACGGGGTACGACAGGGCGGGCGGGTCCGGTCCCGGGGGGCCTCGCCGGCGGGGGCCGCACGGGTCCCCCGGGCCGGTCAGGCCCGGGAGGCGGCGGATCGCCAGGCCGGGGATCACGCCCTGGCGGAGGCTCGGGCGGCCGGACCGCACCGGGGACGGCTGCGCCCCCGGGCGCGGGCGCCCCGCCGGCCGCACGCGGTACGGCCGGGACCGGGGCGGCGGGCGGCGGTTCGGCGGCCTGGCTCGCGCCGGCCGGCGCGAGCACCGCTGCGGCAAGGAGCAGCGAGGCGGCGGTGCGGACGGCGGCGGTCGCCCGGGCCGGGTGCGCCACGGCCCGCGGTCGGGCTCGCCTGCCGGATGGCCACCGCACGCATATCGCCTCTCCGCCGGACTCTCGGTGGTCTCAGCGTCACACGAGGCGACATTTCCGGCATCCCGGCCGGGCGCGGCCGCGGTCAGACCGTGAGCAGGATCTTGCCGATGTGCCCGCTGCTCTCCATCAGACGGTGGGCCTCGGCTGCGGAGGCCAGCGGCACCGAACTGTCCACGACGGGGCGGACGGTGCCGGACTCGATCAGCGGCCAGACGTGCTGGCGGACGGCGGCGACGATCGCCACCTTCTCCTCCGCCGGCCGCGCCCGCAGGCTGGTCGCGACGATCGCGGCACGCTTGGCGAGCAGCCTGCCGAGGTTGAGTTCGGCCTTCACTCCGCCCTGCATGCCGATGACGACGAGCCGGCCGTTCACGGCCAGGGCCTCCAGGTTCCGGGCCAGGTAGGCAGCACCGATCACATCGAGGATGACGTCCGCACCGTGGCCGCCGATGTCCTCGACGAAGTCCTGCTCGTGGTAGTTGACCAGGACGTCCGCGCCCAGGTCGCGGCAGAACTGCAGCTTCCGCTCGCTGCCCGCGGTCGTCGCCACCCTCGCGCCGACCGCCTTGCCCAGCTGGATCGCCATGGTCCCGATGCCGCTGGAGCCGCCGTGCACCAGCAGGGTCTCGCCCGGCTGGAGGTGGGCGACCTGGAAGACGTTGGACCACACCGTGGCGGTCACCTCGGGCAGGGCGGCGGCCGTCACGAGGTCGACGCCGTCCGGCACCGGGAGCAGCTGGCCGACGGGGACGGCGACCTTCTCCGCGTAGCCGCCCCCGGCGAGCAGCGCGCAGACCTCGTCGCCGACCGACCAGCCGGTGACGCCGGGGCCGAGGGCCGCGATCCGCCCGGAGCACTCGAGGCCGGGATAGGGCGAGGCGCCGGGCGGCGGGTCGTAGTGGCCCTGGCGTTGCAGGATGTCGGCGCGGTTCACGGCCGAGGCGGCGACCTCGACCAGCACCTCGCCGGCGCCCGGATCGGGATCGGGCACCTCCGTCAGGACCAGCGCATCGGGGCCGCCCGGTTCGGGAATCGTGATCGCACGCATGCCACGACCCTAAGGGAGCGGCCGGCGCCGGCCCGCGGTGCCGTGCCCGTACCGCACCGGGACGCCCGGGAGCGCGAAGACCCGCGCCCTGCCCGGCCGCGACGGGCCGTCGCACCCCGACGGCACGGCACCCCGCCCGGTCCGCCGGCGGGGCCGAGGCGGGCGGGGTGCGGTGCTGCGGGGTCAGCCCCCGTCGGCCACCGGTTCAAGGGTGGCGCGGAAGTGTCGCAGGATCGGCGACTGGTCCACGATGCGGAAGCCGCGCACGCTGTCCGCACGCTTGGCGACCTTGGCCAGGGTGTCGCCGACGTGGTCGTAGTGGCTGCGCGTGTAGACCCGGCGCGGCAGTGCGAGCCTGACCAGCTCGTAGGGCGCGCTCTTCACCGGGTTGCCGTGCTCGTCCTCCTCGCCGAGGTAGAGCGAGCCCAGCTCGGCTGACCTGATCCCGCCCTCCAGATACAGCTGGCAGGCGAGGGCGTGGCCGGGGAAGTGGTGGGGCGGTATGTGCGGCAGCAGGCGGCCGGCGTTGAGGTAGCGGGCGTGCATGCCGGGCGGCTCGATGATGTCGACCCCCGCCGCGCGCAACCGGTGGGCGAGGTGGCCGGCGATGTCGGCCCGCTCGGCGAGATGGGCGGGCTCGGTGATCTCGGTCAGCCCCTGGGCCACCATGTCCAGGTCGCGTCCGGCCAGACCGCCGTAGGTCGCGAAGCCCTCGGTGGCGATGAGCAGCAGCTCGCACCGCTGCGCGAGCTCGGGGTCGTTCAGCCCGAGGAATCCGCCGATGTGGACGATGCCGTCGCATCGCACTCGTCCTGCCGGCAGCGGCACCGAGGCGTCGATAAATCGAAACGGCTCCATATGCCCGACTGCGGCATGGTGCTCCTCGGAGTGATTACGCTCTCAACCGGATTGCCGTCCGTCTTACCCGCTTTGGCTAGCGCCGACAAGCGGCGTGATCATATCACCACCGGCCGATCATGCGAGACGCAAGTGCCCCTGGCATGTGGCGATGTGATGGTATGTCAGCTGATTACGCCCGGCGGGTCAGCCGAGCGGCGCGGCGGCCGGGTCGTCGGTCGCCCGGCGGATGGTGATCAGCCGGTCGGTGGCCCGCAGCGGCGCCGCCTCGGGGTCGTCGTGGTCCAGCAGCCGTGAGCCGCGCTTGACCGACACCACCAGGTCACGGACGTCCCGCGGCGCCAGCCCCACCTCGGAGTCGGCCACCGGCCGCTCGACGAGGTCCAGCCCGCTGCCGTACGTGATCAGGTCGTCCATCACCTGACCGACGCTCGGGCTGAGTACCGACAGCCCGAGCAGCCGCCCTGCGGCGCCGGAGCTGGTGATGACCGCGTCGGCGCCCGACTGGCGCAGCAGCGGCGCGTTCTCCTCCTCGCGGACCGAGGCCACGATGTGCGCGTCCGCGTTCAGCTGCCGGGCCGTCAGCGTCACCAGGACCGCGGTGTCGTCACGCTGCGTCGCGATGACGATCTGCCGGGCACGCTGCGCCTCTGCCCGCCGCAGCACATCGCTGCGGGTGGCGTCCCCGGTGACCGCCACGTAGCCCTCCTCGGTCGCCCCGTGCACCACCTTGGGGTCCGGGTCCACTACCACGATCCGCTGCGGCGGCACCCCGCGCCCGCGCAGCGTCCGCGCGGTGGACCGGCCCTTAGTGCCGTATCCCACGATGACCACGTGGTCGTCCAACGTTCTCCTCCAGCGGGTGAGGCGGAACTGCTCCCTGGTCCGCTCGGTCAGCACTTCGAGGGTGGTGCCCACCAGGATGATCAGGAAGATCACCCGCAGCGGCGTGACCAGGAAGGTGTTGGTCAGCCGCGCGCCCGTGCTGTAGGGGACGATGTCGCCGTAGCCGGTGGTCGAGAGCGTCACCGTGGAGTAGTAGAGGGCGTCGAGGAACGACACCGAGCCGTCGGCGTTGTCGTGGTAACCGCCCCGGTCCGTATAGACGATCACCACGGTGACGGCCAGGACCAGCAGCGCCAGCACCAGGCGCCGGGTGACCTGCGTCAGAGGGCCGGCCGCGGGTCGCGGGAAGGCGACCCGGTGGGCGCCGGGCGCCGCGGGCGGCCGGTCCTCGGCGGCATCGGTATCCGGTGGGTCGCCGCCGCCCTCCCCGGGCGTCATGCGCCGCTCCCCCACGCCGGGGCCAGCGCCCCGGTGTCCAGCACCGCCGTCTCCTGACCGGCCCGGGCGCCACCCGGCGGGATCACCGCCATACCGTCGGCGGCGGCCAGGCCGCGCAGCATCGCCGGGCCGGTGAAGTGCAGCGGCCGCGCCGCCGACTCGTCGTCGAAGACGACGGGGACCAGCCGGGTGTCCACCGGATGCCCGGGCACGTTCGCGGTCAGCGGGGCCGCGTACGGAGCGGGAGCCGGGCGGCCGGCGAGCGTCCGCAGCACGGGATCGACCAGGGTGAGCACCCCGGAGACGGCCGCGAGCGGATTGCCGGGCAGCCCCGCCAGCAGGCCGCCGGCCGGCAGTTGGGCCAGCAGCATCGGGTGCCCCGGGCGTACCGCGACCCCGTCGACCAGCAGCGTGGCACCCAGCTGCGCCAGCACGGGGTGCACGTGGTCGACAGGGCCGCTCGCCGTGCCGCCGGTGGTCACCACCAGGTCGGCGGTGCTCGCCGCCACGGCCGCGTGCAGCGTCCCGGCGTCGTCGACCAGCCGCCGCACCGAGGTGACCTCGGCGCCGAGCCCGCGCAGCCAGGACGGCAGCATGGGGCCGAGCGCGTCACGCACCCGGCCGGCCCGCGGCGGCCCCTGGTCGAGCAACTCGTCGCCGAGCACCAAGATCTCCACCCGGGGGCGCATGGTGACGGTCAGTTCGTCATAGCCCGCCGCCGCGGCCAGGCCGAGCACCGCCGGGGTCACCACCGCGCCCGCCGGCAGCAACTCCTCGCCGCCGCGGCACTCCTGGCCCTTGCGCCGTATCTCCTGGCCCGCGCGGGGTGCGGAGTGCGAGGCCAGGACGTGCAGCCACTCGCCGTCGGTCCTGAGCTGGGTGCTGCCGTGCTCGCTGCGCAGCACCGCGGTGGTGCCCGGCGGGAGCACGGCCCCGGTGGCGATGCGGACGGCGTGGCCGCCGAGCAGGGCGTCGGCCGAGCGCTGCTGTCCGGCCAGCACCTGGCCCTTCAGCCGCCACGGGCCGGAACCGGCGACCGCCCAGCCGTCCATGGCCGAGGAGTCGAACGACGGCAGGTCCGTCAGCGCCGTCAGCGAGCGCGCCAGCGCCATGCCGAGCAGGTCCTCGCCGAGCGGCAGCGCCCGGGGGTCGAGCCGGCGCCCGACCCGGCGGGCCAGACGCCGCGCCTCGGGCCAGGCGACGGCGTCCGGGCGCTGCCGGGCCCGGGTCCTGGCCTGCGCCGGGCCGGCGCCCGCGGGCTCGTGTCCCAGCGCGACGACCAGAGGGTCGGTGCTGGGCTGCCGGCTGCCCGGGCGGGCCGTCGCGGGGCCGTTGGCCAGCGCCACGGCGTCGTCGAGCGCCCGGTCCGCGGCGTCGGCGCCGCCCGGACGGCCCCGCTCGCGTGGACCGTTCATCCGCCGGACTCCGCCGTCCACCGCAACGCCAGGTCAGCGGCCTTCCGCGCCGCCTCCCGTACGGCCTCGGGTCCGCCGCCCGCCTGCGCCGCCGCGTATCCCACCAGGAAGGTGGTCAGCGGGGCGGCGGGCCTGGCGACGCCGTGCGCCGCGTCACGTGCCAGGTCGAGCAGGACCCCGGTGTCCACGTCGAGGTCGATGCCCAGTTCGGTCTTGGCTGCTGCGATCCATTCGTCCACCACACGCCCATGGTCCCCGATCCGGCCGCACAAGCCACCCAGGCTCACCCCTCGGACTTCCCTGCTTTCCCGTGGCCGGGCGTCAGGAGCCCTGGCGGATCCCCACCGTGGGGCAGGGCGCCGCACCCGCTCAGCGCTCCGGGGCGTCGCCCAGCCGGGCCCGCGCGGCAGCCACGTCGTCCCAGGTGTCGCAGTCGAAGCTGGCCTCGCCGGTCGGATCCGCGATCCGGCGCAGCGTCAGCTCGCCGGTCAGCAGGCGCAGCGGCAGCCCGCTCAACGTGCCGTGCTCGGCCGCGAGCAGGGCGATTTCCCGGCGGAGCGGCTCCGCCAGATACGCCGCCGCCAGCGGCTGGTCGCGGCCGCCGGGGTCGGTGAGCAGGACGCCTTCGCACCCGTCGGCCCGGGCGCCGTGCAGAGCCTCGGTGAGCGCCGTCACCGTAGGCGCTGTCAGGAACGGCAGGTCGGCGGCGAACACGACGACCGCCGGGGCCTCCGTGGCGGCCAGGGCGGCGAGCCCGGCGGCGAGGGCGGGCAGCGGACCCCCGCCCGGGGGCTGCTCCCGGGTCCACCGCACCGGCACGGCGGTCGGCCTGCGCGGACCCACCACGACAGTGCGGCCGGCGCCCGCGCAGGCGGTGAGCACCCGGTCGAGCAGCGTCCGGCCGCCGACCGGGAGCGCAGGCTTGTCGGCGCCGCCCAGCCTGCCGGCCGCGCCGCCCGCCAGCACCACCGCGTCGAAGCTCCTCGTCATGCCCGCGAGTATCCCCCGGCCGGGCGGTCCCGGGCCGGGGGCTCACCTCACAGCGCGGCGAGCAGCACCGCGGGCTGCTCCACGCAGTCCGCCACCAGCCGCAGGAAGCCGCCCGCGGTCCCGCCGTCGCACACCCGGTGATCGAAGGTGAAGGACAGCTGCACCACCTGCCGCACCGCCAGCTCCCCGTTATGGACCCACGGCTTGGCGGCGATCCGGCCGACGCCGAGCATCGCCGCCTCGGGGTGGTTGATGATCGGCGTGGAGCCGTCGACCCCGAAGACCCCGTAGTTGTTCAGCGTGAACGTCCCGCCGGTCAGCTCCGCCGGGGTCAGCGACCCGGTCCTGGCCGCCTCGGTGAGCCGGGCGATCTCCGCCGCGAGCTCCGTCGTGGTCATGCTGTGCGCGTCCCGCAGCACGGGCACCATGAGACCGCGGTCGGTCTGTGCCGCGAAACCGAGGTGCACGGCGGGCAGCCGCACGATCTCGGAACGCTCGGCGTCCACCGTCGCGTTCAGGTCCGGATAGCGCGCCAGTGCCGCCGTCACCACCCGGGCCAGCAGCGCCAGGACGGAGATCCGCCGCTCTCCCGAGGCGTTCATCGCCGCCCGGGCTTCGAGCAGTCCGGTGGCGTCCGCGTCCACCCAGCAGGTGGCGTCGGGGATCTCGCGGCGGCTGCGGGTCAGCTTCTCCGCGACGGCCCGGCGTATCCCGCGCAGCGGCACCCGCTCGGCGCCGTCCTGCACCGTCGCCGGGGCCGGGGCGGGCGCCGGGGCCGCGATCGCGCGCTCGACGTCGGATCGCAGGATCAGCCCCTCCGGCCCGCTGCCGGCCAGCCGCCGCAGATCCAGACCGTGCTCCCTTGCGATCCTGCGGACCAGCGGCGAGATGACCGCAACGGGGCCGGCCTCGCCGTCCACCGTCGTGGGGATCGCCGCCACGGGGCCGCCCGCGGGGACGAGCGGCCGCACCGCCCCGGTGGCCGCCGGCGCCTCGCTGCCGGCGGCCTGCACCGCCGCCCCGCCGGGGCGGACCGCCCGCACCCGCTGCCGGCGTCGCGCGGCGGCGGCGCCGGTGCCGTATCCGACCAGGACATTGCCTGAGCCCTGCCCGTCGCCGCCGGGGTCGGCCTCGGCGCTGCCGCCGTCCGCCGGGCCCGGCTGCCCGCCGGCGGCACCGGGGCCGTCCGCGCTGGAGCCCACCGCGACGGTGACCAGCGGACGGCCCACGGCGAGCGAGTCGCCCTCCTCGCCGAAGCGGGCGGTCACCACCCCGCCGTAGGGGCAGGGCACCTCGACGACCGCCTTGGCCGTCTCCATCTCGACCACCGGCTGGTCGACGGCGACGACCTCGCCGACCTGCACCAGCCAGCGGACGATCTCCGCCTCGGTCAGCCCTTCCCCGAGGTCGGGGAGGGTGAACTCGCGCACGACGGCCATCAGTCCTCCCACTGCAGTCGGCCGACGGCGTCGAGGATGCGGTCCACGCCCGGCAGGTGGTGCCATTCGAGCATCGGCGGCGGGTAGGGGATGTCGAAGCCCGCCACCCGCAGCACCGGCGCCTCCAGCTGGTGGAAGCAGCGTTCGGTGATGCGCGCCGCTATCTCCGCGCCCGCGCCGCCGAAGCCCGACGACTCGTGGACGACAACCGCGCGCCCGGTGCCGCGCACGGCCGCGGCGACCGTCTCCTCGTCGAAGGGCACCAGGCTGCGCAGGTCGACCACGCCCAGATCCCAGCCCTCCTCCTTGGCCGCCTCCGCCGCCTCCAGGCAGACCGGCAGCGAGGGGCCGTAGGTGATCAGCGTCGCCGTGCGCCCCGGCCGGCGCACCACGGCCCGGCCGATCGGCGGCACGGCGGACGGCTGCTGCGCCGACCAGTCGGCCTTCGACCAGTACAGCCGTTTCGGTTCGAGGAAGATCACCGGGTCGTCGGAGGCGATGGAGGCCCGCAGCAGCCCGTAGGCGTCCTGGACGGTCGCCGGGGTGACCACGTGCAGGCCGGGGGTGTGCAGGTAGTACGCCTCGGAGGAGTCGCTGTGGTGCTCGACGCCGCCGATGCCGCCGCCGTACGGGATCCGCACGGTGATGGGCAGCGGCAGCGCCCCCCTGGTGCGGTTCCGCATCCGCGCGACATGGCTGACCAGCTGCTCGAAGGCCGGGTAGGCGAAGGCGTCGAACTGCATCTCCACGACCGGCCGCAGCCCGTACATCGCCATGCCTACGGCGGCGCCGAGGATGCCCGCCTCGGCCAGCGGGGTGTCGGTGCAGCGGTCCTCGCCGAAGTCCCTGGTGAGCCCGTCGGTGATCCGGAAGACCCCCCCGAGGGTGCCGACGTCCTCGCCCATCACGTGCACCGCGGGGTCGGCGGTGAGGGCGTCGCGCAGCGCCTGGTTGAGCGCCTGCGCCATGGTCGCGGGTTTGCGTGCGGGTGCGGGGGCGCGGTCCGCAGCGGTGGTGGCGGTGGTCATGACTGCCGCTCCGCTTCCAGTTCGGCCCGCAGCTGCGCCGCCTGCTGGCGCAACTGCGGTGTGGGCTCGGCGTAGACGTGGGCGAACAGCTCCATCGGGTCGAGCCGCGGCTCCTCGTTCATCCGCTCGCGCAGGTCGGCGGCCATCGCCTCGGCCTCGTCGGCCGCGCGCCGGCGGCCGGCGTCGTCGAGCAGTCCGCGGGCTGTCAGCTCTCTTTCCAGCAGCTCGACGGGGTCGTGCGCGCGCCAGGCGGCGACCTCGGCCTCCTCGCGGTAGCGGGTGGCGTCGTCGGCGTTGGTGTGCGCGTCGATCCGGTAGGTGACGGCCTCGACCAGGGTGGGGCCGCCGCCGCCGCGTGCCCGCTCCAGGGCCTCGGTGAGCACCTGGTGGACGGCCGCCACGTCGTTGCCGTCGACCAGACGTCCGGGCATCCCGTAACCGACCGCCTTGTGCGCGAGGGTGGGGGCGGCGGTCTGCTTGGAAAGGGGCACGGAGATGGCGAAGCCGTTGTTCTGCACCAGGAAGACCACCGGGGCCTGCCAGACCGCCGCGAAGTTCAGCGCCTCGTGGAAGTCGCCCTCGCTGGTCCCGCCGTCGCCGACCATGGCCAGCGCGGCCACGTCGTCACCGCTGAGCCGCGCCGCGTGCGCGAGGCCGACCGCGTGCGGCAGTTGGGTGGCCAGCGGGGTGCTCAGCGGTGCCACCCGCTGCTCGCGGACGTCGTAACCGGTGTGCCAGTCGCCGCGCAGCAGCGTCAGCGCCTCGACGGGGTCGACCCCGCGGGCGACGACGGCGAGGGTGTCGCGGTAGCTGGGGAAGAGCCAGTCGCGCGGGCGCAGCGCGAGGGCGGCGGCGACCTCGCATGCCTCCTGGCCGGTGCTCGACGGGTAGACCGCCAGCCGGCCCTGCTTGGTCAGTGCGGTCGCCTGCCGGTTGTAGCGGCGGCCGCGGACGAGCTGCCCGTACAGCCTGCTGAGCAGCGCGGGGTCCAGCTCGGCGGCCGCGGGGGTACCGAGCAGCCGGTACGGCTCCGGGTCGGGCAGCAGCGGCGCGGCGTCGGCGCGAGGACGCCAGGCAGGGGTGTCCAGCACGGTCATCGCGAGCACCTCCTCGTGGTCGGTGACCTGAGAAATCGGTAGTGCGAGCGGGTTCCGCTCTCCCTACCGATTGTTCGGTCGCCGGAGGCATTTTGGCTACGGGGTGGTTTCGCCTGTGGACAAACGGTTCTGCACAGCCTGAGATGGAGCCAGTACGTCCATGGTAGGGAGCTTGCGGGGGATGGCGAGAGAACAGATGGCCGACGAGGAGCCCACGGTCCGACCTCTGGACCCGATAGACCGCACGATCCTGCGGCTGCTGCAGGAGGACGGCCGGGCCTCGATACGCTCGGTGGCCGAGCGGGTGCACGTGTCCAGGGCGAACGCCTACGCGCGGATCAACCGGCTGATCGAGGACGGAGTGATCCGGGGTTTCACCGCCCGGGTGGACCACGAGCGCGCCGGGCACGGCGCCTCGGCGTACATCACCCTCAAGATCGTCCAGAACTCCTGGCGGACCGTGCGGGAGAAGCTGGTCACCCTCCCGGGCGTCGTCCACATCGCACTGGTGAGCGGTGATTTCGACGTCCTGCTCCTGGTGCACACCGTCGACAACCGCAGCCTGCGCGAACTGGTCCTCACCCGGCTGCAGTCCATCGAGGAGGTGCTGAGCAGCCGGACCCTGCTGGTCTTCGAGGAGACCGACCCGGTGATCACGGACTGACTCCGGGGGCCCGGTCCTCCGAGCCGCCGGAGGTCACCCCGAGCCCCCTGGCCTGTTCGGGTGAACGGCCGCCCGGGACCCCACCACCGCGGGCGCGGCCTACGCGCGCAGGCCGTCGAAGGCCAGCCGCACCACCGCGTCGGCGACCTGCTCGCGGTCGAGCGCCCCTTTCACGGCGGGGCGGTACCACTCGACTATCGAGTTGATCATCCCGAAGAGCAGCCGGGTGGCGAGCCGCACCTCGACGTCCACCCGCAGGTCGCCCTCCGCCACCGCCGCCTTCAGCAGCTCGGCGACGCGCTGGTCGAACTCCCGCCTGCGCTCCATCGCCCACCGCTCGGTCGTGGTGTTCCCCCGGACCCGCAGCAGCAGCGTGACGTAGGGGAGCTCGTCCATGAGGACGACCGCGGTGCGCCGGATCACGTACTCGAGCCGCCGTACGGCGGGCCCGTCCCCGGCCGCCGGCTGGTCGAGGATGCCGAAGAGACCGTCCAGAGCCCGGCCGACCGCCCGGTTGAGCAGTTCCTCCTTGCCCCGCACATGGTGGTAGATCGAGGACTTCGAGATGCCCGCTGCGCGCGAGAGGTCCTCCATCGAGGTGCCGTCGTAGCCGCGCTCGTTGAAGACCTCGACAGCCACGGCGAGCAGCGAGTCCGGCGTATAGGTGTCGCGCTTCGGCATGGTCATGAGGAGATCACACCCCCGGCCGCGTCCGCACGCCGCCTCAGTTCCCGGCAGGGGGCGTAGCGCCCGGTGGGGGAGTCGCGGTGCAGCGCCTCCAGCAGGTCCCGCACATAGGCCGCGGAGATCAGCTCGCACCATTCCAGCGGGCCGAGCGGATAGCTGACGCCCAGGCGCATCGCGGTGTCGACGTCCCCGGCCGAGGCGACCTGCCGGGCGACCGCGTTGGTGGCGAGATCGGCCAGCATCGCGACCGTCCGCGCCACGATCAGGCCGGGCACGTCCGCGATGACGCTGACCTCCTTGCCCAGCGCCTGGAACAGCCCCACCGCCCGGTCCACGTCGCCGGCCTCCACCCCGTCGCCGGGCGCGACGGCGATCCTGGTGGCGGTGCGGTAGTCCAGGGCCAGGTCGAAGCGGATCCCGGGGGCGGGCATGGGGTGGCCGTCGGCCAGCCGCAGCGGCACACCGCCGGGCAGCACGATCACGCCCGGGCCCGCCGCCGGCTCCTCGCGGACCTCGATCCCGGACTCCCTGGCCAGCCCGGCCAGCGCCCGTGCGGGACCGAGATCGCCGCGCACCACGAGGGACGCCGGCGCGGCGGCAGGACCGGCGGTCTGCGGCCGGACTTCCGGCCCGGGTCCGCCGCCGGTCCCTCCCCCGCCGCCCGCACCGCCGGTCTGCCGCGGGTGGGGATACCAGCCGCGGCCGGTCTTGCGGCCGAGCCGCCCGGACTCGACCAGGCGGCGCTGGGCCAGCGACGGGGTGAACTTCGGGTCGTGGAAGAAGGCCTCCCAGACCGACCGGGTGACGGCCTCGTTGACGTCCTGGCCGATCAGGTCCATCAGCTCGAAGGGACCCATCGCGAAGCCGCCGCATTCGCGCAGCACCGCGTCGATGGTCGCGGGGTCGGCGGCCCGCTCCTCGTAGACCCGCAGGGCTTCGGCGTAGAAGGGGCGGGCGACGCGGTTCACCACGAAGCCGGGGGTGTCGGCGCAGCGCACCGGCGTCTTGCCCCAGGCGGTGGCGGTGTCGCAGGCGGTGGTGACGGCGGCGGGGTCGGTGGCCGCCCCGGCGACCACCTCGACGAGGGGCAGCAGCGGGGCGGGGTTGAAGAAGTGCAGCCCGACCATCCGTCCCGGCAGCCGCAGCGCGCCGGCGACCGCGGTCACCGGCAGCGAGGAGGTGTTGGTCGCCAGCAGGCAGTCGTCGCCGACGACCGCCTCCAGTTCGGCGAAGAGCGCCTGCTTGACGGACAGGTCCTCGACCACCGCCTCCACCAACAGCCTGGCGCCCGCCAGGTCGGCGCTGCTCTCCGCGGGGACGAGCCGGGCCAGCGCCTCCTTGACGTCCTCGGCGCCGAGCCTGCCCTTGGCGACCAGCCGGTCGAGCCGGGCCGCCACCCCGTCGGCGGCCACCTGCGCACGGGCGGGGACGGCGTCGTACAGCAGGACCCGGTGGCCGGCGAGCAGCGCAACCTGCGCGATTCCCTGGCCCATGGTCCCGACGCCGACGACGGCCACGGTGCTGTTGCGGTCAAGTGCGCTCACGCTGTCCACGACTCCTCGCCGGCGCCGGCCGGTTCCTGCCGGGCCTGGAACGGCTCCGGCGAAGTTATCCACAGGCCGGGTTTTCCGCCCTTGTCCCGACCGAACATTCGGTTAATCTAGCGGTGTTCCCTTCACCCAGCCCAGCTCGACGAGGAGTTGGTCCCATTGTCCGCCGATCTCTCCACCCAGTCCCTGGCCGACCGCCATCGCGACACCCTCGACAAGGCGCTGGAGACCATAAGGACCCGCGCCTACTGGTCGCCCTACCCCGAGCAGCCGAAGGCCTATCCGGATGCCGAGGAGGGCAGGACCGCCTTCGAGGCGCTGCTCGGGCACCGCTTCGCCTTCGCGTCCGCGCAGCCGGGGACGGACGAGTGGACCGGCGGCGAGCAGTCGCCGTACGGCATCGAGCTGGGCGTGCAGTATCCGCACCCCGATCCCGACGTACTGCTGCCCGCGATGCGTGCGGCGATGCCCGAATGGCGGGACGCCGGACCCGAGGCCCGGGCGATGGTGTGCCTGGAGATCCTGGCCCGGATCAACGCGCGGACGCACGAGTTCGCGCACGCGGTGATGCACACCTCGGGCCAGGCCTTCACGATGGCCTTCCAGGCGGGCGGCCCGCACGCGCAGGACCGCGGCCTGGAAGCGGTGGCGTATGCGTATGCCGAGCAGCGGCGCACCCCCGCCGCCGCCGAGTGGGTGAAGCCGCAGGGCAAGCGGGACCCGCTCAGCCTGCGCAAGTCCTTCACCGCGGTGCCGCGCGGCATCGGCCTGGTGATCGGCTGCAACACCTTCCCGACGTGGAACGGCTACCCGGGCCTGTTCGCCTCCCTGGCGACGGGCAACGCGGTGCTGGTCAAGCCGCACCCACGGGCCGTGCTGCCGCTGGCGATGACCGTCGAGGTGGCCCGGCAGGTGCTGGCCGAGGCGGGCTTCTCCCCCGACCTGGTGTGCCTCGCCGTCGACCGGCCGGGCGAGGGACTGGCCAGGACGCTGGCGCTGCGGCCCGAGGTCCGCATCATCGACTACACCGGATCCACCGCCTTCGGCGACTGGCTGGAGACCAACGCCCGCCAGGCGCAGGTCTTCACCGAGAAGGCCGGGGTCAACACCGTGGTGGTCGACTCCACCGACGACTACCGCGGCATGCTCGGCAATCTGGCCTTCTCCCTGTCGCTGTACAGCGGCCAGATGTGCACCACCCCGCAGAATCTGCTGATCCCGCGGACCGGCATCGGCACCGAGTCGGGACCGCGGACGTACGACGAGGTGGTCGCCGACCTCGCGGCCGCGGTGGAGAAGCTGCTCGGCGACGACGCCCGGGCCAACGCGCTGCTGGGCGCGCTGGTCAATCCGGACGTCAGGGCGCGGCTGGAGGCCGCCCCCGGCATGGGTGAGGTCGCGCTGGCCTCCCGTGCGGTGGCCCACCCCGACTTCCCCGACGCGGTCGTCCGCACCCCGGTCCTGGTCAGGCTGGACACCGCCAAGCCGGACTCGGAGGCGGCGTTCATGGCCGAGTGCTTCGGGCCGGTCGCCTTCGCGGTGGCCGTGGACTCCGCCGACGCGGCGGTCGAGCTGCTGCGCCGCACGATCCGCGACCACGGCGCCATGACGGTGGGCGCCTACACGACCTCGCCCGAGGTGGAGCGGCAGCTGGAGCAGGTCTGCCAGGAGGAGTGCGCCCAGCTCTCGCTCAACCTGACCGGCGGGGTGTACGTCAACCAGACCGCCGCCTTCTCCGACTTCCACGGCTCCGGCGGCAACCCCGCCGCCAACGCGGCGCTGTGCGACGCGGCCTTCGTCGCAAGCCGGTTCCGGACGGTGGAGGTGCGCAGGCAGGCCTGACCGGGCCGGCCCCGCCGCCGAAGTGCTGTCAGGGCCGCCCGGGGACCAGCGGCGAGCGCGAGGTCGCCGACCAGTGAAACAGCGTCATACCGACGCTGGTGGCCAGGTTGTAGCTCGACACCTGCGGCCGCATCGGCAGCGACACCAGAGCGGTGGCCCGGGCGCGCAGCTCGTCGGACACACCGTGCCGCTCCGAGCCGAAGACGATCAGCGCGTCGTCGGGCAGCTCGGCGGCACGGATGTCCTCGCCCTCGGGGTCGAGGACGTGCAGCGGTCCGGGCGGCAGCCCGTCCGGGGTCGTACGCCGCACCGCCGTCGCGTAGTGCAGCCCGGCGCCGGCCCGTACGGCGTTGGTGTGCCAGGGGTCCAGGTCGCCGGTGGTGACGACGCCGGTGACGCCGAATCCGGCGGCGAGCCTGATCACGGCGCCGACGTTGCCGAGGTTGCGGGGGCGGTCGAGCACCACGACGGGGGCCTGCCGGGGCAGCGCGCTCAGCGTGGCGGTACGCCCGTCGCTGCCCGGCCGGGCAGCGAGCGCGGCCACCCCGGTGGGATGGACGCGGGTCACCAGCTCGCGGAGCGCGGCGGCCGGGAGCTCGGTGACGCGTTCGGCGAGCTCCGCGGTCAGGTCGGGCGCGAGATCGGCGGCCAGCCGCATCACGGCGGCCTTGTCGCTGCTGACCGCGACATGGACGTCGGCGCCGAAGCGCAGCGCGTGCTTGAGGGCGTGGAAGCCGTCGAGCAGGACGGTGTCCGCGTCGGCAGCCCGCTCATGCCACCACGTCATCGCGGACCGCACCCCGGGCAGCCGGAGTGCGGCCTGCTCTTCGCTCATGGCGCCAGCCTACGGCGACGGCCGCCGCCGGCCGCCCCGGTCCGGGCGGCGCTCCCGGCGTCGGTCAGCTGACGGCCTCGGTGGGTGGCGGTCCGGCCGCGGGCTGCGCCGCGTCGCCGTCTCCCGGCCGCTGCCCGGGGACCACCGCGGGTTTCGGCGCCGCCGGCGGACGGCGCAGCGGCCGCGCGAGCTGCTCGCCGAGCCAGCGCAGGAAGCCGGTGGGCAGGAAGACGGCGTCGGCGGCGATCATCGCCAGCGAGAAGAAGGGCAGGCCCAGCACGACGGCGATGGAGGCGTGCTCCAGCATCATTGCCGCCAGCAGCACGTTCTTGACCCGTCGGTTGAAGAGGGTGAAGGGGAAGGCGACCTGCACGATGACTGTGCCGTAGGTGATCAGCATGACCATCAGCGAATTGCCCGCCAGGGCGTGCGACAGGCCCGGCCACGGGGTGAAGTCGTCCAGGTGCAGCGGATAGTAGAGCGCGGTGCCGTCCTCCCAGCGGCTGCCCTGGATCTTGTACCAGCCGGCCGTGGAGTAGATCAGGCAGACCTCCACCACGATCACCAGCATGGCGCCGTTGTGGATGACGTTGGCCATGATGTCGAGCACCGTGCGCGGCTCGCCGGGCGCGTAACGGCGTACCGCCCACCACAGCGCCTGGAGCAGCAGCCCTGCCCACAGGGCCACCTCCCACTCGGTGCTGAGCTTGCCCATCGCGGTGGCCACCGCCAGCGCGGCGCCCAGCACCGTCCACAGGGCGATCCCCACCGGGTCGATCCCCGCGACCTGCGACCGGCCGAGGGCGGCCTGCCCGTCGCCGCCCTGCGCCTGCCGCTCGGGCGCCGTCCCGGCCCCCTCCCGCGCCTCGTCCTTTGCCGCACCCTTCGGCTCGGCCTTCGCCGCGGCCCGCAGCGCGATCCTGCGGTCGAGGGACCAGACCTGCCCGCAGCGGGTGAAGACCAGGTAGATGGCCATCAGATGGACGACGTTGTCGCCGCCGTCGCCCATGAAGACGCTGCGGTTCTGCAGCGACAGCACGCCGAGCATGAAGACCACCGACGCGCTCCTGGTCCGCCAGCCGACCAGCAGCATGGCGCTGCTGAGGACCGCCACCGCGTAGACCAGCTCGAACCAGCCGCGGCTGTCACTCCACAGCAGCGTGGTGAAGGCGTGGTTCCCGGCGACCAGCCGCTTGGCCAGGTCGAAGCTCCACGGGCTGTCGGGGCCGTAGAGCTCGGAGCGGTGCGGAAACTCCCGCAGCAGGAAGAGCAGCCAGGTCAACGCGAAGCCGATCCGTACGACCGCGGCCTGGTAGGGGGCCAGCGCGCCGCCGGTGACCCGGGCCAGTCCGCGGGCGATGCCCCGGTCGATCGCACGGCCCATCCCGGCGAAGGGCGAGGGCGCGGCGGCGGAGGCGGCGTCCTGGGCGTGGCTGCCGCCGGCCGGGGCGGTGGTGGCGGCGGCGGCGGACGGGTCCCCGGCGTGCGCGGCCGGGGTGCGGTGGTCGCTCACGAGGACTTCTCCTGCCCTGCCGGCGTGGTGGTGACGGTCCACCAGGGCAGCTCGCGATATTGGGTGGTGGCGTCGACCGACTCGCCGCTCCAGGTCGGCCGGGCGACCGCGGTGGTGGCGCCCCTGGCCTGGATGCGGACGACCGTGCCGCCGTTCAGCGTGTGGCCGAGGCGGCCGGCCAGGATGTTCTCCAGGTAGCTGCTGCTCAGGTCGCTGCCGCTGCCGGCGGTCGGCTGGTTCTGGTCGTTGTGCGTGTCGGTGTAGTAACCCCAGGCGCGGCGCAGCTCGTTCTGCTCGGTGTGGCTGGGCAGCGGGTTGTGCCGCATGTCGGCCACGTCGATCCCCGTCATGTCCACCCAGCCGGTGGTCTGTGTGCTGCCGTCCGGCTTGCGGACCTCCGCGCGGGCCTGCACGTGGTTGTTCTGCTGCACGGGGTCGGGCGCGAAGAGCTTCCAGTTCTGCTCGAACTCGGGATAGACGTAGTCGCTGACCGCCGTGGCGTGCTGCTTGCTCAGCGTGTTGGACGGTGCGACGTGCAGGAAGATCATGCCGAGGTGGAGGAGCGCTCCCACGGCGACCACGCCCACCGTCACGGCCACGGCTATCCGGGCGGGCAGCGACAATGCCGCCACCTGGGGCGGTGGCCCCTGCTCTGACTCCATCGTCTCTCCGCTCTCCGCCGGGCAGGTCTGCGGGGCAGCACGCTACCCACCGCCGGGTCCAGGCGGTGACCTTATCCAGTTACCCACAGGTGACGGAATGGCTCGGCGCACCCACAATGCGCCACCGGCCGTGCGGGGGAGCGGCAGGACCGGTGGGCGGCGGGCGGAGATCGGCGAGCAGGTGTCAGAGGACGTGGCCGTCGGCGCCGTCGCCGGTGACGACCGGGCGTCCGGCGGACTCCCAGTCGAGCATGCCGCCGCTGACGTTGACCGCGTCCCTGCCCTGCCCGATCAGATACTGCGTGACCTGCGCGGACCGGCCGCCGACCCGGCAGACGACGTGGAGGGTGGCGTCCTGCGGCAGCTCGTCGATGCGGGAGACGACCTCGCCCATCGGGATGTGCAGCGCGCCTTCCGCGTGACCCGCCGCCCACTCGTCGTCCTCGCGGACGTCGAGCAGGAACGCGTCGGCCGGTACGGCGGTGGCGTCCACCGAGGGCAGCTGGGAACGGAACATCGGGTGCGGCCTCCAAGGACACGGGGGAATGCGGTCCGCGCACCGGCGGTACCGCCCACGTGCGAGGACGTGCGCCGCGTGAGCGGCTCGTGCGGCGGCTTTCCGGTGCGCCCCGGCAAAACTACCTCAGCCGCCCGTACGGTCCCTGACCAGTTCGGCGAGCCTTGCCTCGCGCTGGGCGACCTGGGTGAGCAGCTGCTCGGCGATCTCGTTGAGCAGCGCGTCCGGGTCGTCGGGGGCGAGCCGCATCATCTGCCCGATCGCGCTCTCGTCCAGCTCGGCGGCGATGGCCGAGAGGTTCTCCTTGCGCTCGGCCAGCCACTCCAGCCGGGCGTACAGCACCTCGGCCTCGCTGGGCAGGTCGGCCAGCGGCACCGGTCCCGCGTCCCACTCGGCGGACAGGGTGCGCAGGGCCTCCTCGTCGGCGTAGGCGTAGGCCTCGTTGACCCGGGCGATGAAGGCGCTGCGCCGCTCCTTCTCCTCCTCGTCCTGGGCGAGGTCGGGGTGCGCCTTGCGGGCCAGCTCGCGGTAGAGGCGCTGGGCCTCCTTGCCGGGCCGGACCCGGCGCGGCGGGTTGGGGTCCTCCACCGGGCGTACGCCGTCGGAGCCCAGCAGGCCGCCGAACAGCTCCTCCACTCCGGGCATGGGCATCACCAGGGCGCGGGCCTCCCAGGCGCGCTCGATGTCCGCCCGCTCGCCGCTGTGCGCCGCGACGGCCTCCGCCACCAGCGCGTCCAGCTCGTCCAGCCGCGCGTACATCGGGCCGAGCCGCTGGTGGTGCAGCCGGGAGAAGTTCTCCACCTCGACCCGGAAGGTCTCCACGGCGATCTCGAACTCGATCAGCGCCTGCTCGGCCGCCCGCACCGCCGTCGCCAGCCGTTCCTGCGAACCGGCCGCGGGCGCCGCGGCAGCGGCGGACTCGGCGGCGGACTCGGTTCCGAAGGTGTTCGTCACCCGGACAGCCTAGGGCCTGTCCGGGTGGTCGCGCGGAGCGCCGGGCCGCGGGGGACCCGGCGCGGGGCGCCGACCGGGGTACGGGATCGCCCCCGTACGGACGGCGCCCCGACCGGGCGGGCCGGCGGTCCTGCCTGGTCAGCCCGCGAGGTCGGCGGGCAGCCGCCCGGCCCGTATCGCGGCCAGCAGGTCGGCGTGGTCGGCCTCGGTCCGGTCGGCGTAGGCCACCGCGAAGGCCGCGATCGCCTCGTCCAGCTCCTCGTTCCTGCCGCAGTAGCCCGCCACCAGCCGCGGGTCGGCGCTGTGCGCGTGCGCCCTGGCCAGCAGCGCGCCGGTCATCCGGCCGTAGTCGTCGAGCAGCCCCGGCGGCAGCGTCGCCGGGTCCACGCTGCCCTTGCGGTTCCTGAACTGCCGCACCTGACAGGGCAGACCGTCGACCTCGGTCCAGCCGAGCAGGATGTCGCTGACCACCTGCATCGTCTTCTGGCCGAGCACCACCCTGCGCCCTTCGTGTCCCACCGGCTCGGCGGGGAAACCGGCCTTGGCCGCGTACGGCAGCAGCGCCGACGGGCGGGCCTCCTTCACCTGGAGCACCAGTGGCTCCCCCAGGTGGTCGAGCAGCAGCACCACATACGACCGGGTCCCGACGCTGCCCGTGCCGACGACGCGGAAGGCCACGTCGTGCACCGCGTAACGCGCCAGCAGCGGCAGCCGGTCCTCGCCGACCGTGCGGAGATAGCCGTCCAGCGCCCCGGCCACCGCGGCGGCCTCCGCGTCCGGGATCCGCCGCAGCACGGGCGGGGCGTCCGTGAAGCGCCGGGCGCCGCCCTCGATCGGCTCGGTGGAGCGCGCGGCGAATTTCGCACTCGTGTTGCGCCGGGCCTTCGCCGAGACCTGCTCCAGGGTCCCGGCCAGGTCGCGGGCGTCGGCGTGCGCGACCAGCTGCTCGTCGGCGATGGCGTTCCACGCCTCGTGCACTGGGAGCTTCGCCAGCAGCCGCATGGTCCGCCGGTAGGCGCCCACGGCGTCGTACGCCGCCGCCCGGCAGACCTCGTCGGCCGCGCCCGCCTCGCGCCCGGCCAGCACCAGCGAGGCGGCGAGCCGCAGCAGGTCCCACTCCCAGGGGCCGCGCACGGTCTCGTCGAAGTCGTTGATGTCCATCACCAGGCCGCCGCGGGCGTCGCCGTAGAGGCCGAAGTTCGCGGCGTGCGCGTCACCGCAGATCTGGGCGGGGATGCCGGTGACCGGGCGGTCGGCGAGGTCGGCGGCCATCAGGCCGGCGGAGCCGCGCAGGAAGGCGAAGGGGCTCGCCGCCATCCGGCCGACCCGCAGCGGGACCAGTCCGGGTATCCGGCCCGCGTTGGACTCCTCGACCGCGGCGACCGCGGCCGCCACCTCCGGCCCGGCGCCGTCCCGCCCACGGTCCTGCCACGTCCATGCCTCGGGCCGGCCGAAAACCGCCCTCGGCACCCGCTCACGCAGGGCCTTCCCCGTCTGCTTGGCGGACCGCTCGTGCGGCCAGCGGGCGAATCCCGCCACCTGCGGCACTCGTGCGTGCACCGGTCGTCTCCCCCACATCCCCATAGTCCGCGTCAGCGGACATCCCGTCATGTTTCCCACCGCGGGGGTCAATCCGGCTATTCGGTCGCCCCCGCGGGGCTATTCGTGCTTGCCTTGAATCCAGGACCCTACTCAGCGGCGAACCGCAGGTGCACGACGTTGGACGACATCACCCGGCATCCCGCAGCCACCGACGCAGATGATCACACAGACCGTCCCACCGCAGAAGAACAGCGCGACGAGCAGGCACGGAGGGCGGACCGGCAGGCGCCGGACACCGACCCGCCGCAGCACGCCCGGTTAACCGGCGACGGCCGACCCGGCACCGGCCGCCCCGCTGCCGGGCGCGCCGGCACCGGCGGTCCCGCCCCGGTGGCCGCGCCGTTCGGCAGCCCGGCCGCCACCGGCGGCGGCGACAGCACGCTCCAGGGCGCCGGCATGACCGCGCTGCTCCGCCTCGCCGTGCTGTGCGTCGACCCGGACGGCCGGATCTCGTACTGGAACCGCGGCGCGGAGGAGCTGTTCGGCCACCGCTGGGAGCACGTATTCGGCCACCGCGCCTCGGGGCTGCTCACCCCGACCCGCGCCGCCGCGGGCGCGGTGCCCGCCGCCTCGGGCAGCGCGCGCCAGGACACCCTCGACGTGCTGGACGACCTCACCACCTCCGCCTGGGCGGGGGCGCTGGCCGCCACCGACCGGGACGGCACGGTCAAGGACGTGCTGTGGTGGACCTACCGGATAGCCGAGCCCGGCGGGCGCAGCCTGCTCGCCATCGCCACGCACGCCAGGCCGCTGCGCACCGGCAGCCTGCGGATCGCGGTGGGCGGCCGGCTGCTGCCGTACACCGCCGAAGGGCCGCAGCGCCAGGACATCGCCATCGCCGCCGTGCTGTGCCCCGTCCCCGATCCGGCTCAGGGCCACGCGCTGACCGCGCGGTTCGGCACCGTGCTGCCCGGCGTCAGCCCGGGACGGCTGGACCGCATCGTGCGGCAGATCGCCCCGCTCGGGCACCCTGCCCTGGAGGTGGAGGGCAGCGTCCGGCTGCCCGTCACCCCGCAGGACTACGCCCAGGTCGCCGCCGCGGCCCGCACCGACCGCTCCGCGCGCCGCGAACTGCTGCCCGGTCCTCGTCCTGCGGCAACGCCCTGCCCTGCCGCCGGGCCTGCCGTACCGTCAGACCACCCTACTCCCCGCAATGATGTGACTACCCACAGTGGCGACCGTTCAAGCGCGTCCGCCCTGACCGCTGTCCCGTTCCCCTCCTCCGGCACCTACACCCCATACGCCCCGCCGGCTGCGGCCCGGCAGGACCCGGCAGCCGGCGCCGGACCCGCCGCCGGGGCAGGACACGGCAGCCCGCTGCCTGGCAGCGCGCTGGACGAGCAGCTGTCGCTGCTGCGCGAGACCGGATCGGTGGTCGGCTCCACCCTCGACCTGCACACCACCGCACGCGAGTTGTGCGCGGTCACCGTGCCGCGCTTCGCGGACCTGGCCACCGTGCTGGTGGTGGACCAGCTCTTCTCCGACACCGATCCGCCCAAGGACGACCGGGTCGCCGACACGGTGCTGGTCCGCCGGGTCGCGATCACCGACCGGTCAGGCCCGCAGGCCTACTGGGAGACCGCGCTGCCCGAGGGCGAACTGCTGACGCTGGCCGCGCAGGACGCGATGCCGCGGCTCGGCGACCCGCTCCTGCTGCCGGTCATCGACGCCGCGCTGGCCCCCGACGTCGCCGCCGACCTGGGCGTTCCTGCGCTGGGCCGGCTGCTGGCCGGCCATTCGCTGATCCTCGCGCCGCTCACCGCGCGCGGCACGGTGCTCGGCCGGGTGTGCTTCGTACGCGGTCCAGGCCGCCGCCCCTTCGACGCCCGCGACGCCGCCACCGCCGCCGAGGTCGCCGCCCGCGGCGCGGTCCACCTGGACAACGCCCGGCTGCACCGGCTGGAGTCGCGCGCGGCGGCCACCCTCCAGCGCTCGATGATGCCGACCCGGCCGCCCCGCATCCCCGGGGTGCGCATCGCGCACCACTACATGCCGGGCGACCGCCAGGCGCAGGTCGGCGGCGACTGGTTCGACGCGATCCAGCTGCCTGGAGGCAGGGTCGCGCTGATCGTCGGCGACGTGATGGGGCACGGGCTGCAGGCCGCGGCCGTCATGGGCCAGTTCCGCACGGCGGTCATCACCATGGCCGGGCTCGACCTGCCGCCCGCCCAGCTGCTGCGCCATCTGGACAACCTGGCCCAGCGGCTCGGCACCGACCACCTCGCCACCTGCGTCTACGCCGTCTACGACCCGATCCACCGCACCCTGACGCTCGCCAACGCCGGCCATATCCCGCCGGTGCTCGCCGGGCACGACGGGCGGGGCGAGCTGTTGCAGATTCCCGGTGGCGCGCCGATCGGGGTGGGCGGGGTGCCGTTCGAGACGGTGGAGATCCCGGCGCCCGACGGCAGCTGGCTGGTGCTGTGCACCGACGGGCTGGTGGAGGTGCGCGGGCAGGGCATAGACGCCGGACTCGCCGCCCTGTGCGCCCATGTGATCGAGCCTCAGCAGACCCCGGAGGATGTGTGCGCGCAGATCCTCAGCCGGGTGCACTCCGAGGACCGGCGCGACGACGTGGCCCTGCTCGTCGCACGCTTCGAGGGCGTCGCACCGCAGGACGTGGTGAAGTGGCAGCTGCGGGTCGAGGACTGCGAGGTGGCGCGGGCCCGTGACCTGACCCGGCGGCAGCTCGCCGCCTGGGGCCTGGACCGGCTCAGCGACACCACGGAGCTGCTGGTCAGCGAGCTGGTCACCAACGCCATCCGGGCCGCCTCCTACGAGGTGGAACTCCGGCTGATGCGCGTCGGCAAGCTGCTGGTGGAGGTCAGCGACGACAACCACAACCTGCCGCAGTTGCAGCGCGCGGACGCCGACGACGTCCGCGGGCGCGGCCTCGCGCTGGTGTCGCACATGTCAAGCCGGTGGGGGACCAGCCGCAAGGCGGTCGGCAAGGTCGTGTGGTTCGAACTCCCGCTGCCCAAATGATATCGTTGCACTCTACAACACAACGTTTCCGCAGGTGGTCGCCGGCTCCGGCCGACCGAGAACCGGTGTGAGGAGTCGCAGCCATGAGCGCACGGGAGTCGTCCCTCGACGTCGTGCAGCGGGAGCTGACCGCCTTCGCCCGCCGGGCGCGGGCGAGCGCCGCCCGGATGCACCCCGAGCTGTCGCTGGTGGCCTACACGATCCTGGCGCACCTGGAGGAGCAGCAGGGCTGCAGGGCGACCGATCTGGCCGCCCACTACCTGCTGGACAAGTCCACCGTCAGCCGGCAGGTGGCCTCGCTGGAGCGGCTCGGCTTCATCGAACGGCGGGTGGACGAGACCGACCACCGCGTGCAGGTGCTGCACCTGGCGCCGGGCGGCATCGAGATCCTCGCCACGGCCCGGGCCCGCCGCCAGGAGTCCGTCCAGGCGCGGCTGGCCGCCTGGGAACCGGCGGACCTGGAGCGCTTCGCCCGCTATCTGGTCCGCTACAACACGGACGCCGCGGCCCAGGCATGAGCCGCGGCGAGGCGCGTGCGGGCAGCCCTGGGCCGTGGGTCCCGCCCGCCGGGCCAGCACGGTGGCGGACGGGGACTCACGGACGCGGACCAGGCGTCAGAGGTTGACGCCGAAGTCCTGAGCGATGCCGCGCAGGCCGGAGGCGTAGCCCTGGCCGACAGCGCGGAACTTCCACTCCGCCCCGCTGCGGTACAGCTCGCCGAAGACCATCGCGGTCTCCGTCGAGGCGTCCTCGGTCAGGTCGTAGCGGGCGATCTCGGTGCCGCCCGCCTGGTTGACGACGCGGATGAACGCGTTGCGCACCTGGCCGAAGCTCTGCTGGCGGGTCTCGCCGTCGTAGATGGAGACCGGGAAGACGATCTTGTCCACCTCGACGGGCACTCCGGCCAGGTTGACCTTGATCGCCTCGTCGTCGCCCTCGCCCTCACCGGTGAGGTTGTCACCGGTGTGCTCGACCGAGCCGTCGGGGCTCTTGAGGTTGTTGAAGAACACGAAGTGCTTGTCCGAGACGACCTTGCCCGTGGCGTCGAGCAGCAGTGCGCTCGCGTCGAGGTCGAAGTCCGTACCGGTGGTCGTGCGAACGTCCCAGCCCAGGCCGACGGTGACCGCCGTCAATCCGGGGGCCTCCTTCGTCAGTGAGACATTGCCGCCCTTGGAGAGGCTGACACCCATGGTGGATCTCCCTGCTCAATCCGGCGCGGGCCGCGCCACTTGACGATTCCTTTGCCCAATGACTCCAACGGACACCACCCTGCCCCTGTTCCCGAAGAGCTGCCACCCTTCGCGTCCGGCCGCGCGGCGATCAGCCGAGCCCGGCGACCTGCCCCCCGGCCCACCGCTCCCGTGCGGCAGGCTCCTCGGCGGCGCGGGCCGCTTCGAGACTGGGAGGGGGGGAGCGACTCCACCGGAGTGAGGACGCCCGGGAAGAACACCCTGCGCAGGGTCTCGCCTGGCTCCGGGTGGCCGGCCGGACGTCGGCGCGACCGCCACGAAGGACCCCCGTCACGAAAGAACCCCCGCTCCGGAGTGATCCGGAGCGGGGGTCCTCGAAGCCGGCCTGGCAGCGTGCTGCTCTGCCACTTCGCCAACCGTTGTTTGTGCGCGAGGGGGGAGTTGAACCCCCACGCCCTTTCGGGCACTGGAACCTGAATCCAGCGCGTCTGCCTATTCCGCCACCCGCGCATGGGTGCTGCCGTTCGATTCTCACACATCCGGTGGACTGCTCGGTCCGGTGAGGTGGGAGTGCCTTCCGACATGCAGAAGATTAGCACGGGGTACGGGGTGGAATCACATCTGTTCGGCCTGGACGCAACCCGGCTGGGAAGCAGAGGAGAGGGGTGCGCAATGGTGGGCAGACGGGATGCGGGGAGTCGGCGCGGACCTGCCCGGCGGTGCGCGACACTGGGAACACCGCGCACGGGGTCGCATCTACCATCGCAGTGGACACCGGGAGGGGAAGCACGGCCGGTGTGAGGGTTGACACTGGCCTGTCCAGGGCGTTCGGGGAACCACAGGTTTTTCCCGCGCGTGGATACGATCAGTAAGCAGTATCGGATTCGACTCGGTGGAAGGCCCCGAGGAGGGAGGTGCCCCGTGGGAGTACTGAAGCGCTTTGAGCAGCGGCTGGAAGGCATGGTGAACGGCACCTTCGCCAAGGTGTTCAAGAGCGAGGTGCAACCCGTCGAGATCGCGGGCGCGCTGCAGCGCGAGTGCGACAACAACGCCACCATCTGGAACCGCGACCGCACGGTGGTGCCCAACGACTTCATCGTCGAACTGAGCACCCCGGACTTCGAGCGGCTGAGCCCGTACGCGGTGCAACTGGGCGACGAACTGGCCGGGATGGTCCGCGACTACGCCAAGCAGCAGCGCTACACGTTCATGGGCACCATCAAGGTGCACCTGGAGCGGGCCGCCGACCTCGACACGGGGCTGTACCGGGTCCGCAGCCGCACCCTGGCGTCCAGCGAGTCCCAACAGCCGCAGTTCCCGCAGGGCCAGCAGCAGGGCCAGCCGGCGCAGCGAGCCCCGCAGTCGCCGTATCCGCAAGCGGCGCAGGCTCCGCAGGGCTACCAGCAGTCGGCCCCCCGCACCCCCTTCCCGGCGGCCGGCGGCCCGCGCCCGTCGGCGCCGCCGCCGATGCCCGCCGCACCGCCGCCCGCGGGAAGCCGGCCGCCGGCCGGCGTCACCCGGCTGCCCGGCACCGGCGCAGCGGCCGGCTCCGCCGCGGCCGGCGCCCGGCGCTGGATCGAGATCAACGGCACCCGGCACCAGATCACCAGGGGCTCCCTGGTCCTCGGCCGCTCCACCGAGGCCGACGTGCGGGTGGACGATCCGGGCGTATCACGCAAACACTGCGAGATCCGCGTCGGCACACCGTCCCTCGTGCAGGACCTGGGATCGACAAACGGCATTGTGGTGGACGGGCAGCACACCACGCGCGCTACGCTCCGCGACGGCTCCCGCATTGTCGTGGGGAGCACCACCATCGTCTACCGGCAAGCCGAAGGGTGAAGCGGGGCCAATGTCAGAGCTGACCCTGACGGTCATGCGGTTGGGTTTCCTCGCCGTTCTGTGGCTGTTCGTGATCGTCGCGGTGCAGGTCATCCGCAGCGACCTGTTCGGAACGCGGGTGACCCAGCGCGCTGGGCGCCGCGGTGAGACCGCAGCCCGCCCGCCGCAGCAGCGCCAGCAGGCCGCGGCGCAGGACAGGCGTGCCCAGCAACCCGCGCAGAACAGCCGCCAGCGCCGCGGCGCGCCCACCAAACTGGTGGTCGCCGAGGGGTCGCTGGCCGGCACCACGGTGGCGCTGCAGGGCCAGACCATCACGCTCGGCCGGGCGCATGACTCGACGATTGTCCTCGATGACGACTACGCGTCCAGCCGGCATGCCAGGATCTACCCGGACCGCGACGGCCAGTGGATCGTCGAGGACCTCGGATCCACGAACGGCACCTATCTCGACCGGAACCGGCTGACCACGCCGACCCCGGTCCCGCTGGGTGCGCCGATCCGCATCGGCAAGACCGTCATCGAGCTGCGGAAGTAGTCGCACAATGGGCGAGCGGAGCCACGACGCGCGAGCGAGAGGGTGGGCAGCGTGCGGATGTACCCGGAGCCGACGGGGGAGGTGCGCATGTCTCTGAGCCTGCGTTTCGCCGCCGGTTCGCACAAGGGCATGATCCGCGAGGGGAACGAGGACTCCGGCTACGCCGGCCCGCGTCTGCTCGCGATCGCCGACGGCATGGGCGGCCAGGCCGCCGGCGAGGTCGCCTCCTCCGAGGTGATCTCCACCATTGTCACGCTTGACGACGACATTCCCGGTTCCGACATCCTCACGTCGCTGGGTACGGCCGTGCAGCGGGCCAACGACCAGCTGCTGCAGATGGTCCAGGAGGACCCGCAGCTGGAGGGCATGGGCACCACGCTCACCGCCCTGCTGTGGACAGGCCAGCGGCTCGGCCTGGTGCATGTCGGCGACTCGCGCGCGTATCTGCTGCGCGACGGCGTGCTGACCCAGATCACCCAGGACCACACCTGGGTGCAGCGGCTGGTGGACGAGGGCCGGATCACCGAGGAGGAGGCCACCACCCACCCGCAGCGCTCCCTGCTGATGCGCGCGCTGGGCAGTGGCGAGCGGGTCGAACCCGACCTGTCCATCCGCGAGGTCCGGGTCGGCGACCGCTACCTGATCTGCTCCGACGGCCTGTCAGGGGTGGTCAGCCACCAGACGCTGGAAGACACCCTGGCCGGCTACCAGGCGCCGCACGAGACCGTGCAGGAGCTGATCCAGCTCGCGCTGCGCGGCGGCGGCCCCGACAACATCACCTGCATCGTCGCCGACGTCCTGGACACCGACGACGGTGACACGCTGGCCGCGCAGCTCAACGACACCCCCGTGGTGGTCGGCGCGGTCGCCGACACGCAGCTGCCGCTCAGCGACGCCCGCCACCTGCAGACCCCGGCCGGCCGCGCGGCCGAGCTGGGCCGTACGCCGCCGCCGCAGCAGACGGGTCCGGCCGGCTCCTTCGGCCCGCCCGGCAGCGGCGACCCGGTCCCGGGTGCCGCAGGCGTCCCGCTGGGCAGCTTCGGCGGCCACGACGACGCCGACTTCGACAAGGCGGGCGCCGCCCGCCGGTGGCCCAAGCGCACGCTGATCGGCGTCGCCGTCCTCGCGGTGGTGGCCGGCGGCCTGTACGCGGGCTACGCCTGGACGCAGACGCAGTACTACGTCGGGGCCAAGGACGACCATGTCGCCGTCTACCAGGGCATCGACCAGAAGCTGGCCTGGATCGACCTGTCGAAGGTGCACAAGGACCGAACCGATATCGAACTCAAGTACCTGCCGTCGTATCAGCGCGACCAGGTCAGGAGCACCATCGCACTGAGCAGCCTCGGCCAGGCCAACGAGAAGGCCGACGAGCTCGCCAAGCAGGCCTCGGTGTGCAAGAAGGTCGCCGACGCCAACACGGCCGCGGCCCAGGCCGCCGCCGCGGCGAAGAAGGCCCAGGACGAGGTGGCGGCGAGCGGCGCTGCGACGGGCGGCTCAGCCAGCACCCCCGTCGGCAAGGCGTCAGCCGGCTCCACCACCAAGACCGGCACGACACAGAAGAAGAGCACCACCCCGACCACCGCCCCGAACCCGGCAC